>NZ_CP073078.1:4333146-4638227 GCF_018135625.1 Phenylobacterium montanum
GACGTGCTGGACTTCTCGCGGCTGGACGCCGGCCAGATCGAGCTGGACCCCCAGCCTTTCCAACTGGACAGCTTCTTGAAGGACTCGGTCGATCTGGTCGCCGCCGACGCGCGGGCCAAAGGCCTCGAGCTGACCACCGAGCGCAAAAGCCCCTTGCCTGCCACCGTGTTCGCCGACAGCGGCCGGGTGCGCCAGGTGCTGTTGAACCTGCTCAGCAACGCCATCAAGTTCACCACCGAAGGCTCGGTGACCCTGACCGTGGCTTATGAGCCGGAGGAGGGCGGGCGGCTGCGGTTCACCGTCGCCGACACCGGCCCCGGCATATCGGCCGAGCACGCCAGCCGCCTTTTCCAGCGCTTCTCGCAGATCGACGCCTCCAACACCCGCGAGCACGGCGGCGCCGGGCTGGGCCTGGCCATCTCCAAGGGCCTGACCGAGATGATGGGCGGCGACATCGGCGTCGAGAGCGGCGAGGGCCGCGGCTCGACCTTCTGGTTCACCGTCGCCGCCCCGGCGGTGCAGCTGGAGACCGTGGCGGGCGAGGCGCCACAGGTTTTGGACATCCCGCCCATGCGGGTCCTGATCGTCGACGACGTGGCGGCCAACCGCGAGCTGGTCAGCCACATGCTGGCGCCCTACGACCTGCAGCTGACCGAGGCCGAGAACGGGCTGGAGGCGGTTGAGGCGGCGCTGAACACGCCCTTCGACGTGATCCTGATGGACCTGCAGATGCCGGGCATGGACGGCCTGGCCGCCACCCGGGCCATCCGCGCCAACTCCGAGATGAACAAGCAGACGCCGATCCTGGCGGTCAGCGCCAATGTGCTGCCCGCCCATGTGGAAGCCTGCCGCCAGGCGGGGATGAACGACCACATCGGCAAGCCGATCAATCCGCGCGAGCTGATCGGCAAGATCGACCGCTGGACCGCGGCGGCCGCCTGAGCCTCAGTGCCGCCAGCCGCGCGCCCTGGCGGCGGCCTCCTCGCCGGCGTCGAGCGGAGCGCCCTGGATCAGGTTGTCGACCGCGCTCGTCACCGGCGCGGGGATATCCGTGGCGGCCTGACGGAAGGCCGGGCCCTGGGCCGAGGCGGGATTGGCCACGGCCATGCGGATATGCCAGCCCGACGGCTCGCGACAGGCCAGGCCGGCGAAGCCGTCGCCTTCCTGCACCTGGAAGGTGCGGCAATAGCGGCCGTCGGTGCTGCGGAAACTGACGCCGATGCGCACCGCCTGTCCCGAGGCCGGCGCCGCCGACGCCAGTTGCTGCTCCAGCGCGCCGGCCAGCGGCCCTTGCGCCGTCAGGCTGCCCGCCGGTCCGCCGACCAGGGGGCCGCCACCGGCCAGCCCGGCTTGAGGGGCGAAGCGGATGGCGACGCCGGCCACCAGCACCACCGCCGCGGCGGCCGAGGCCCAGCCGGCCCAGGCCGGCAGGGCGCGCGGCTTGCGCGCCGCCGCCGCGCGTCTCGCCCGGGCCTGGCCCAGGTCGACCACGTCGGCGGGGGGCCTCTGCTGGGACTGGATCGCCTCGACCAGGCGGTCGGGCGGGGCTTCCTCCAGGGCGCCGCCGAAGGCCCCGGCCAGCTTTTCCCGCAGGCGTCGCTGGGCCTGGATGCGCCGGGCGAGGGCGGCGTCGGTGCGGGCGGCCTTGTCGATCCGCGCGCGCTCGATCTCGTCCAGCTCGCCGTCGACATAAGCCATCAGGGTTTCGTCTTTGATACGCATCACTCGCCGTCCACGCCTTCCAACTGTTCGACCAGGGCCATGCGACCGCGCACGAGCCGGCTGGTCAGGGTGCCCATGGGGATATCCAGGGCCTCGGCCGCCTCGCGGTATGATAAACCCTCGATCAGCACCAGGGCGACCGCCAGCCGCTGGTCCTCGGGCAGGGCTGCAAGGGCCCGCTCGGCCGCGGTGGCCGCCAGCCGCGTGTCCATGTCGGCGACGCCGGCGTCGGCCACCCGGTCCAGGGCGTCGTCCTCCGCCATCACCCGGCCTCGCCGGGCCCTCTGACGCGTCTCGTCGATCCAGGCGTTCTTCATGATGCGGAACATCCAACTGTCCAGGCGGGTCCCGGGGCTCCATTGGGCGCGGCTTACGAACGCGCGCTCGATCGCGGTCTGCACCAGGTCGTCGGCGTCGGCGTAGTGGCGGGTGATGACCCGAGCCATGCGCCTCAGCCGGGGCAAGAGTGCGACCAGATCCCTCTGGAAGCCGTCCAAGGTCCCTCCTTCAGGCCTCATGGATCAAACGAAAGCGGGCCATCGTTTCATCCCAACAGGAGAAAGCTTTCGAATCCGCCTCCGAAGGCCCTAGCCTGAAGCTTCGATCAAGGGACCCGCCCACGCAATGCCGCCGATGCGCAAACCATGGACGTGCCTGCTGGCGGCCCTGGCCGGCCTGGCGTTCGCTGGGGCCGCCGACGCGCAGCGGCTGCCGGTGGTCGGCCAGGGGCCGGTCGGGGCTGTGCTGGGCGACGTGCGGGGCGACCTCGGCGCGGCGACCCGGGACGTGGCCGGCGACCTGCGCACGGCCGAGGGCGACCTGGCCGACCTGTCGCAAGCGAGGCTGGACTCGCTGCGAGCCCTGGTGCGCGCCAATCCGCACGCGCTCGACCTCGACGCCCATGGCCAGGCGATCGTCCGCGGCGAGGTCATGGCCATCGATCCGGCGCCGGATGCGCTGGAACGCGCGCTTCGGGCGGGGTTCAGCGTGCTGCGCGAGAGCGCGCTCGAGCCGCTGGGCCTGAAGCTCGTGATCCTGGCCCCGCCGGACGGGGTGGCTGCGCGCGAGGGCCTGCGGCGGCTGCGCAAGCTCGACCCGGGCGGCCAATATGATGTGGATCACATCTACGCCCCGTCTGGCGGCGCGGCCGGTCCATCTGCGTCGGCCGGCGAACCTGCCGGGCCGAAGGCAGGCGGCGCGGTGGTCGGCATGCTGGATTCCGGGGTCGACGCTGGCCACGCGGCCCTGGCCGGCGAGATCGCCGTGCAGCAGGGTTTCGCGCCCGGAGGGGTTGTTCCTGCGGCGCACGGTACGGCGGTCGCCTCGCTGATCGCCGGGCGCGGGCCAAAACTGGCCGCAGCCGCCCCCGGGGCGCGGTTGGTCGTGGCCGATGTCTATGGATCGGGTCCTACCGGCGGCTCTGCGGAGGCCATAGCCCGCGCCCTGGCCTTCATGGCGCAGCAGAAGGTGCGGGTGATCAATATCAGCCTGGTGGGGCCAGCCAACCTGACCGTCCAGGCGGCGGTGCGCGCCTCGATCGCGCACGGGGAGATGATCGTGGCGCCGGTCGGCAACGACGGGCCGGCCGCGCCGCCGCTCTATCCGGCGTCCTACCCGGGCGTGATCGCCGTCACCGGGGTGGATGGGCGTGGGCGCCCCCTGCCCGAGGCGGGGCGCGCCCTGCATGTAGACTTTGCGGCCGCAGGGGCGGACGTCCTGGCCGCCCAGCCCGGCGGCGGTTACGGGCGGGTGCGCGGCACCTCCTTCGCCGCGCCGATCGTCGCCGGGCGGTTGGCGTTGCTGCTCAAGGGCGAGACGGCCCCGTCTCGCGCCTTGGCCGAGCTGGCTGGCGGCGCACGCTCCGCTCACGGCGACCGCTGGCTGGGCCGCGGCGTCGTGTCGGCGGGCGGGCTCCGCGCCGCCGACTGAAAATTTTTCAAGGCGTCGGGATGAAAGCCCGAAGCCACGTCGTTGGTCCTGGTGAGAGGCGCTGAGCCGCCCCACGCAGACAAGGAGAACGACGATGCGTAAGCTTTCCCTGATCCTGGCCCTGGCCGCCGGCGCGGCCATGGTCTCCGCCTCCGCCCAGGCGGGCCCCCTGGGGCTCGGTGGCGGCGGCGGCCTGATGGGCGGCGGTGGCCTGGCTGGAAGCCTGGGCGGCTTGGGCGGCCTCGGCGGCGCCGGCGGCATGCTGAACGGCGGCCTGACCGGCTCGGCCTCCGGCCAGTTCGGAACCGGCGATGTCCTGGGCTCGGCGCAGGATGAGGTGAGCAACACGGCGAGACGCGTCCGCTCGCGCGCTTCGGACGCCGCCCAGACTGCCGGCGCCGCCGCTTCCAGCGCCAAGTCCAAGGCTGCGAATGCGGTTTCCGCCGCCAAGACCCAGGCGGCCTCGACCGCCCAGGATGCGCAAGGGGCGGCCGGCGGCCTGACGAGCCAGGCCGACAATGCCGCCAACAGCCTTTCGGCGGCAGGTTCGGCGGCGGGCTCGGGCTCGGCCAGCGCCACGCGCTCGGCACTCAGCGCCAACGGTTCCGGCGCTGGAAAGGGTTCGGCCACGGCGTCGAAGAGCTCCGGCTCGAAGGCGTCGGGGTCGGGCTCCAGGTCGACCACGGCCTCGTCTGGCGGCGCCTCGGGGCATGGCTCAGGCTCCCTCGGCGGACAGACCGCCTCGGCCTCAGGCGGCTCCTCTTCGGCCAAGGCCTCGGGCTCAGGTTCGGCTTCGAGCCCTGGCGCCTCGGCCAATCTCGGCGCCTCGGCCTCGTTCAGCGACTGAACCAGCCGCCTCGTCCGATGGTCCAAGAGCCCTTCCCTTCGCGGGGAAGGGCTTTTTGGTCATCGCCAGCGCAGTTTCAAGCGCTTGCCTTCGAACGAATAGGAGTCCAGCCGCTTGAAGAAGGCCATGCCCAGCAGTGAAGTGCGCATGGCCTGCTGGTTGATCGAGACGGGGACCTTGTCCAGCCGCAGGCCGCCGAGCGACAGGGCGTGGACAGAGGCGCGCGCGCCCAAGCCCTCGCCGTTGGCGGTTTCGTAGGGCGTATCGAAGTGAAGCGCGGCCATGTCGACCCCGACCCGGCGGGCGTCGTCCGGGCTCAGCACGATATCGCTGGCGCCGGTGTCGAACATGAATGTGACCGGCTGGCCGTCGACCCGGGCGACCGCATAGTACTGGCCGTCAGTGTCCTGGGTCAGCATCATCTCGTGCGAGGCCAGCGCCACCGGATGGGAAGGATCGAGCTCGGAGCGGACCTGGCCGGCCCAGCTGGCGAACTGGTCGCGAAAGCTGTAGCCGGCGACGAGCACCGCCGCCAGGGCGCCCCAGATCAGGCTGTAGCGCAGCGCCTGCCCCAAGGGGATCCGCCGCGCCAGCAGGCTCGACCCGACCAGGGCCAACATGCCGCCGCTCCAGGCTAGGTTCTCCCAGTCCATGGGTCCGTTCAGCCGCCCGGGATAGGCGCGGTTGAGGGCGTAGGCGCCGAGGCCGCCCAGGACCAGCACGGCCAGCAGGACGAGACCCCTACGGCCGGAGCGTGGAGTGGGCGGGGGCGGCTGCGGCGCCGGCTCGACGACCGGAGGTGGCGGAAGCTGCTCCCAGGGGCCTCTGATGTCCGCCATGCGCTATGATGATCCTCGTTCGACTCTGGGTTTTGTGCGGGCGGCGGCCGCCCAAGGCAAGGCGGCTAGCCGGGCAGGCGAATTATGGCGCGCAGCCCGCCAAGGGGACTGCGGTCCAGGGTCAGGTCGCCGCCCAGGCCTCTGACGACGTCGCGGGCGATGGCCAGACCCAAACCGACGCCCTTTTCGTTCTGGTTGCGCGCCTCGTCCAGGCGGTTGAACGGCTTGAACGCCTCTTCATAGCGGTCGGGCGGGATGCCGGGGCCGTCGTCGTCGACGGTGATCTCGACCCCGCCGCCGGATCGGGCTCTGGCCGCCACCACCACCTCCTCGCCGTGCGCGGCCGCGTTCATGATCAGGTTGGACAGGGCCCGCTTGAATACGTTGGGGCGCAGCTTGGCGATCAGGTCCGGCTCGATCTCAAGGCTCAGGCTCGCCCCGCCGCGCTCGGCGCCGTCGGCCACCACCTCGATCAGCTCGCGCAAAGAAGTCTCCTCGACCGCCTCGCCGCCCTGGCCGCGGGCGAAGGCGAGGTACTCATCGATCATGTGCTCCATTTCCGACAGGTCGCGCTTGATGGCGTCGACCCGCTTGCTGGGCTCGGCCAGGGCCGCCTCCAGCTTGAGCCGGGTTAGCGGCGTGCGAAGGTCGTGGCTGACCGAGGCCAGGAGCGCAGTGCGCTGGTCTATATGCCGCTGGATGCGCTCCTTCATGGCGATGAAGGCCTGGGCGGCCTTCCTGACCTCGCGCGCGCCGTGGGGCTTGAACTGGGGCACGTCGCCGCCGCGGCCGAAGGCGTCGGCGGCGTCGGCCAGGCGCTCGATCGAGCGCACCTGGTTGCGGATGAACAGGATGGCGACCCCGGTCAGCAGCACGGTGGCGCCGGTCATCCACAGGATGAAGATGTTGCTCTTGGTGGTCATGGCCCGGTCGCGGGGGGCGATCACTCGCAGCACCCCGGCCGTGACCTGGACGCGGATGTCGAGGTCCGCGGGATAGCGCGTCGAATCGAACCAGAAGGGCTGGTCCAGGCGGTCGCTCAGCGCCGCCTTCAGCGCCCGGTCGCCGGGCGAGATCAGGGACGCGCGGTTGCCGGTCGGCAGGGTGCGGCCCTCATAGAGCTTGACCGACAGGCCCAGGGACCGCTCGGCCTCGTTGGTCAGCTTGGTCAGGGCCGGCGGCGAGGGATCGCTCTGATAGGTCTCGACCACCCAGGCAATGTCGCCGGCCAGGCCCTCGGACAGGCGGGTGTTCACCTCCTGCCATTGGGCGTTGAAGAAGGCCCAGGTGACGGCGACCTGCATCAGGGCCACCGGCAGGACGATGATCAGGAGCGAGCGGCCGAACAGCGAACTCGGCAACCAGCGCTTGATCAGGCGCGGCCAGAACAGGCGCAGGGCGGATCGGGGCGAGAGCGAGGCCAAGCCGGGGGCTCTAGTCAGGGGCAAGCATGTAGCCGACGCCCCGCACGGTCTGCAGGTAGCGCGGGGCCTTGGGGTCTGCCTCGATCTTGCGGCGCAGGCGGGTGACCTGGACGTCCACCGCCCGGCCGCTCACGTCGGCGGTCTCGCGGGCCAGGTCCAGCCGGTCAACCGGCAGGTTGGCGTTGGCGGCCAGGCGACGCAGCAGCTGGGCCTCGGCCTCGGTCAGGCGGATCGGGGTCTCGCCCTGGAGCAACTCGCCCCGATCGACGTCGAAGCTGCAGCGGCCGAGAGAGAGCATTTTTGAACCGGCCGGCCTGGCGGCGGTGCGGCGCAGGATCGCCTCGATGCGCAGCAGGAGCTCCTGGGGTTCGAACGGCTTGGCCAGATAGTCGTCGGCGCCCAGGGTCAGGCCCTCGATGCGGTCGCTGGCGGCGTCGCGGGCGGTGAGCATCAGGACCGGGGTCAGGCGGGCCGGGGCGTGGTTGCGGACCCAGTGGGTGAGGGAGAAGCCGTCCTCGCCCGGCATCATCACGTCGAACACCAGAAGGTCGAACTCCAGCGCCAGCAGCAGGCGTCGGGCCGCGGCGGCGTCGGCGGCCACGCTGACGCGAAATCCGGCGCGGGCGAGAAACTCGCGCAGCAGGTCGCGGATCCGATCGTCGTCATCGACCACCAGGAGGTGGCGGTCGCGGGCGTCGGCGCCATTGCGGGCGTTCATCGAGCCTCCTTGCTCATGCGGACAGACCGCGGATCATAGACCATAGCCCGGGCGTTCGCAGGCTCACCAGACCATTGCTGCGTCCGGCCTGCGCTAATCGGCGCGATGCCCAGTCGGGCCTTTAGTGCGGGCGGCGCGGACCGCACCGACCCGACTCCGCCCGGATCCCAATCAGGCCGAACTCATTCGATTCGTTCATGAATAATCTGTACGGGGCGGCGTATCGTCACGAGAAAATTCAATATTATTGAGTTTTTCTGGACGGACGCCCTCGATTGATGGTAGATGAACCATCGAATATCGCTTTGGTTCGGCCGCTCTCTCTGCCTGGTCTTCTGGATCAGAATTCCGAGCCTGCAACGATCCTCTCCGAAAATTTGATCAGGCGCGTCAATCCCGTCGCGCGAGCAATGACACCGGAAAGGTGATTCAAAATGAATATCGGCACTGTGAAGTGGTTCAACGCCACCAAGGGCTTCGGCTTCATCCAACCCGACAACGGCGGCCCGGACGTGTTCGTCCACATCTCCGCGGTCGAGCGTTCGAGCCTCGGCTCGATCCATGAAGGCCAGAAGATCTCCTATGAACTCGAGCGCGACCAGCGCAGCGGCAAGATGTCCGCCGGCCAACTGCAGGCCGCGTAAGACCTCCGAGATCGGCCGGCCCGGGTGAGCACACCTGGGCCGGCCGAGCTCTATCTGACGCCAGACCTCACCGCCCAAGGGGGCGACAACCCCATCCGGCCCGGTTCGCGCCGCCCAAAGACCGCTCAAGGACCTATGAACGCAGCTTTGAACACCGGCTTCGCCGACCGCCTGAAGACCGCAGCCGAGGCCAAGAAGGCCCTGCTGGCCAAGCTCCAGCCCAGGCCCACGGTCACAGACCCCAACTTTACGCCTCGCTCCGCCAGGCAAGCCGCTGAACTCGACCGGGTCCGCGAAGAGCGCGCCGTGGCGCGAGCCGCGGCCCGACAGGCTGCGCTCGAAGCTCAGGAAGCAGCCCGCAAGGCCCAGCTGGACCTCGAAGCCGCCGACCTTGACGCCAAGCGCGGCCAGCGCAAGGAACGCAAGGCCCTGACGAAGGCCGAAGCCAAGGCCAAACGCGACGCCCGCTATGCGGCTCGCAAGGCGCGCTGACCCTCGGAAGCCGATCGCATGGCCCGTAAGCCGAACTATGATTTCGAACGCCGCGAACGCGAACGCCTGAAGGCGATCAAGCTTGCGGAAAAGGCCAACGCCAAGCGCGAGGCCAAAGAGCGCGACGGCGAGGCGCCGGCCGCCCCGCCCGAAGAAAGTTGAAGGCTCACGTGCAGACTACGACCCTCTATAACCATGAAACCGTCATGCTCGATGGCGAGAGCTTCGAGGACTGCGAATTCCGCTCGTGCCGGCTGGTCTATGCGGGGGAGGCGCCGCCAAGCTTCGCCGGCTGCCGATTCACCGATTGCGAATGGAAGTTCGAGGGCGCCGCGGCCCGCACCCTGACCCACCTCAAGCGCGTCTGGGGCGCCGGCGGCAAGACCCAGATCCAGGCCCTGATCAAGGAGATCACGGGCGGCGGCGGGCGGTAGGGGACTGCGGGCGGATCGAGCCTCGCCTCAGACCAGCCAGCTCCTGGGCCGCGGATAGGCCAGGTCCTGGGCCAGGTGGATGGCGCCGGCGATGCACCGGGCGATCACCCAGACATAGATCAGGCTGAGGATCGCAAAACCCAGCTGCACGACCGGAATGCCGATCAGCACGATCGACAGCACGCCGCCGACAATCATCAGGACCGTGCCCAGAAGGCCCCAGGCCACCGCCATCCAGGCGGTGCGCACCTGGAACACGAAATGGGTGCGCATCTTTGGCCCCGCGGTCTGCAGGCCGACATAGGCGATCAGGAGGCCGATCAGGGCGGGCACGCCCCAGGCGACGGCCTGGAAGGCGTAGAGGGCGTAGACCACGGCCGGCAGGGTGCGATCCTCGTGGGCGGCGCCCACGGTCGGCGGAACGGCTCCTGTTGCGTTGGTCATGACGACGCCCCTGGCCTCCGGCGCCTTGCAGAACAAGGAATCAGCGACGCCCGAGGCCTTTATGAAAAGATGCGCACGGCCCCGCGGCCACGCAAGTGAAACCCACGTAACGCGCGGCATCAATTCGTCGCAGTGACCTATGTCACGAACGGGTAAGAATCATCTCCACCCCGGCCGCCGCGGCCTTGGGCGCCAGCGCCTCGGGCTTTTCCACCCGGACCCGCGCCTGCATCACCCGGACGTCCTCCAGGCATGCGCGGGCGAGGCGCTCGGCGAAGGTCTCGATCAGCATCACGTGGCCGGCGTCGGCTATGGCCTGGGCGCGGGCCACCACCTCTTCGTAGTTCAGGGTGTCGCTGATGTGCTCGATCGGGCCGGGCAGAATCTCGAGCTCGACGTCGATCAGCAACGGCTGCTTGCGCCCATATTCGTGGCCGTAGATGCCGACCTCGGCGTCGATGCGCAGTTCGCGCACGAACACGTGCAGCCGCGAGACCTGCGCCTGGGGCGCGTCGTCTGGCTGGACCTGTTTCGGCAGGGCGAAATTCATGGGCGCCGCAGGCTCCGGGTCACCGAGATCGCGGGACGTGGCCCGAGACCGTCATGGCGTCTTATGCAACGTTTTTGAGGCGGAAAATTGTGAAAGTCCGCCATCGGCCTTTCGATTTCCGCCACGTCAGGGGGCGATGATGTCGGGCGTGCGCCAGGAAAGATGCTGTCCTCCGTCGACGGCGATCATCTGGCCCGTCACGCTCCTGGCGTCAATCAGATAGGTCAATGCGCCGGCGATCTCCTCCGGGGTGGCGCGGCGCTTCAGGGGGATGTTGGCCGCCTCGGCGGCGAAGTCGGCGGCGCTCTGGTGCACCGAGGGCAGGGTGGGGCCGGGGCCGATGCCGTTGACGCGGATGCGGGGGGCGAGCTCCTGGGCCATCATCCGGGTGGCTTCCCAAAGGCCTGCCTTGCTGAGGGCGTAGCTGAAGAACTGTGGCGTGGGTTTGAGGACCCGCTGGTCCAGCAGGTTGACGATCAGCGAGCCGTCGGGCGCCTGGGCGGCGAAGGCCTGGGCCAGGAAGATCGGCGCGCGCAGGTTGGCGTCCAGGTGGGCGGCCCAGCCGTCCAGGGTCAGGCTCTCCAGCCGGTCGTCGTCGAACAGGGAGGCGTTGTTGACCAGGAGGGTCAGGGGGCCGAGGGCGTCGGTCGCCCAGTCGACCAGATCCTTGGGCGCCAGGGGGTCGCGCAGGTCCGCTTCCAAGAGCACCGTGCGGCGGCCCATGGCCTCGATGGCGTCGGACAGCGAGCGCGCGTCGCCGTCGAGCGCCCGGGCGTGCAAGGCAAGGTCGTAGCCGGCCTCGGCGGCCGCCAAGGCCAAGACCCGGCCGATGCGCCGGGGCGCGCCGGTGATCAGGCAGGCGCCTCTGGACATGCGGCCGGCCCGTCGAGGATCAGTCGCCGCGGCCGAACTCGTAGAAGTTCAGTCCCAGGATGACGAGAAGGAAGACGGCGATCATGCCGATGGCTTGCATGGCGGGTTCCTGGAGCTATGTCCAACACAAACGGTCCAAGTCCGCCTTTAGCGAGACGAGGCCCTGACCGCAAGGCCGCCCTCCTGTAGCTTCCCGACCATGCCGCTTCGACGCCTGCTCCAGCCCCTCATCCGTCCCACCTTCCATGCCTATGCCCGCGCAACACGCGGCGTGACCCTCGGCGTGCGCGGCCTTGTCACCGACGCGGCAGGCCAGGTGCTGCTGATCGAGCATACCTACGTCCCCGGCTGGTACATGCCGGGCGGCGGGGTCGAACACGGCGAAAGCGGCGAGGAGGCCCTGGCGCGGGAAATGGTCGAGGAGGCCGGGGTGGAGCTGATCGCACCGCCGCGGCTGGTTTCGATCCACTTCAACGGCGGGCGTTTCCGTGGCGACCACGTTCTTTTCTATCGCGTCGAGGCCTGGCGCGCCTGCCGGCCCACCTCGCGCGGCGAGGTCCGCAGGATCGCCTGGTTCGACCCGGCCGCCCTGCCGGACGAGACCACGCCTTCGACGCGGCGGAGGATCGCCGAGGCCCTGGACGGGACGCCGGTTGACCGCCGCTGGTGACCCACTGCAAGCGTCTTTAAACAGCACCCACCCGCTTTCGGGCTTCCCCCCTGATCATTGATCACCCATATTGCCGCGCGAATTGGCCCGACCGGAGTGATACGGGCCTCGCCGAAGGTTCGAGGAGGACGCGATGCGCGAATATCTGAAGTTCTACATCGATGGTCAGTGGGTGGACCCGGTCGCGCCCAAGCAGCTGGACGTGATCAATCCGGCCACTGAAGAGGTCTGCGGTCATATCTCGCTCGGGACCGCCGCCGACGTCGACAAGGCGGTCAAGGCCGCCCGCAAGGCCTTCGCCACCTGGTCGCTGACCAGCCGCGAGGAGCGGATCGACGTGCTGCAGCGGATCATCGCCGAGTACCAGAAGCGCTATGGCGACCTGGCCGCCGCCATCACCGAGGAGATGGGCGCCCCGGCCTCGCTGTCGCAGCGGGCCCAGGCGGCGATCGGCATCGGCCACCTGCAGACCGCCATCGAGGTTCTGAAGGCCTACAAGTTCGAAGAAGACCGCGGCCCGACCCGGATCGTCAAGGAGCCGATCGGCGTCTGCGGCTTCATCACCCCCTGGAACTGGCCGATCAACCAGATCGTCTGCAAGGTGGCCCCCGCGCTCGCCACCGGCTGCACCATGGTGCTGAAGCCGTCGGAAGTGGCGCCCTATTCCGGCTATATCTTCTCCGAGATCATGCACGCGGCGGGCGTCCCCGCTGGCGTCTACAACATGATCAACGGCGACGGCCCGGGCGTCGGCGCGGCGATCAGCGCGCACCCGGACATCGACATGGTCTCGTTCACCGGCTCGACCCGCGCCGGCATCGAGGTGGCCAAGGCCGCGGCGCCGACCGTCAAGCGCGTGGCCCAGGAGCTGGGCGGCAAGAGCCCGAACATCATCCTGGAAGACGCCGACATGAAGAAGGCGGTCGGCGGCGGGGTGATGCACGTGATGCAGAACTCCGGCCAGTCGTGCAATGCGCCGACCCGGATGCTGGTGCCCTCGAAGAAGATGGAAGAGGCGATCGCCATCGCGAAAGCGACGGCCGAGAGCGTCACCGTGGGCGATCCCAACGGCAACGTGCAGATGGGACCGGTGGTCTCGGAAGTGCAGTTCAAGAAGATCCAGGGCCTGATCCAGAAGGGCATCGACGAAGGCGCCACCCTGGTCACCGGCGGCGTCGGCCGTCCGGAGGGGATCGAGAAGGGCTATTTCGTGAAGCCCACCGTGTTCGCCAACGTCACCAACGACATGACCATCGCCAAGGAAGAGATCTTCGGGCCGGTGGTGTCGATCCTGGGCTATGACAGCGTCGACGAGGCGGTCCGGGTCGGCAACGACACCGAGTACGGCCTGGCCGCCTACATCTCCGGTTCCGACCAGGGCAAGATCCGCGAAGTGGCCGCGCAGCTGCGCGCTGGCCAGGTGGCCATCAACGGCGCCGGCGGCGACCTGATGGCGCCCTTCGGCGGTTACAAGATGAGCGGCAACGGCCGGGAATGGGGCGACCACGCCTTCGCCGAGTTCCTTGAGACCAAGGCGGTGCTCGGCTACACGCCCGCACAAGCGGCCGAATAGGTCAGGCGACCAAAGGGGCCGGCGGAGCGATCCGCCGGCCCTTTTTCTTTTCCGCGACAACAAGAAGACGAGGGGAGGGGCCAGATGCTCGACGCTCAGTTCAAGGCCATGCTCGATGCGGCCAAAGCCGCGGCCCAGCCGACGCTGGACACCCTGCCGCTGGACGTGGGCCGGGCGGCCTACCGTGCGATGCGCTTCGACGGCGAGGTGAAGTTCGGCGGCGAGGTCAGGGAGCTGAAGGTCGACGGCGCGGCCGGGCCGATCCCCGCACGCCTCTACACGCCCAAGGGCGCGCCGACGGTCGGGCCGGGGCTGATCTTCTATCACGGCGGCGGCTTCGTGATCGGCGACCTGGAGACCCATGACGGCCTCTGCCGGCGCCTCTGCGAGGTCTCGGGCGTGCGCATCATCGCCATCGACTATCGCCTGGCCCCTGAGGCCAAATTTCCGGCCGGGCACGACGATGCTGTGGCGGCGGCCAATTGGGTGTTCGCCCACGCCTACGAGATCGGCTTCGACCCGGCCCATATCGCGGTCGGCGGCGATTCCGCCGGCGGCAACCTGGCCGCCTCTGTCGCCATCAGCCTGCGCGACGCGGGCAAGAACCGCATCGCTTTCCAGATGCTGCTCTATCCGGTGGTCCAGTTCGGCGCAGACACGGAATCGATGAACGCCCTGGCCGACGGCTATTTCCTGACCAAGAAGGGCATGGACTGGTTTTCCGCCTGCCTGTTCGGGGACGGCGACAAGACCGATCCGCGCGCCAGCGTGCTGCACTGTCCCTCGCTGACCGGCCTGCCGCCGGCCCTGGTGGTCACCGCCGGGTTCGACCCCCTGAAGGACGAGGGCAAGGCCTATGCGGAGAAGCTGAAGGCTGCTGGCGTGCCGGTCGAGCACCGCGAATACGCCAACTTCATCCATGGCTTCTACAACATGGCGGGCGTCTCGCCGGCCGTGCCGCCGGTGATCGACGCTACGGCCCAGGCGCTGAAGGCGGCTTTGGCCTAAGCCGCTTCGTCGATCTCCGGGCGCAGTCGCCGCCGCTGGGCGGCAGAGGCCCCGAGCGCCAGGGCGCCGACGCCGGCCGAGACCGTTGCGGCGGCCATGACGGCGAGCGTGGAGCCGCTCGCGCCCGGATCGGGCGGCGGGAAGGCGAGGCCTGACAGGAACAGGCCGATGACCAGAGGCGAGCCGGCCAGGGCCGCCAAGCCCCAGAGCTCCAGCCAGCTGGCGCCGGTAGGTCGGCGGGCGAGGCCCATGCGGATGGCGATGAAGGTAGCGGCGATGACCCCGGCCGGCTTGCCGAGCACCAGCGCCGTGGTCAGGGCCAGGGGCGCTGCAGCCCAGAGCGGCGCGCCCGCGACCGGGATTCCCGCCGCCGTCAGGGCGAACAGGGGCAGGACGGCGAAGTCGACGTAGGGCTTCAGGGTCCTAAGATAGTTGCGCAGCGCCGCCTCGTGACCAGGGCGGCGGCCGGTGCCCGGCACGGTCAAGGCTGCGGCGAGGCCGGCCAAGGCGGTGTCGATCCCGGACTTGAGCACGAAGCCCCATAGCAGGAGATAGCCCAGGCTGCGGAACAGGAACGGCGCGTCCTTCCATTCCGACAGGGCGATGAGGCCCATCAGGGCCAGGGCCGCGCCGGCCAGCGGCCAGGTATGGATCTGGCCGGTGTAGAGCAAGGCGATCAGGACGGAGACGGCGAGCTGGCCGGCGACAGTCATGGCCTGCAGGAACACCTTCAGCGACTGGGGCAGGCCGCGGCCGACCAGGGACAGGACCGCCAGGGCGATGACCCCGTCATTGGCCGCAGCGACCGGCCAGGCGCCGTCCGATCCCCCGCCGCGCCAAGTCAGCGCAAGGCAGAGAAGGATGGGGACGACCATGCCGCCCAGGGCCGCCAGGGCCGGCAGGGCCAGGCGGCGGGGGCTGGAAAGTTCACCGCGCAGCACCTCCTGCTTCAGCTCAAGGCCGATGACGAAGAAGTAGAGCGCCATCAGTCCATGGCGGATCCAGGCGCCCCGGCTCATGGTCTCGGAAAAAGCCCCGATCCGGACGGTGAAATCCATCCCGATCAGGGTGAAATAGCGGTGGGCCTCGGGCGAGTTGGCCAGGGCGAAGCCAAGCAGCGCCGCGCCTGCGACCGCCGCCCCGGCGGCGGCCTCGGTCCTCTGCGCGTCCAGGCTGAAGCGAAGGGCCAAGGGGGTCCTTTCACGCGGTCGGCGGCGACACGCCTGCGGTTAGCATGCGTCGCGCCATAGGCGGAAGGGGCGCGCGGCTTGCCAGGGGCTGCGCGACGGCTCATCTGAAGGGCCATGCCCGTCTCGCCCGCCTACCGCCCCGACCCGCGCTTCATGCGCCTGGGTCCCGATTTCGCCGATCCCGTGGCGCCGGCCGATTTCCCGGCCCGCATCCTGAGGTTCCGCAACGACCGGGCGGCGGCGAGCGTCGGGCTGGAGGGGCTGAGCGACGAGGAATGGCTGGCCGCCTTCGCCGGCTTCGAGGCCCTGCCGGACAACCAGCCCGGCCCGCTGGCCATGCGCTATCACGGCCACCAGTTCCGGGTTTACAACCCCGACCTCGGCGACGGCCGCGGCTTCCTGTTCGCCCAGCTGCGGGAAGCGGAGACGGGGCGGCTCCTTGACCTGGCCACCAAGGGGTCGGGGCGGACGCCCTGGTCGCGCGGCGGCGACGGCCGGCTGACCCTGAAGGGCGGGGTGCGCGAGGTGCTGGCGGCGGAGATGCTGCAGGCCCTGGGCGTGCCCACCAGCCGCGCCTTTTCCCTCGTCGAGACCGGCGAGGCTCTGCAGCGCGGCGACGAGCCCAGCCCGACCCGCTCGGCGGTGCTGACCCGCCTCTCGCACAGCCACATCCGCTTCGGCAGCTTCCAGCGCCACGCCTCCGAGGGGCGGGCCGACAACATCCAGCGCCTGGTCGACCACGCGGCCGAGGACTACTACCCCGAACTGATGCCGCGAGAGGGCGGCGATCGGGGCGCGGGCCTGCTGGCCCTGGCGGTGCAGGCGTCGGCGCGGCTGGTGGCCCGCTGGATGGCGGCCGGCTTCGTGCACGGGGTGCTCAACACCGACAACCTGAACATCACCGGCGAGAGCTTCGACTACGGGCCGTGGCGCTTTTTACCGCGCAACGACCCCAACTTCACAGCGGCCTATTTCGACCAGACCGGCCTCTACAGCTTCGGCCGCCAGCCCGAGGCGGTGTTCTGGAACCTGCAGCAGCTGGCCGCGTGCCTGGCCCTGGTCGCAGAGGAGAACGCCCTGGTCGAGGCCCTGAACGGCTTTTCCGCCGCCTATCGGCGCGAACTGACCGCGGCCATGCTGAACCGGCTGGGGGTGAAGCCGCGCGGTGATGACGAGGATGTCGACCTGGTCAACGCCGCTTTCCGCGCCCTGGCTTCCGGCGGGGAGCCATTGCGCTGGGAGCCGTTCTTCTTCGACTGGTTCTGCGGCGAGACGGCCCGGGCGCTGAAGGGGCCCCGCGCGGAGATCTACGCCAACGAGACCTTCATGGCCTTCCGCGAGCGGCTGGCCGCTTTCGAGCCCGATCGGCCCGAACGGCTGGCGGACCCCTATTTCGCGCAAGGAGAGCCCGAGGAACTGCTCTACGAGGCGGTCGAGGGCCTGTGGGCGCCGATCGACCAGGCCGACGACTGGTCGGCCTTCGAGGCCAAGGTCGCCGCGATCCGGGCCGCGGGCGCCGCCTGGCGCCTCTGAATACCTGCGACGATCCGCCAATTGCCGGCCAAGGCGAACTTCAGCATAACGGCGTTCGTTTTTCCGGCCTCGGCGCTTTAAGCGACATGGGCCGCCTGTTGGGGAACAGGGCGAGGCGCTTCGGGACGGCCCCGGAGCGCCTCTGGCGTCTCAGCTCACTTCCAGACCTTGGGGCCTTCCGGGCCGGCGCACTGGTCGCGCCAGGCCTGGTTGAACTCGCCGGGGGTCATCATGGTCTCGACCTTGGCGTTTTCGGTCGAGCTGATGAAGTGCTGGTAGCCCACGCGGGCGCCGGCCGGGTTGAGGCTGTCGAACTCGCCGCAGAACACGGCCGGGTTGGTCGCCACCGGGCCTTTGATGAAGGTGCGAACGTCGCGATAGGTCAGGCCGCGGCTTTCCGGGAGGTTGGCCTTGAGCCTGTCCTCCGCGGTATCCTTCTGCACGGCGACGATCTGGTCCTGGGTCAGGGGCTGGTCGGACGCGGGCGCCGAGATCACCTGGGCGCCGCCGGGCGCCTGCTGAACCGGCGTAGAGTCAGGCTGGGGGGCGGGATTGGCGCCGGTATCGGCGGACTGCGACGCGGCGGTCGCCTGCGCCGGCTGGGCGGAAGACGCCTCGGCCTTCTGTCCCGGGCCCACCTGGCTGAGCACGGTCCAGGTAATCCAGCCACCCCCGGCGACAACGATCAGCAGAGCCGCGCCGATGGCGATGGCGACAGCCAGCGGCCAACTCCGCGGTTGCTTGGCGCGCGCCAGGATCTTGTTGGCGACCCAATCGACGTCGACCGCGGGTGCGGCGGACGGGGCCGATTTTCCAGGGCGTGCGGCTTTCGCCGGCATGGCCGATCATCCGTGTTCAGAGCCGATCCGAAGGCGGACGCGGTAGCCGCATATGGAGGGAAACTTCCTAAGCAGGGCTGAACGCGCCCGAAATGGGTTGTCAGACCACCCTGGCCCGCCGCGCCAGGCTCTCTTCCGGCCACAGCTCGATGGCCTGATAATAGATCTCGAAGGCCGGGCTGCCGGGAGGCAGCGCGACCCAGGGCAGGCGGCTTCTGGTGAAGATGTGCACGTCGGGCGTGATCGCCGAGGGATCGTCCAGCGTGCCGACCCTAACGAAGCGCAGCCCCGGTCGCTCGCCATAGTCGCTCCAAAGCGCCGTCTTGCAGATGGCGCAGCGATAGATGTCATGCGGCTGACCACTGTCGGTGGGAACCCTTGTCGGCGTGGGGATTTCGCCTTCCAGGGCGATGCGGTCGGTCTCGATCAGGGCGTTGATGACGAAGGCCGAGCCGGTCTGCCGCTGACAGTCGCGGCAGTGGCAGCAATGGGTGAACATCGGCGGAGACTTCAGGCTGTAGCGCACCGCGCCGCAGGCGCAGCCGCCAAACAGACGCTGTTGGGTCATGCGCGCCCCTCCGCCACGGCCTTGAAGGCGGCCAAGCCCTGGTCCATCAGCGGCCCGACCATCGCCGTGGCTTCCTGCGGCAGGAAGTCGCTGGTCCAGACCAGGCGGCATTTGCCCTCGCCGGCGGCTTCGACCTGCATGGCGGCGCTGTGATGGCTGAAGCGGCCCTCGATCACGCTGTAGGCGATGCGGCCGGCCTCGGGGTCCAGGGTGACGATGCGCTCGCGAGCCACCAGGCCACCCGCGAAGGTCACGGTGCGCACGTCGCCGTCGATATGGCTGTCGGTCAGGACGCCCGGAAAAGCGCGGGCGGCCTCGCCGGGGGCCTCGAGCAGGCGCCAGGCCGCGTCGGCGGGGGCGTCGAGGTCGATGGTGCGGATGATGGTCGCCATGGCTTGCTCCGTTTCTCGAAAGGCGTCGGCTGGCGAGGGTTTTCGCAAGGCCCACCCTTGGTGACTTGGGGAAAAGGGCTAAGTTTCCGGCGATGGACGAAACCCTGGCGAGCGCACAGCCGATCACCAGCCGCCTCCTGGCCGAGGGGGCCGGCTGGCGCGCTGAGGAGGTGATCTGCCGCTGCGGGCCTGACGATCCCGGTTTCGAAGAGGCGCACGATTGGACCGCGGTGGCGGCGGTGATGTCGGGGGTCTTCACCTATCGCACCTGGCAAGGCCGCGCGGTGCTGGCCCGCGGCGCCCTGATGCTGGGCGAGGCGGGCAAGTGCTTCGAATGCGGCCACGAGCACGGGATGGGCGATCGCTGCGTCTCGTTCCACTTCTCGCCGGCGTTCGCAGAGGATGTCGCTGGCGGCCTCGCCGGCGTGCGGCGCGCCGGGTTCGCGCGGCCGAGCCTGGCGCCGGTCGACAGCCTGGCGCCCCTGATGGTCGAGGCCCGGGCCCTGGCGGCCGCGCCGGACCCCCTGCGCGCAGAGCAGGCGGCCATCGCTATGGCCAGCGCGGCCCTGGCGGGCGACCAGGACGGGCGCCTCCAGCGGCCGAGCGCGCGGGAGGAGGCGCAGGCGGTGCAGGCGGCGCGGATCATCCAGCAGCGCTTCGCCGAGCCCCTGACCATAGCCGGCCTCGCCGCCGAGGTCGGGCTGAGCCGGCGCCGCTTCGCCACCGCCTTTCGCGCCACTCTGGGCGCGACGCCCTACCACTACATCCTGGGCCGCCGGCTGGAGGCCGCCGCCGAGCGGCTGGCCGCGGGCGAGGACGGCGTGCTTCAGGTGGCGCTGGACTGCGGCTTCGGCGACCTGTCGGAATTCACCCGCCGCTTCAGCGCCCGCTTCGGCCGCCCGCCGGCCCGCTGGCGGCGCGCCCGCGCCTAAGGCCGCACCCGGCTTACAGAGAGTTAAGTTGCCTTCGTCCCGCGCTCCGCCAAGTCTGGCGGCCGCAAGAGGAGGGGACTGTTCATGCTGGCGATCAAAGGCCTGACGCACGTCTATGCCAACGGCGTGCGCGCCCTGGACAATATCGACCTGGAGATTCCGCGGGGCATGTTCGGGCTCTTGGGTCCGAACGGGGCCGGCAAGTCGACCCTGATGCGCTCGATCGCCACCCTGCAGACCCCGACCTCGGGCAGTATCGTCTTCGACGGGATCGACGTGATCGCCGATCCAGAACGCCTGAGGCGCACCCTGGGCTACCTGCCGCAGGATTTCGGCGTCTATCCACGCGTCTCGGCCCTCGACATGCTGGACCACATGGCCGTGCTGAAAGGCGTGGCCGAGCCCAAGGCGCGCAAGGAGACGGTCGAGCGCCTCCTGGTCCAGACCAACCTGTGGGATGTGCGCAAGAAAGCCCTGGCCGGGTTTTCCGGCGGCATGCGTCAGCGCTTCGGCATCGCCCAGGCCCTGATCGGCGACCCCAAGCTTCTGATCGTCGACGAGCCCACGGCGGGTCTGGACCCCGAGGAGCGTAACCGCTTCCTCAACCTTTTGGCCGAGGTGGGCGAGAACGTGGTGGTGATTCTCTCGACGCACATCGTCGAGGACGTCTCGGACCTTTGCCCGCGCATGGCGGTGCTCGCCGACGGCAAGATCCGCCTGGAGGGCTCGCCGGGCGAGCTGATCGCCCGGCTGGACGGGCGGGTTTGGCGCAAGACCATCGCCAAACCCGAGCTGGACAGCCTCCGCGGCCGCCACGAGGTGATCGCCACCCGCCTGTTCGCCGGCGCCACCCTGGTGTTCATCACCGCCGACCACGATCCCGGCGAGGGCTTCGAGCCTGCCCAGCCGGGACTGGAGGCGGTCTATTTCACCACCCTGGCCGCCGCCCGGCGCCGCGCCGCCGTCGCTGCGTGAGGCCAGACTCATGTTCGGCAAGATCGCGGCCTTCGAATTCCGCTACCAGGTGCGCCAGCCCTTGTTCTGGGTGGCCGGGGTGCTGTTCTTCCTCCTGACCTTCGGCGCGGTGACCTCCGATGTGATCCAGATCGGCAACACCGCGAACATCCATGTGAACTCGCCGGCCAACATCGCCCAACTCGGCCTGTTCATGGCGTTGGTTTACTTGTTCGTCTGCGCCGCCTTTGTGGCCAATGTGCTGCTGCGCGACGACGAGACCGGCTTCGGCGCCATCGTGCGCGCCACGCCGATGGGCAAGTTCGATTACCTCTATGGCCGCTTCACCGGCGCGTTCCTGGCGGCGGCGCTGGGCTTTTTGGTCGTTCCCCTGGCGATCTTCGTCGGCTCGCTGGCGCCCTGGGTGGACTCCGAAAAGCTGGGTCCGAACCGACTGTCCGACTACGCCTATCTCTATGGCGTGCTCGGCGTGCCGACAGTGTTCGCCACCTCCGCCATATGCTTCGCTGCGACCAGCGCCGCCCGCTCGATGGCGGGGACTTTCCTGGTGGTGATCGCGGTCTTCGTCGCTTTCACCGTCAGCAACGCGGTCATCGCCGCCAAGCCTGAGCTGCGCCACGTGGTGGTGATCTGGGAGCCCACGGGACTGCGCGCCTATGGCGATGCGATCCGCTACTGGACGGCGGCCGAACGCAACGCGGGGCAGCCGCCGGTCGTGGGCGTGCTGCTGATGAACCGGGTGCTGTGGGGCGCCCTCGGACTTGCGGCCCTGGCCGCGACCTACCCGCTGTTCCAGACCACGCCGCGGGGAAGCAAGGCCGCCAAGGCGCAGGTCACCGCGCCGGACGGCCCCTCATCAGCGCCGGCGGGCACGGCGGCTACATTGCCCAAGCCGGTGTTCGATGGGCGCGCCGCCTGGGCGCAGTTCGTCGTCCGCACTCGGCTGGAGATGGGCCAGGTGTTCAAGAGCGTGGTCTTCCTTGCGCTGATGGCGCTGGGCCTGGCGTTCTCGGCCGGCAACATGCTGAACACCGAAACCGCCTATGGCGCGCCGCCCTATCTGCTGACGCGGCTGGCCATCAACGCTACGCTGGGCGCGTTCAACCTGTTCCCGATCCTGATCGCGATTTTCTATGCCGGCGAGCTGGTCTGGCGGGAGCGCGACCGCAAGACTCAGGAAATCATCGACGCCTCGGCCCTGCCGGACTGGGCCTTTGTCGCGCCCAAGGTGATCGCGATCAGCCTGGTGCTGATCTCGACATACCTGGTCAGCGTCGCGCTCGCCCTTTCGATCCAGGTCCTGACCGGCGTTCATGACTTCCACCTCGGCGAATACCTGGTCTGGTACGTGCTGCCCAACGCGGCGGATGCGATCCTGATCGCGTCGTTGGCGGTGTTCGTCCAGGCGATCGTCCCGCACAAGTTCTGGGGCTGGGGAGTGATGCTGATCTACATGATCGCGCTCATCTCCGTCGACGCCATGGGCTTTGAGGACAAGCTCTACCAGTACGGCCAGGGGCCGATCGTGCCCCTGTCGGACATGAACGGCCAGGGCCACTACTGGATCGCGGCGACCTGGTTCCGCGCCTACTGGTCCGGGTTCGCCCTGATGCTGCTGGTGCTTTCGCACGCCCTGTGGCGGCGGGGGACCGAGACCCGGCTCGGGCCGCGTCTGAGGCGTCTACCCGGACGGTTGCTGGGACCGGCCGGGATCATCGCGGGCTTGGGCGCGGCGGTATTCGTCGGGACCGGCGTGTTCATCTTCTTGAACACCCACGTCTGGAACGCCTTCGAGACCAAGATCGACATCGAGCGGCGGACCGCCGACCACGAAAAGGCGGTCAAGGGCCTGGAGCCCCTGCCAGTCCCGGCCGTGACCGACATCAAGATGGCGGTGCAGGTCTATCCGCACGAACACCGGCTGACGGCTGCCGGAACCTACCGGCTGGTCAACCGCAGCGGCCAGCCGATCTCGCTGGTGCACATCTACAACGACATCGACGCCGACACGACGATCGACATGCCCGGCGCGCACCTGGCCAAGGACTATCCGCGCTTCCACGACGCCGACTGGCGCTTCGACCGGCCGCTGCAGCCGGGCCAGACGGCGGTGCTGAACTTCACCACCCATGTGGGCCACCGGGGATTCCGCAACAACGACGTTCCCTCCAACGGGCCCGGGGCGGGCCAGGTGGTGGACAACGGGACCTTCATCACCAGCCAGGGCTTTGCGCCGCAGCTCGGCGTGGATCCCTCGACCTTCCTGCAGGACCGCGGCAAGCGGCGCAAATACGGCCTGACGCCAGAAGTGCGGATGGCCAAGCTGGAGGACCTGTCGGCCCGTCGCTTCAACCTGACGGCCAGCCCGACGGACTGGGTCAATTCCGACATCACCCTGACCACCGACGCCGACCAGACCCCGATCGCGCCGGGCGACAAGATCAGCGATGCGACGGCAGGCGGCCGGCGCACGGCCGAGTTCAAGAGCGCCGCCCCGCTCCTGGCCTTTTTCTCGATCCAGTCGGCGCGCTACGTCGAAAAGCATGAGCCCTACAAGGGCATCGACATCGGGGTCTATTACGACCCGCAGCACCCCTACAATGTCGACCGGATGATCGCGGCGGCCAAGGCCAGCTTCGACTACTACCAGGCCAATTTCAGCCCCTATCAGTTCCACCAGCTGCGCTTCATCGAGTTCCCCGACTATGCGCGCTTCGCCCAGTCCTTCGCCAATACGGTGCCGTGGTCCGAGAGCCTGGGCTTCATCACCGACCTGCGCGACCCGGACCATATCGACTACGTCACCTATGTCGGGGCGCACGAGATCGGCCACCAGTGGTGGGCGCACCAGCTGATCGGCTCCTATCAGCAGGGGGTGACGATGCTGGACGAGACCCTGGCCCAGTATTCGGCCCTGATGGTGATGGAGAAGCTGTACGGGCCAGACAAGATCCGCCGGTTCCTGAAGTACGAGCTGGACAACTACCTGAGGAACCGCGGCGGCGAGATCATCGAGGAGCTGCCGCTGAATCGCGTCGAGAACCAGCCCTACATCCACTACCGCAAGGGCTCGCTGGCCATGTACCTGTTGAAGGACCAGATCGGCGAGGACGCGGTCAACCGGGCCCTCAGGTCGATGCTCAAACAGTACGCCTTCCAGCACGCGCCCTATCCGCGCTCGACCGATCTGGTGGCAGCCTTCCGGGCCCAGGCGCCGGCGGGCAAGCAGGCCCTGATCACCGACCTGTTCGAGAAGATCACGATCTACGACGTCAAGGCGACGGCGGTGCAGGTGAAGAAGCGCCCCGACGGCCGCTACGACGTGCGCCTGACGGTCAGCGCCAAGAAGGCCTATGCCGACGGCAAGGGCAAGGAGACCGAGGTTCCGCTGAACGGCGAAAGCTTCGATGTCGGCCTGTTCACCGCCAAGCCGGGCGACGGCAAGTTCGGCCACGAGAACGTGGTGCTGTTCGACCGGCGGGTGTTGCACACTGGCGTGCAGAATTTCGACTTCGTGGTCGACAAGCGGCCGGCCTGGGCGGGGGTGGATCCCTACAACAAGTGGATCGACCGCAATTCCGACGACAACCTGATCCAGGCGGAGAAGGGGTGAGGGGTTTCGGCGGGCCGCCGTTTCCAAATTCCTCTTCCTGAGGTGCTCGGCGCGCAGCGTCGAGCCTCAAAGGACGCAATCACGGAGCCGTCAATGCGTCCTTCGAGGCCCGCTGCGCGGGCGCCTCAGGATGAGGACCTATGTTGGATCGCTGAGCTTGGCGCCGGAGACGTTCGCCAGCGCCCAAAAAACAAAACCCGGAAGCGCTGAAGCGTAGTCACCGCGGACCAACGCACAAACTGCTTATAGCCGCGATCCGCGAAGACTGCGGGACAAGTCGCATACCAGTTTTCGCGCCCTGCCTCACACAGGGTTTTGTCAGATCACCAGGTGACGTGGCCGGTTGCGGTCAGAAGCCCGATCATCATCACGGCGCCGAGACCGATCATGATGACCATGACGGCCATGTCCATCATTTGCTCGGCGTTTTCGAATTTGGTGAACTTAGGCAGTTTGTGCATGGTGAGACGCATAGCAACTTCCCCATTGCTCCTAGGAAGCGAATCTGCGCCCGTCCGGCTCTATCAACAAGCTTGGCCACACGGAATGGATACTGACTGAGGCGCGGCGAACACAGTCCGCACCAGGCAAAACCCAGGTCAGACGCTCGTCCCGCCGACCGTCAGCCCCGTGATCTTCAGGCTGGGCTGGCCGACGCCCACCGGAACCCCCTGGCCCGCCTTGCCGCAGACGCCGATGCCCGGATCGAAGTCGAAGTCGTCGCCGATCATGGCCACGCGGGTCAGGGCGCTGGGGCCGTCGCCGATCAGGGTGGCCCCCTTGACCGGGCTGGTGACCTTGCCGTCCTCGACCAGATAGGCCTCGGTGCACTGGAAGACGAACTTGCCGTTGGTGATATCCACCTGGCCGCCGCCGAAATTGGCGCAGTAGAGGCCGCGCTTCATCGAGGCGATCATCTCCTCGCGCGGGGTGGTCCCCTGCAGCATGCCGGTATTGGTCATGCGCGGCATGGGCATGTGGGCGTAGGACTGTCGCCGGCCATTGCCGGTGGCCTTCAGCCCCATCAGCCGCGCGCTCATGCGGTCGTGCATGTAGCCGACCAGGATGCCGTCCTCGATCAGGATAGTGCGCTCGGTGGGCGTGCCTTCGTCGTCGATGGTCAGCGAGCCGCGGCGGCCGGGAATCGAGCCGTCGTCAAATACGGTCACGCCCGGAGCGGCCACCCGCTCGCCGATGCGCCCGGAAAAGGCGCTGGTGCCCTTGCGATTGAAGTCGCCCTCCAGGCCGTGGCCGACCGCCTCATGCAGCAAGACCCCGTTCCAGCCCGGGCCCAGCACTACGTCCATCTCGCCGGCCGGGCAGGCGACGGAGTCCAGGTTGACCATGGCCTGGCGCAGGGCTTCCTCCACCTGGTCCTGCCACTTGTCGGGGGTGATCCAGGCCTCGAAGCCGGCGCGGCCGCCGGCGCCGGACGAGCCGCTCTCGCGCCGGCCGTCACGCTCGACGATCACCGAGACATTCAGTCGCACCAGGGGCCGCACGTCGCGCAGCAGGCCGCCGTCGGCGCGCAGGATCTCGACCACCCGCCGCTCGCCGGCCAGGGAGGCGGTGACCTGGACCACCCGCGGGTCCTTGGCCCGGGCGTAGGCGTCGATCTCCTGCAAGAGGGCGATCTTGTCGGAGAAGGCCGGCGAGGCCAGCGGGTCGTCGTCGCCATAGAGGCGGGTGTTGGTGGCGCGAGGGCCCTCGGCGGAGACGCCGCTGTAGCCGCGCTTGGCCAGGGCGGCCGAATCGGCGGCTCTGCGGATCGCGGCCTCGGAAATCTCCGAGGCGTGGGCGTAGCCGGCGGTCTCGTCCGCCACCACGCGCAGGCCGAACCCCTCATTGACGTCATAATTGGCCGACTTCAGCCGGCCGTCGTCGAACACGAAGGCCTCGCTCTCGGAGCGCTCGACGAACAGCTCGCCGTCGTCGGCCCCGGCCAGGGCCTCGCCCAGGATAGAGCGCGCGCGATTCGCATCGACGCCGGCGGCGTCCAGGATTGACGGAGCGGAAGTGTGGGCGGTCATGCGCGGCTCGCAAAATCAAGGCTCAAGGCCTTCAACATAGGCCCGAGCCGCAGCTTGCGAAACCTTCGTGGCCCCCAGTTCCCCGAAGGGCGCTCCAATCTCTTGGCAAGCCTGGACAGAGCGCGTATGCACGCCGCGAAGGCATGGGGGCTGGAATGCCTGGATCCTGAGCGAAGCGCGGGGTCGACAGGTCCGGCTTCCTGGGATTTATGTCTGCCGGTGGAGGGGGCAAGGCTCAAGCAGGGCCAGTCCTGGGACGTCGGCGAAGCGGATCGTGAGGACATGAGGGCTGAAGCTTTGTTGATGCGAAGGCTGCGAGGCGCCGCGGTGGCGCTCGGAACAGCCGCCCTGGCGGCGGGAACCAGCGTTTCGGCCTGGGCCGCGGATGCGGTCAACAACCCCGACATCGTCGGCCAGCCGGTCGATGGCGCCATGGGTCTCCAGCCGGCGCACTCGCCGCTGAAATTCCAGGCGATCGCTTTCCACGACCATCTGCTGCTGCCGATCATCACCGTCATCAGCCTGTTCGTGCTGGCGCTGCTGATGATCTGCGTCGTGCGCTTCAATAAGCGCGCCAATCCGGTTCCGGCCAAGTGGAGCCACAACACCCCGATCGAGATCCTCTGGACCACCGTTCCGGTGCTGATCCTGATGGTGATCGCGGTGTTCTCGTTCAAGCTGCTGTTCGCCTACCACGCCATGCCCAAGCCCGACCTGACGGTGAAGGCGACCGGCTACCAGTGGTACTGGGGCTATGAATATCCCGAGCAAAAGATCCCCGAGTTCACCTCCAACGTCCTGACCAAGGAGGATGCGGCGGCGCGCAACGAGCCGTACCTGCTGGCCGCCGACAAGGCGATGGTGGTGCCGGTGCACAAGACCGTGCATGTGCTGGTCACCGGCGCCGACGTGATCCACGACTTCGGCCTGCCGGCCTTCGGCATCAAGATCGACGCCGTGCCTGGGCGGATGAACGACGCCTGGTTCAACGCGGACAAGACCGGCATCTATTACGGCCAGTGCGACCAGCTCTGCGGCGTCAACCACGCCTTCATGCCGATCGAGATCAAGGTGGTGAGCCAGGCCGACTTCGACGCCTGGGTGGCCCAGCAGCACGCGCCGGCGCCCGCCGCGACCCCGGCCGCCGCCCCGGCGCCGGCCGCCAAGCCCGCCGCCGGCAAGTCCGCGTCCGCCGCCGCGCCGCAGCACCTGGCGCTCAACACTCAAGCTAGCGTCGCAGCGCGCTGATCCCCGTTCGAGAGAGTTAGACCATGGCGACCGCCGCTTCAGACCACGCTCACGGGCACGACGACCACGCCCACACCCCGCCCTTCCTGGTGCGTTGGCTGTTCTCGACCAACCACAAGGACATCGGCACCCTCTACATCCTGTTCGCCATCATGGCCGGGATCGTCGGCGGGGCCTTCTCGGGCTTCATGCGCTGGGAGCTGATGCACCCGGGCATCCAGGTGTTCACCGACAACGGGATCCTGGGCTCGGGCTTCTTCAAGGGGCACAACGGCTATAACGCCATGACCACGGCCCACGGCCTGATCATGATCTTCTTCATGGTCATGCCGGCCATGATCGGCGGCTTCGGCAACTGGTTCGTGCCGATCATGATCGGCGCGCCGGACATGGCCTTCCCGCGGATGAACAACATCTCGTTCTGGCTGCTGGTCTCGTCCTTCGCGCTCCTGGTGATGTCGCTGTTCACCGAAGGCGGCCAAGGCCCCGGCTTCGCCGGCGGCTGGACCATGTATCCGCCGCTGTCGACCGTCGGCCATCCGGGCCCGGCCTTCGATCTCGCCATCCTGTCGATCCACCTGGCCGGCGCCAGCTCGATCCTGGGGGCGATCAACTTCATCACCACCATCTTCAACATGCGCGCCCCGGGGATGACCATCCACCGCATGCCGCTGTTCGTGTGGTCGATCCTGGTGACCGTGTTCCTGCTGCTGCTCTCGCTGCCCGTGCTGGCCGGCGCGATCACCATGCTGCTGACCGACCGCAACTTCCACACCCACTTCTTCGACCCGGCCGGCGGCGGCGACCCGCTGATGTTCCAGCACCTGTTCTGGTTCTTCGGCCACCCGGAAGTGTACATCCTGATCCTGCCCGGCTTCGGCATCATCAGCCACGTTGTCTCGACCTTCTCCAAGAAGCCGGTGTTCGGCTACCTGGCCATGGCCTACGCCATGGTGGCGATCGGCTTCCTCGGCTTCATCGTGTGGGCCCACCACATGTACGAGACCGGCATCCCGCTCGACCTGCAGGCCTATTTCGTGGCCGCGACCATGGTCATCGCCGTGCCCACCGGCATCAAGATCTTCTCGTGGATCGCGACCATGTGGGGCGGGTCGATCGACTTCAAGACGCCGATGCTGTTCGCCGTCGGCTTCATCTTCCTGTTCACCATCGGCGGCGTGACCGGGGTGGTGCTGGCCAACGCCGGCATCGACTACTCGCTGCACGACACCTACTACGTGATCGCCCACTTCCACTACGTGCTCAGCCTGGGCGCCGTGTTCGCCATCTTCGCCGGCTTCTACTACTGGTTCGAGAAGATGTGGGGCGTGAAGTACAACGAGGTGCTGGGTAACATCCATTTCTGGTTCATGTTCGTCGGCGTGAACGTGATCTTCTTCCCGCAGCACTTCCTGGGCCTGCAGGGCATGCCGCGCCGCTACATCGACTACCCGGCGGCGTTCGAGAAGTGGAACACCATCTCGACCTACGGCTACATGATCACCGTCGTGGGTATGGGCTTCTTCTTCCTGCTCCTGCTGGAAGCCGCCGTCCGCCGCCGCAAGGCCGAGGCCAACCCCTGGGGCGAAGGCGCCACCACGCTCGAGTGGACCCTGTCCTCGCCCCCGCCGTTCCACCAGTTCAACGAGCTGCCGCACATCTCGGCCGACTCGTCGCACTGAGGAAACGGGACTGATGTCCGCCTTGGGGGCGGGGCTGAACAGGCCTCGCCCCTGGGTATTTTGAAAGCCTATCGCGTACCATGACCGACGCCGCCCTAGCCCCCAGCCGCTCGACGCCCGCCCGCTGGCAGGACTATGTCGCGCTGCTGAAGCCGCGGGTGATGTCGCTGGTGGTGTTCACCGGCCTGACCGGCCTGATCTGCGCCCGGACGCCGATGAGCCCGATCCTGGCGGGCGTCGCCATCCTCTGCATCGCCATCGGCGCCGGCGCCTCGGGCGCCCTGAACATGTGGTACGACGCCGACATCGACGCGCGCATGAAGCGCACTCGCGGCCGGCCGGTGCCCATGGGCCGGGTCCAGGGCGCCGACGCCCTGGCGCTGGGCATGACCCTGTCGCTGCTGTCGGTCGGCATGATGTACCTGGCGGTGAACCTCCTGGCCGCCGCGCTCCTGGCCTTCACCATCGTCTTCTACGCCGTGGTCTACACCATGTGGCTGAAGCGCTGGACGCCGCAGAACATCGTCATCGGCGGCCTCGCCGGAGCCCTGCCCCCGGTGATCGGCTGGGCCGCGGCCACCGGGACCGCACCGCTGAACGCCTGGCTGCTCTGCGCCATCATCTTCCTGTGGACCCCCCCGCATTTCTGGGCCCTGTCGCTCTACACCGCCGAGGACTATGCCGCGGTCGGCGTGCCGATGATGCCGGTGGTCAAGGGCGCGGCCTCCACCCGCCGCCAGATCCTGCTCTACAGCTTCATCTTCGTTCCGGTGGCCATCGCCCCCAGCTTCACTGGCCTGGCCGGTCCGCTCTACCTGGCCATTTCAGGCCTGGGCGGGCTGTTGTTCCTGGTCCTGGCCGTGCGCCTGGCGATGAGCCATGCGGGCGACAAGGCCGGCGAGCGGGAAGGGCGGCTCTATGACGTCAAGGCCGGGGCCACCGCGGCGCGCAACCTGTTCGCCTTCTCCATCGCCTATCTGTTTCTGCTGTTCGCCGGGCTCCTGGCCGAGCGGCTGATGGGGCTGGAGGCCCTGAAGCTATGAGCTTCAACCCGCCCGAAAGCGAAGAGGCGGCCAAGGCGCGCCGCCGGCGTAGCATCGCCATCGCGCTGGCGCTGGGCGTGTTCGTGATCCTGGTGTTTGTGATCACCATCACCAAAATGAAGGGGAACGTCTTTGTCGGCGCGCCCTCCTGAGACAAAGACGCCTGATCGCGCCCGTTTGGCCAACGGCCGGGTGGCGCTGATCTGCGTCGGCGTGTTCGCCGCCATGACCGGCGCGGCCTTCGCCTCGGTGCCGCTCTATCGCGCCTTCTGCCAGGCCACCGGCTTTTCCGGGAACGTGCCCAAGGCCAGCAAGGCCGCCGGCCAGGTGCTGGACCAGAAGCTGACGGTCAGCTTCGACACCAATGTCCGCGGCCTGCCCTGGAATTTCGCGCCCGAGCAGTTGCACCAGACGATCAAGATCGGCGAGACGGGCCTGGCCTTCTTCACCGTGACCAACACGTCCGAACAGCCGCTCACCGGCCACGCGGTCTACAATGTCACCCCGCTGCAGGCCGGGACCTATTTCCGCAAACTGCAGTGCTTCTGCTTCACCGACCAGACCATCCAGGCGCACCAGACCATCCGCTTCCCGGTGGTCTATTTCGTCGATCCCGGCTTCGCCAGGGACGGGGACACCAAGGCCTTCACCGACGTCACCCTGTCCTACACCTTCTATCCCGCCACGCCCAAGACCGCCGCATCCGCCCCAAAGCCCCAGCAGGGCCTTGGCGGACCGGCCGGAGCAGGGCTATAGCCTAGATTCTAAACCGCCGACGTTCGGGGGACCGGGCGGCGGCCTCATACTTCGAGGTTCAACAGCGACATGGCATCCGGCGCCGTCAAGCACGACTACCACCTGGTCAACCCCAGCCCCTGGCCGCTGATCGGCTCGATCGCCGCCTTCGTCATGGCCGTCGGCGGCGTGATCTGGATGAAGGGCATCCTGGGCTTCGAGAAGCACACCCTGGTGGTGTTCCTGGCGGGCCTGGCGGGCGTACTGTTCACCATGGGCGGCTGGTGGCGCGACGTGACCATCGAGGCCAACAGCGGCGACCATACGCCGGTGGTCGGCATCGGCCTGCGCTACGGCATGGTGATGTTCATCGCGTCGGAAGTCATGTTCTTCGTCGCCTGGTTCTGGATCTTCTTCGAGATGTCGCTGTTCCACGGCCACCGGGTGCTGACCCCGGACGCCAACGCGACGGTCGGCGTGGCCCAGGCCTGGGCGACCTGGCCGCCCAAGGGCGTCGAGCTGGTCCCGGCCTTCGAACTGCCGCTGGTCAACACCCTGACCCTGTTGCTCTCCGGCACCACCGTCACCTGGGCGCACCACGCGCTGCAGGTCGGCGATCGCAAGAGCGCCACGCTCGGCCTGTTCCTGACCATCTGCCTGGGCGTGCTGTTCACCTCGATCCAGGCGTTCGAGTATCACCACATCCTGGCCGACCACCTGTTCTTCTCGGAAGAAGCTTCCAACTCGGGCCTGTTCGGCAACGCCTTCTTCATGGCTACCGGCTTCCACGGCTTCCACGTGCTGATCGGCACCATCTTCCTGACCGTGTGCCTGTTCCGGCTGATTGGCGGCGGCTTCACCCCGCAGAAGCATTTCGGCTTCGAGGCGGCGGCCTGGTATTGGCACTTCGTCGACGTGGTCTGGCTGTTCCTGTTCTCCTTCGTCTACGTCATCCTGCCGGGCCTGAAATAGGCGATCATGGCGGGCGTGAACCCGATCCTCGCGGGTCTCGCCTGCCGCTGCCCAGCCTGTGGCGAGGGCGACCTGTTCGAAGGCTATCTGAAAGTCGGCGCGCGGTGCGAGGCCTGTGGGCTGGACCTGCGCGCCGCCGATTCCGGGGATGGCCCGGCGGTCTTCATCATCCTGATCGTGGGCATGTTGGCCTGTTTCGCCGCCCTGGTCACCGAGTTCACCGTCCATCCGCCGGTGTGGGTGCACCTCGTCCTGTGGCTGCCGCTGTCGGCGCTGCTGACCCTTTTCCTGCTGCGCCCGTTCAAGGGCGTGATGATCGCCCTGCAGTTTCACAACAAGGCATCGCAGGCGTGGAACGACCAGGCCTGATGGCCGAGGGCCTCCTATGACCGCCGCGCCGCACCGCCGCTTTCCCATCGGCCTGACCGTCTTCACCGTGATCGCCCTGGCCGTGCTCTGCGGCCTGGGGACCTGGCAGGTGCAGCGGCTGCACTGGAAGGAGGCGCTCCTGGCCCATATTGCGGCCCTGCGCACCGCGCCGGCCCGGCCGCTGGATGGCCCGTTGGCTGCGCTGGCGAGCGGGGGCGACGCCGACTTCACCCGGGTCAGCGCCGACTGCCCGGACCTGGAGCAGCGTCCTTATCTGAAGCTCTATGCGGTCTGGGACGGCCAGGCCGGTTCGCGCATCATCGCCGCCTGCCCGCTGAAGAGCGGCCCCTATGGCAGCCTGCTGGTCGACCGCGGCTTTCTCCCCCAGACCGCACCGGCGCTGGCGCCGTCGGCCGCGCCGCTGTCGGAGCCCGTAACGGGCGTGCTGCGCCACGGCGACAAGAAGACCTTCGTCACCCCGGACAACCAGCCGGCCCAGCGCCAGTTCTACTATCGCGACGTGGCCGCCATGGCCGCGGTCCTTGGTGCGCCCCGGCCGGCGCCGATCTTCCTGATGCTGGAAAAGCCGGCGCCCAAGGCGGGCCTGCCGCTGCCGGCGCCGATCCCGCCCGACATTCCCAATCGACATTTGGAATACGCCATCACCTGGTTCGGGCTTGCGGCGGCGCTGCTCGGCGTTTACCTCGCCAGCCTCTGGCGACGATTGGCGAAGTAGCATGCAATACGTCTCGACCCGCGGCGAAAGCCCCCCGATCGGCTTCCTGGATGCGGTCCTGGCCGGCCTCGCGCCCGATGGCGGCCTCTATTCCCCCGCCGCCTGGCCCGAGTTCAGCAAGGACGAGATCGCCGCCTTCGCCGGCAAACCCTATGCCGAGGTCGCGGCCGCGGTGCTGGCCAAGTTCGCGGGCGAGGCTATCCCCGCCGACGAGATCCGGCGCATGACCGCCGACGCCTATGCCGGCTTCGACCACGCCGCGGTGACGCCGCTGAAGCAGCTGGATAGCAATCTGTGGCTGCTCGAGCTGTTCCATGGGCCGACGCTGGCGTTCAAGGACGTGGCCATGCAGCTGCTGGCGCGCCTCTACGAGCACGCCCTGGCGGCCAAGGGGCGGACCCTGACCATCGTCTGCGCCACCTCGGGCGACACCGGCGGCGCGGCCGTCGAGGCCCTGCGTGGGCGCGGCAATTTGCGGGTGGTGGTGCTGTTCCCCGACGGCCGCATCAGCGAGGTGCAGCGCCGCTTCATGACCTGCGCCCCGGACGACAACGTCCGGTGCCTGGCGGTCGACGGGACCTTCGACGACTGCCAGTCGATCGTCAAAAGCCTGTTCCAGGCCCAGGGCTTCCGCGAGGCGGTGGACCTGTCGGGGGTCAATTCGATCAACTGGGCGCGGATCGCGGCCCAGGTGGTCTACTACTTCACCGCCGCCGTCGCTCTGGGGGCGCCTGAGCGGTCGATCAGCTTCGCGGTGCCCACGGGCAATTTCGGCGACGCCTTCGCCGGCTATGTCGCCAGCCGCATGGGCCTGCCGATCGAGCGCATCATCCTGGCCACCAACGGCAACGACATCCTGGCCCGCGCGGTCAACGACGGCCGCTACGCCAAGGGCGCGGTGCTGGCGACCCAGAGCCCGGCCATGGACATCCAGATCGCCTCGAACTTCGAGCGGCTCTATTTCGAGGCCGTCGACCGCCAGGGGCTGGAGACCGCCCGGGCCATGCGCGCCTTCGCCGAGGCCGGGGCTATCGACATCCCGCCTAAGGCGCTCGGCGTCATCCGCGACCTGTTCGCGGGCGTCGGGATCGGCGAGGCGGAGACCAGCCGCACCATTCTCTCGACCCTCAACGAGACCGGCGAGATGATCGACCCGCACACCGCCGTCGGCGTGGCCGCGGCCAAACGGATCGGGGCCAAGTCGCCGGCGACGCCGCTGGTGGTGCTGTCGACCGCCCATCCTGCCAAGTTCCCAGACGCCGTCGAGGCCGCCTGCGGCCGCGGCCCGGCCATGCCGGGCGCCGCCCGCGCCCTGGCCGGCAAGCCCGAACGCCTCGACAAGATCGCCGCCGATGTGGAGGCGGTGAAGGCCTATGTCCGCAGCTTCGCCGGAGTCTGAGGGCCTGCCTCGCATCCATCGCCTGGCCAATGGGGTCCGGGTGGTGTGCGATCCCATGCCGGGGCTGCAGACCCTGGCCCTGTCGGTGGTGGTCGGCCGCGGCGCGCGTTCTGAGACCGAGGCGCAGAACGGCTGGGCTCACCTTCTGGAGCACATGGTGTTCAAGGGCGCGGGCCAGCGCTCGGCCCGCAGCATCGTCGAGGAGATCGAGGCCGAGGGCGGCCAGATCAACGCCGCCACCGGCCATGAGCGCACCAGCTTTCAGGTGAGGGCGTTGAAGGGCGGCCTGCCCCTGGCCATGGATGTGATCTCGGACCTGGTGCATCGGCCGGTGATCGACGCCGGCGACCTGGAGCGCGAGAAGCAGGTGGTCTCGCAGGAGATCGCCGAGGCCGCCGACACCCCCGATGATCATGTGTTCGAACTGGCTCAGGCCCAGGCTTTCTCCGGCCACGCCCTGGGGCGGCCAATCCTGGGGCTGGACGCCACGGTGGGCGCGGCGAGCCGGGACGCCCTGGCCGCCTTCCACGCCGGCCTCTACGGCCCAGACGCCATCGTGGTCAGCGCCGCCGGCGCGGTCGAGGAGGCGGAGCTGCTGGACCTGGTCGACCGCCACTTCGCCGCGGACGCCCGGGCCGAACCGCCGGCGGCCAGCGGCCCGGCGCGCTTCGTCGGCGGCGCCGCGCCGGTGACCCGGGCGCTGGAGCAGTCGCACCTGGTGCTGCTCTTGCCGGCGCCCGGCCTGACCGATCCCGACTATTTCGCCCTGCGCCTGTTCGCCGAGATCCTGGGCGGTGGCATGTCCTCACGCCTGTTCCAGGCGGTGCGCGAAGAGCGGGGGCTGGCCTACGCCATCGACGCCTATGCCGACACCCATTCCGACACCGGGGTCCTCGGCATCTATGTCGGGGCGGCGGCCAAGGATGCGGCCGAGGCGGCCAAGATCTGCGCCGCCGAGATCGGCGGCCTGATCGGTCGCGTGGAGCCGGCCGAGCTGGCCAGGGCCAAGGCGCAGCTGAAGGCCGCAACCTTCATGGCCCGCGAATCCGCGCTGGCTCGCGCCGAGCAGGCCGCCGGCCAGGTCCTGACCTTCGGCCGCCTGTTCAGCGTGGAGGAGACCGCCCAGGCGATCGACGCGGTCGAGGCCGCCGACCTTGCACGGCTTGGAGAGCGGCTCCTGGGGCCGAGGGCCTGCGCCGGCGCGGTCCTGGGACCCCGGCCAGCGATGAAGGCCGCACGCGCTTTCGAGGTGGAACTGTTCGGCTAGGTTCGCCTAACCCACCTTGCAACCTTAGGAATTCCGCCTAATTTGCCGGCCGGGAGAGACACGCCCATGGCGCTCTTGGACTGGATGGCTCCTGAGGCTGGCCTTCGCCTTGAGGCGGAGGGGGTGATGTTGCGGCCGCCGCGGTCCAGCGACTTCGCCGCCTGGTCGGACCTGCGCCGCCGCTCGCGCAACTTCCTGCAGCCCTGGGAGCCGACCTGGCCGGCGGACGATCTGTCGCGGGGCGCCTATCGCCGGCGGCTGCTGGCCTACCAGCGGGACATGGACCTGGGCCAGGGCTATTCCTTCCTGGTGTTCCGCGCCGAGGACGAGACCCTGGTCGGGGGCATCACCCTGTCCAATATCCGCCGTGGCGTGGCCCAGATGGGCACCGTCGGTTACTGGATCGGCGAGCCGTTTGCCCGCAAGGGTTTCACTTTGGGCGCAGTCCGGGCGGTGACCGCCTTTTCCTTCGGCCGCCTGGGCCTGCATCGCCTGGAAGCCGCCTGCGTGCCGGAGAACGACCCGTCGCGCCGCCTGTTGCTGCGGGCCGGATTCGAGCTGGAGGGCCGGGCCAGCGCCTATCTCAAGATCAACGGGACCTGGCGCGACCACCTGCTGTTCGGCCTGGTGGTTCCAAGCGCGCGGGACGTCGAGACAATCCGCGCCTAGCCGGGCGGCGCCTCTCATGGTTGAATCTGTTGATTCGGGCGCATGATCGCGTCCTTGGAGGCAAACCTTAAGGTTTACCCGGTAGACAGGCTGGCGCGGGGCTGAACGGCCTTGCTAGTCAGCAAAACGCGACGCAGGCGGAAATGGCATTAGGGTCGAAAGACCGATTTGTCTGGGACACCACGGTGACCCTGGAGGCGCTGGGCGCCGCCCAGGTGGTGCTGTGGGCCTGGGACCCGGAGGCCGACAAGCTCCGGTTTACGGGCGCGGCGCGCGCCCTGGGCCTGTCCCCCTTGGCGCCCGAGTGCGCCGGCGCGGCGGCCTTCGCGCTCTGCCTTCCCCAGGATCGCAATCTGATGGAGCGGGTGCTGACCGTACGCCCGCCCGGCAGCGAGATCAGCGCGCGCATCCGCATGCGCGGCGGCGAGACCTGCATCTGGCGCGGTGAGTGGCTGGAAGAGGGCGGCGCACGCGCCTCGGGCGTGATCGTGCCGGAGGCCAAGTTCGCCGCCAGCGAAAAGGACGTACTGACCGGTCTTCTCGACCGCCGCAGCTTCATCGCCCAGGCCAGGGCCCTGCTGCGCCAGCCAGAGACCTACACCCTGGTGGTGGCCGACCTCGATCGCCTGCGCCGGCTGAACGAGGCCCTGGGCCACGAGCGGGCCGACCTAGTGCTGGCGGCCCTGGGCTCGCGCCTGGCCGCGACCTTCCCGCCGGGCGCGATCATGGCCCGGGTGGGTGAGGACGAGTTCGCCGCCCTGGTGCCCGCCGGGGTTCGCGATCCCGCCGACGCCATGCGGCGCTCGCTGGAGCAACCCTTGCGCATCGCCGGCTTCGATATCGTGCCGACACTGTCGATCGGCGCCGTCGCCGCCGAGGGCGGGGCCGACGCGCCCGAAGCCGCCGAGCTTTTGCGCCGGGCCGAACTGGCCGTGGAGAGCGCGAAAAACGCGGGCCGCGGCGGCGCTGCGGCTTACGGCCGCTCGCTGGAGAGCGACAGCCTTTCGCGCCTGGCCATGGAATCCGACCTGCGCGGCGCCATCGGCCGCGGCGAGATCGTGCCCTATTTCCAGCCGGTTGTGCGCCTGTCCACCGGCGCCATCTCCGGCTTCGAGGCCCTGGCCCGCTGGCGCCATCCGCGCCGCGGCCTGATCCCGCCGGACCAGTTCCTGCCCCTGTGCGACGAGATGGGCCTCCTGGTCGAGCTGGGCGCCCACATGATGCGGGCCTCGGCCCTGCAGCTGGCCGAATGGCGGCGCTGTCACCAGGCCGCCGGCGAGATCACCGTCAGCGTCAACCTCTCGGTCGGCGAGATCAATCGCCCGAACCTTGTGCGCGACGTCAGCGAGCTTCTGGCCGAGACCGGCCTGCCGCCCAAGGCGCTGAAGCTGGAAGTGACCGAAAGCGATATCATGCGCGATCCCGACGGGGCCGCGATCATCCTGCGCCAGCTGCGCGACGCGGGCGCCGGCATCGCCCTGGACGACTTCGGCACCGGCTTCTCCTCGCTGTCATACCTGACCCGCCTGCCGTTCGACACGCTGAAGATCGACCGCTACTTCGTGCGGACCATGGGCTCCAACGAGGGCTCGGCCAAGATCGTGCGCTCGGTGGTCAATCTGGGCCGCGACCTTGCGCTTGAGGTGGTGGCCGAGGGGGTTGAGAACGCGGTCATGGCCCGCTGCCTCTTGGATCTCGGCTGCGACTATGGCCAGGGCTTCGGCTACGCCCCGGCCCTGTCGGCCCAGGAGGCCGAGGTCTATCTCAACGAAAGCTACGCCGACGGCGCCGCGCCCGTGCGGCTGCGGGGGTCTGCGGGTTAGGCCCGCCCGGCCTGCCCGGACAGCTGCTCAGCGCTGATCCCCAGCCGCGCCAGGGCCTGGGACCATTTGTGGTCGTGGTCGTGGCTGAACACCAGGGCCTCGTCCGGCTCGCAGGTCAGCCAGACATTGTCGCGGATCTCCTGCTCCAGCTGGCCGGCGCCCCAGCCGGAATAGCCGAGCGCCAGCACCGCCTTGCGCGGCCGGCGGGCGGGGTCGGCCATGGCCTCGAGCACGTCGCGGGTGGCGGTCAGGGCGATACCCTCGCCGACCCGGGCGCTGGTGTCCTGGTTCAGATAGTCGTCGGTGTGCAGGACGAAGCCGCGCTCGCGCTCCACCGGCCCGCCGATCAGAACCGGCTCATCCGGCGCCTCGGCCGAGCCCGTGACGCCCAGGCGCTCCAGAAGGTCCGGCGAGGTCAGGCCATCGATCGGGCGGTTGACCACCAGCCCCATGGCGTGGCCGCTGTCGTGGGCGCAGATCAGGATCACCGCCCGCTCGAAACGAGGGTCGCCGATGCCCGGCATGGCGATCAGGGCCTGGCCGGTCAGGAACTCAGGGTCGCGCACAGGCGGGGAGGGATCGCTGGGCGTCATGGATCTATGATTGAACCGTCCCTGGATCAGGTTCAAGCGTCTGTAAGGCTTGGCGCCTGGCGCCAGGACCCATATCAGTGTTCCGCCGCCCGGATCGGGCGCTTCAGATGATCCAAGGAGACGCCCCATGACGATCAAGGTCGGCGATAAATTGCCCGCGGCCAATTTCATGACCTTCACCGCCGACGGTCCGGCGCCCCTGGCCAGCGACGCCCTGTTCGGCGGCAAGACCGTGGCCCTGTTCGCTGTGCCCGGCGCCTTCACCCCCACCTGCTCGGCCAAGCACCTGCCCGGCTTCAAGCAGCATGCAGCGGAGCTGAAGGCCAAGGGCGTCGACACCATCGCCTGCGTGTCGGTCAACGACGTGTTCGTGATGAAGGCCTGGGCCAAGGACCAGGGCATCACCGACGAGGTGGTCATGCTGGCCGACGGCAACGGCGACTTCACCCGCGCCATCGGCCTGGAGCTGGACGGCTCCAAGTTCGGCATGGGCTCGCGCTCGCAGCGCTATTCCCTGGTGGCCAAGGACGGGGTGGTCGAACAGCTGAACGTCGAGGCCGGCGGCGAATTCAAGGTCTCGTCGGCGGACTACCTGCTGGAACACCTCTAGAGCCTAGCCCAACATCTCCGGCGTCAGGGCGTGCAGCGCCTCGGCGCCGGCGGTGACCGAGGCGACATAGCCGGGGGCCTGGGCCAGCAGGGTCTCGGCATAGTGGCCGGCGAGCAGGCGGCGACGCCTATCCTCTACGCTTCCGGCGTCCTTCGACGCCGCGAGGGCGCCCTTGGCCAGCAGCCAGCCGCCCAGGACGTCCCCCACCAGTTTCAGATAGGGCGTGGCGCCGGCCAGGGCGTCGGGCCCGCCGCGGCGCTCGGCCAGCCAGGATGTCGCCGCCTCGAAGGCCCTGTTGGCGTGGCCCAGGCGATGGCCGATGGCGTCGAACTCCATGTCGCCCGACTCGTTCAGGGCCTCAACCGTGGCGTCGACGTCGCGGATCAGGGCGGCGATTCCGGCTCCGTCCTCCAGGCCCAGCTTGCGGCCGGCCAGGTCGATGGCCTGGATGCCGTTGGTGCCCTCGTAGATCGGGGCGATGCGGGCGTCGCGATAGTGCTGGGCCGCGCCGGTCTCCTCGATGAAGCCCATGCCGCCATGCAGTTGCAGGCCCATGGAGGCGACCTCCACGCCGATGTCGCTGGACCAGGCCTTGGCGATGGGGGTCAAGACCTCCTCGCGCAGCTTGGCGGCGGCGCGGATCTCCGGTTCGGCGGCCGAGGCGGCGAGGTCGGCGTTCAAGGCGGTGAGCAGGCAGATGGCCCGCGCCGCCTCGACCCGCACCTTCATGGCGATCAGGGTGCGGCGCACGTCGGGATGGTCGAAGATCGCCGCCGAGGCGTCGTGCGACCAGGGCGAGCGGCCCTGGCGGCGCTCCTGGGTGAAGGCCAGGGCCTGCTGGTAGGCGCGCTCGGCGATGCCGACGCCCTGGGCCCCGATGTTCAGCCGGGCGGCGTTCATCATGGTGAACATGTGCGCCAGGCCCTTGTTGGGCTGGCCGATCAGCTCGGCCTTGGCGCCTTCGAACAGCATGACGCAGGTGGGCGAGGCGTGGATGCCCAGCTTATGCTCGATGCTTCCGGCCCGCAGGGCGTTGGGCTGGCCCAGCGAGCCGTCCTCGTTCACCAGCACCTTGGGGGCGATGAACAGGGAGATGCCGCGGCTGCCCTCGGGCGCGCCGGGCAGGCGGGCCAGCACCAGGTGGACGATGTTCTCGGCCGCGTCGTGGTCGCCCCAGGTGATGAAGATTTTCTGGCCGTGCAGCAACCAGCCGCCGTTGCCGTCCGGTTCGGCGCGGGTGGTGAGCGTGCCGAGGTCCGAGCCCGACTGGGGCTCGGTCAGGTTCATGGCCCCGGTCCAGGTTCCCGAGATCATGTTGGGGAGGTAGAGCGCCTTCTGCCGGTCGGAGCCGTGGGCGTGGATCGCCTCGACCGCGCCCTGGGTCAGAATCGGGCAGAGGGCGAAGGCCATGTTGGCGGCGTTGACCATCTCGAGCACCGCCAGCTCCAGCACCTTGGGCAGGCCCTGGCCGCCGAACTCGGGATCGGCCGACAGGCTGGTCCAGCCGCCCTCGGCGAAGGCCTTGTAGGCGTCGGCGAAGCCGGGTGCGGCGGTGACTTTGCCGTTCTGATAAAGGGCGCCGGCCTGGTCGCCCTTGCGGTTCAGGGGGGCCAGGATGTCAGTGGTCACCTGGCCGGCCGCCTCCAGCACTGCGGCCAGGGTGTCCTCGTCCAGCTCGGCGAAGGCGCCGCCCTGGCTCAGCCGGCCGATCTCGACCACGTGCTTCAGGGTGAACAGCAGATCCCGTACAGGGGCTTGGAAGGACATGGCCGGCTCCAGCGTTTTGCTGCGTTCTAGGGGGTGTGGGCGCAACGGCCAAGGGTGGAGATTTTCGCCCGATGCGCTCTGATCGCGGCAGATTATCACGGCTTCGTGATGCGCCGTCTTTCCGCCGCAGGCCTGGCTCAGGGGTATTCACCAGGGTTCAGTTCCCGAAGTTTCGGAGCCTCGATGGTTCGCGCCGCCTGCCTCGCCCTTCTGGTCGTTCTCTGCGGCGCCCCCGCGGCCTGGGCCGCCCAGCCCAATCCGGACCCCGCCGCAGCCCCGGCGGGCGCCTATGTGCTGGACAAGCGCCATGCCAGCGTGCTGGCCAAGGTCAGCCACATGGGGCTCTCGGGCTACACCATGCGCTTCGGCAAGGTGGACGGCCGCTTCGACTACGATCCGGCCCAGCCCGAGGCGGCCAAGCTGAGCGTGACCATCGACGCCAATTCCCTGGACGTTGGCGAGGACAAGCTCGATCGGCAGTTCGCCCGTGAATTCCTCGGCGCGGACGAAAATCCGGAGATCACCTTCGTCTCGACCGGGATCACGCGGACGGACCCCGCGCACGGAGAGGTCACGGGCGATTTGACCCTGCACGGGGTGACGCGGCCTGTCACCCTGGCGGTGACCTTCAACGGCTACGACCAGAGCCTCCTGTTCGGCAAGCGGATGGGCTTTTCGGCCACGGGCGACATCCTGCGTTCGGATTTCGGTTCAAGGGCGTGGCTGGGCCTGGTGGGCGACAAGGTGCGCCTGATCATCGAGGCCGAGTTCACGCATCCCTGAGCCTGCGCCGGCCTGAGCTTTGCGCCGCGGCGCCGGGGGTGCTAGGGGCCGCAGCATGACGGCGACGGATCAGGATCAGGACCAATCGGCGCAACGGGCGGCGAAAACGCTGCGCGCCGGCGGCCTGGTGATCCTGCCGACGGAGACGGTCTATGGCCTGGCGGCGGACGCGGCCGATCCGAAGGCGGTGGCCCGCATCTATGAAGCCAAGGGCCGGCCGAGCTTCAACCCCCTGATCGCCCATGTGCCGGACCTGGCGGCGGCGGAGCGCCTCGCCCGTTTCGATGATCGCGCTCGTCGCCTGGCCGAAGCCTTCTGGCCCGGGCCGCTGACCATCGTCGCCCCGATCGCTGATCCGGCGGCGGTGTGCGACCTGGCGCGGGCGGGGCTCGACACCGTGGCTGTGCGCGCGCCGGCCCATCCCTTGTCGCAAGCGGTGCTGCGCGCCTTCGGCGGGCCGGTGGTGGCGCCGTCGGCCAACCGATCGGGCCGGCCCAGCCCCACGACCTATGCCGACGCTGTGGCCGAGACCGGCTTTGCCGCCGGCGCGGCCCTGGACGGCGGGCCCTGCGCCGTGGGCCTGGAATCGACGGTGGTCGCGGTGCTGGACGGGCCGGTGCGCCTCCTGCGGCCGGGCGGTGTCACGCGCAGCCAGCTCGATGCGGTGGTCGGCCCCCTGGCCGAGGCAGAGGTCGACGCCAAGCGCTCGCCCGGCCGCCTGACCCTGCACTACGCCCCGGACGCGCCGGTGCGGCTGGAGGCGGCCGGCCCGGCGCCCGGCGAGGCTTTCCTGGGCTTCGGCCCGTCCTGCCCGGACGATGGCCTGAACCTCAGCCCGAAGGGCGACCTCGCCGAGGCCGCCGCCAACCTGTTCACCTATCTGCGCAAGGCCGACCGCTCCTCGCCCAAGGCCATAGCCATAGCGCCCATCCCCGCCGAGGGCCTGGGCGAGGCGATCAACGACCGCCTACGCCGGGCGGCGGGGTTCGTGGGGTAGTCTGGCCACGCCCTGCGGCGCGCCCTATCCTGGCGCCTATGATCAAGCCTGTTCCCGACTCGGTGCTGGACCAGCTGAAGGCGGCGCTCGGCGACGGGGGGTGGAGCGCCGATCCCGACCGGCTGGCGCCCAAGCTGGTGGAGTGGCGGGATCGGTGGCGGGGGACGACGCCGCTCCTGGCCCTGCCGACGACGACCGAGCAGGTGGCAGCGGTGGTGCGGATCTGTGCGGCCGCGGGGGTGGCGATCACGCCGCAGGGGGGCAATACCGGCCTCGTCGGCGGGCAGATCCCGCAGGGCGAGATCCTGCTGTCGCTGGAGCGGATGCGGGCGATCCGCGATCTGGACGTGTTCGACGACGTGATCGAGGTCGAGGCCGGCGCGCCCCTGGCCAGCGTGCAGCAGGCGGCGCACGACGCCGGCCGGTTCTTTCCGGTCAGCCTGGCCTCGGAGGGGACGGCCAGCATCGGCGGGCTGATCTCGACCAACGCAGGCGGGGTGGGGGTGCTGCGCTATGGAACCATGCGCGCCCAGGTCCTGGGGCTGGAGGCGGTGCTGCCCAATGGCGAGGTGTGGAACGGGCTTCGACGCCTCAGGAAGGACAACACCGGCTACGATCTCAAGCAGCTCTTGATCGCGGCCGAGGGCACCTTGGGCGTGATCACCGCGGCGGCGCTGAAGCTCTATCCGATCATGGCCTCGCGGGCCGTGGCGTTCGTCGGCCTGCGCACGCCGCAGGCCGCCATCGAGCTTCTGGCGCGGGCCAAGGGCGAGACGGGCGGCGGGCTGGAGGCGTTCGAGCTGATCAGCGCCTTGGGCCTGGAGCTCGTCTGCCGCAATATCCCGGACCAGCGCCTGCCGATCGGCGGCGAGCACGCCTGGGCGGTGCTGCTGGAAACCGCCAGCAGCGAGGCCGGGGCGGCCGAGGCGGCGGTCGAGCGGCTCCTGGCCAAGGCGCTCGAGGACGACCTGATCCAGGACGCGGCCGTCGCCCAGAGCGAGGCCCAGGCGCACGCCTTCTGGGCCCTGCGCGAGAACCAGTCGGCGGCGCAGAAGCCCGAAGGGCCGTGCTGGAAGCACGACATCGCGGTGCCGGTCTCGCGCATTCCGGCCTTTCTGCAGCGGGCGGGGGCGGCCATGCAGGCGGTCGAGCCGGGGGTCCGCATCGCGGCCTTCGGCCATGTGGGTGACGGCAACGTCCACTACGACGTGCTGGGCGCGCCGGGGTTGGCGCCCGAGGCCCATGCGGCCCTGCGCGACGAGGCGGCGCGGCGGGTCTATGACATCGTGGCCGAGCTGGACGGCTCGATCTCGGCCGAGCATGGCCTGGGGATCATGAAGGCCGATGAGGCCCTGCGGCTGAAGCCGGCGGCGGAGGTCGAGGCGCTGAGGGCTATCCGCGCGGCGCTGGATCCGGGGCGGATCATGAACCCGCGTGTGCTGTTCTAGCGAGCCAGGGGACAAGCGCAGCTTTTGACTCGCGCGCACCTTCGGCCCGGACTATCTCCAGCCTCATGCTGATCGTCCTTTCGCCCGCCAAGTCGCTCGATTTCACCCCGGCCGCACCGGACGTTCCCCTGACCACGCCGCAGCTGAAGAACGACATCGCCGAACTGGCCAAGGTCACGGTCAAGCTGAAGCGCAGCGACCTGAAGCGGCTGATGGACATCTCGGACACCCTGGCCGACCTCAACTACCAGCGCTTCCAGGCCTTCGACCCGGCCTGCGACGACGGGGTGCAGGCGGCGATCGCCTTCGATGGCGATGTCTATGACGGGCTGGACGCGCGCAGCCTGGACAAGCACGGCCTGGCGTTCGCGCAAGACCGCGTGCGCATTCTGTCGGGCCTCTATGGCGTGCTGCGCCCGTTGGACGCCATCCAGCCCTATCGGCTGGAGATGGGGGTGCGGCTGAAGACCAAGCGCGGCAAGAGCCTCTACGACTTCTGGCGGCGCCAGGTGGCGCCGACCCTGAACCAGGCCCTGGCGGAACTGCACGCGCCAACCCTGGTCAACCTGGCCAGCCAGGAATATTTCGGCGCGGTGGACGCGGCCCAGGTCGCAGCGCCGGTGGTCAGCTGCCATTTCTACGAGGTGAAGCCCGGCGAGGCGCCCAAGGTGATCAGTTTCTACGCCAAGAAGGCCCGCGGGATGATGGCCCGCTATGCGATCGACCACCGGATCGACCGGGCCGAGGGGCTGAAGGGTTTCGATGTCGCCGGCTATGCGTATCAGCCGGGCCAGTCGAGCGAGAGCGACTGGATATTCTGTCGCAAACATCCGTTGAGCTAGGTCGGCCGCGCCCCGGCGGCCAGGGTTTCAGGAGTGCAAGCCATGGACTACGGACTGAAGGGCCAGGTCGCCATCGTCACAGGATCCACCAGCGGCATCGGCCAGGCCCTGGCCAGCGCCCTGGCCATGGCTGGCGTGAACGTGGTGCTGAACGGGTTTGGCGACCACACCGCGATCGAGCGTGACCGCACGGCCATGGAAGAAGTAGCCGACGTCAGGGTGCTCTATCACGGCGCCGACATGACCAAGCCGGACGAGATCGCCGACATGGTCGCCTTCGCCAAGCGAGAGCTCGGGCGCCTGGATATCCTGGTCAACAACGCGGGCGTGCAGCACGTAGCGCCGATCGAGGACTTCCCGATCGAGAAATGGGACCAGATCATCGCCATCAACCTGACCTCGGCCTTTCACGGCGTTCGCGCCGCGGTGCCGATCATGAAGGCTCAGGGCCGGGGGCGACTGATCAACATCGCCTCGGCCCACGCCCTGGTGGCCTCGCCGTTCAAGGCGGCCTATGTGGCGGCCAAGCATGGCATCGCCGGCCTGACCAAGACCGTGGCCCTGGAGGTCGCCCAGGCGGGGATCACCTGCAACGCCATCTGCCCCGGTTATGTTAAGACCCCCCTGGTCGAGAGCCAGATCGCCGACCAGGCCACAGCCCGCGGCATGACCCCTGAGCAGGTGATGAAGGACGTGATCCTGGCCGCCCAGCCGACCAAGAAGTTCGTCGAGTTCGACCAGTTGGCCGGGCTGATGCTCTATCTGGCCAGCGACGCCGGCGCTTCGGTCAACGGGGCCATGCTCTCGGTCGACGGCGGCTGGACCGCCCAGTGAATGCAAGGCGAGTGAACGCCAGGAAGCCGCGGAGTAACGGGCGCAAGCCCATCAGCCTCGCCCTGCAGGGTGGCGGCTCGCACGGGGCCTTCACCTGGGGCGTGGTCGACCGCCTGCTGGAGGATGGCCGGCTGGAGATCAAGGCCATTACCGGCGCCTCGGCCGGGGCGATGAACGCGGTGGTGATCGCCGCGGGCCTTCTGGATGGCGGACCTGAAGGCGCCCGCGAGCGGCTGGACCGGTTTTGGCGCGAAGTGAACCGGGCCGGCGGCCAGAACGCCTTTGGCGACCTCGGCGGCTGGGCTTCCAGCATCGGCATGGACTGGCTGAAGCAGACCCCGGGCTGGCAACTGGTCCAGACCTTCGCCGGCAATTTTTCGCCCTATCAGTTCAACCCGTTCAACCTGAACCCGCTACACGACGTGATCGTCGGCGCGGTCGATTTCGCCGCCCTGCGTGAACGCTCGCCGGTCAGGCTCTACGTCTCGGCGACAGGGGTGCGCTCGGGCGAGAGCCGGGTGTTCCGCACCGAGGAATTGACCTGCAAGCACGTCATGGCCTCGGCCTGCCTGCCGCACCTGTTCCAGGCGGTTGAGATCGACGGCGAGGCCTATTGGGACGGCGGCTATCTCGCCAACCCGGCCCTGTGGCCGCTGTTCTACGACCCGACGCCCAACGACGTCCTGATCGTCAGCCTGAACCCCCTGACCCGCAAGGATACCCCGCGCACCCCGGGCGAGATCATCGACCGGCTGAACGAGATCACCTTCAACGGCTCGCTGGTGGCGGAACTTCGGGCCATTCGCTTCGTGCGCAAGCTGATCGAGGACGGCCTTCTGAAAGAGGGCGCCAAGGGCCGCTATCGCAAGATGCTGATGCACGCCATCGAGGCCGACGGCTGGCTGGACGACCTACGCGAGGATTCCAAGTTCAGCACCGAATGGGGCTTCCTCCAGGAGTTGAAGAGCCGGGGGCGCAAGGCCGGCGAGACCTGGTTGAAAGCCCATTTCGACGATGTGGGCGTGCGCACCACCTCGGCCTTGATGCCGATGCCGTCATGAGCGAGCCGCGCCGGCCGATCCCCTGTGTTGGGGTGGTGTGCTTCCGCGGGCCTGAGGTCCTGCTGATTCAGCGCGGCAAGGCGCCCAGGCTCGGCCAATGGAGCATTCCCGGCGGCCGCATGGAGTTCGGCGAGACGGCCCAGGAGGGCGCCTTGCGCGAGCTGGCCGAGGAGACGGGGGTGCGGGCCCAGATCCTGGGTCTGATCGACGTGGTCGACAGCATCGATCTCGAGACCGACTGGCACGGCGTGCTGGTCGACTACGCCGCGCGCTGGACCGGCGGCGAGGCCGTGGCCGGAGACGACGCCATGGCGGCGGCGTTCGTGCCGCTGGAGGAGGCCCTGGAGCGGGTGGGCTGGAGCGAGACGCGCCGGGTGATCGAGGAGGCGTGGGCGCGGTTCGGCGAAGCGATCAATGAGAGTTTAGACTAGCTTGATCTGCGCTTTCTCGGCGATCATGCCGAAGAGTTTCGGGGTCCAGATAGCGACGCGCAGTCGGCTCACAGTAAGCTGAAAGCTAAAACCCCAAATTCCAGCCCTATGGGCGCGGTTTTCAGCGTTCGCCAGGAGGAGTGGAGTTTTGGGTCCTTTCCGCTTCGACCTTTTCTGACTCGGGCCTGCGTCTCGGCGATTTCAGGAAACGAGCCGCGTGATCCGCTGTTCCAGGTGGGCGAAGTCGTCTGTGGCGAGGCGGCTTCGGCGCGTCACTACACGATTTTTTTCCAGCCGAGGCGACTACAACCTGCGCTGCGCGGTCGAGGCGCTGGCGGCTGCTTCTCGCCCATTTCGCGCGCGATCCTTCCATCTTTGGTTGATTTAATACGGTGTACAGTCAAGCTTGAGATATAACGGTGTTACTATTTCTAATGTTTCCATCTTTCAAAGCGCTTCCTGCGGCGATATTCTATCTCAACTGGCGCACAACTGTGACCCGTGTCATAGCTAGGAAATTTTACCTAACGCACATCTGGTTCACGCGTCTCACGCAGTTTCATGAATTGGGGGCATCGAGATGACTACTGTCAGCTCCGGTCAGGTACAGTACGTTTCGTCCGGCCAGGTCATTGCGAGCACCGTCATTCTAAGCGGTGGCGAACAGTACGTTTATCCTGGAGGCGAGGCCGACTATTCGGTCAATTCCGCCGGCGGCTATCTGGTGAACTTCGGCTTAGTCTACTCGATGTTCAACGGCGGCTACGACTATGTCGAAAGCGGCGCCACCACCGAATTAGGGACCGTCGGCTCGGGGGGGAACGAGTTCGTCTTCTCCGGCGGCCTGTCCTACGAACAGCTCGTCGCCGCCTACGGCTCCCAGACCATCTATTCCGGCGGGCTGGACGAATACAGCACCATATCCGGCATCCAGCACGTCTACGGATCGGCCTATGACGACACGGTGGTCGGCGGCCCCTCCTACCAATATGTCGAGAGCGGCGGCATCACCACCTATAGCTACGACTATGCCGCGGGCGTGACCGTGGTGTCGTCGGGCGGGCTCACCAGCGTCACCAGGCTCGCCAGCGGTGGTGGGGAGAGCGTGTACGCGGGTGGTGAGTCGATCAGCAGCATCATCTATTCTGCTGGCAACCAATACGTCTATTCAGGTGGCGCCGACTATTACACAAATGTGAGTTCCGGCGGTTCGCTCTACAACAATGGCATCGCCTATTACGACACCATAAGCTCGGGCGGCGTCGAGACGATCGCGTCCGGCGGTATCGGCTACCAACAGACCGTCCAGGGCTACGGGTCGCAGACCATCAACGTCGGCGGGGTGGACGAATACAGCGTCATATCCGGTTACCAATACGACTATGGATCGGCCTATGACGACACGATCGTCGGCGGCCCCGCCTGGCAATATGTCGAGAGCGGCGGGTCCACGACCTACAGCTACGCCTACGGCGCTGGCGCGATCGTCGTGTCTTCGGGCGGCGTCACCAACCTTACGACGCTGGGCAGCGGCGGCGGTGAAACCGTCTCCGCGGGCGGCATCGCCAGCAGCACGACAATCTACTCGGCTGGCGCCCAATATGTCGCCGCCGGTGGGGGCGACGAATATTCCAACGTGCAGTCCGGCGGCTCGCTCACCGTCTATGGCTACGCCTACTACGACACGATCGGGTCCGGCGGCACCGAGACCATCGGGTCGGCCGCTCTCACCTACAGCCAAACCGTCGCGGGCTTCGGCTCGCAGACGATTTTTGCGGGCGGCGTGGACGAGTACAGCCTGATCTCCGGCTACCAGTACGACTACGGCGAGGCCTATGCCGACACGGTGACCGGCGTCGACGCCTACCAGTATATCGAGAGCGGCGGGGTCGCTTACTACGACGCGATCAACGGCGGCGGCTACGCCACCGTGTCGAGCGGCGGCCTCGACATCAGCGGCACGGTTGGCAGCGGCGGCTATGAGTACGTCTATTCAGGCGGTGCGGTTAGTGGCGTGACGGTGGGCAGCGGCGGCGTGCTGATCCTGTATTCGGGCGCGGCCGCAGCTGGCGTCGTCAGCAGCGGCGGCATCGTGGAGATATTCAATCGCGACGTCACCGCGGGGGTGACGCTGTCGGCCGGCGTCTACCCGTCTTCGCGGAACGTCGGCAACCTGGCCATCCGGCCCGGCGGCACCGTCGATCTCTTCTATGCCAACGTGCTCAGCGGCGGGGTGCTGCAGACCCTTTCCGGCGGTTATGACTACTACGCCACGGTCAACAGCGGCGGCATCGCCTATGTTCAGTCCGGCGGCTACCTTTACGACGCGACGATTAAGGCGGGCGCCCACGACTCCATCCTGGCGGGCGGTTCGGCTGCCTATACGCAGATATCCAGCGGCGGGTTCGAAACCACCAGCTCGGGCGCCACGACCTATACCCCCTACGCCTATAGCGGCGGCTTCGAGTACGTCTCGTCCGGCGGCGTAGTCAGCAATGCGCAGATCGGTCCGGGGGCCCATGACACCGTCTATGGCAAGGCCTACGGGACGGTCGTCAGCGGAACTGGGGCGTCCGAGATCGTCAGCGGGTCCGGCGTGGCCAGCGGGACTAGCCTGTCCGCCGGCGCGGTGCAGTATGTCGGCCCGGGAGCCACGGCCAACGGCACGATCATCCTGGCCGGCGCCCACACCCACATCAGCGGCGGCGGGGTGGCCAGCGGGACGCAGATCTCCAGCGGCGGGTTCCAGAGCCTCTCCGGCGGGACCGGGATCGCCGAGGTGGTCTCCTCCGGCGGGGTGCTCTATGCCATCTCCGGCGGCGTCGCGAGTTCGACCATCGTGCTCAGCGGCGGCCACGACAGCCTGCTCCTCAGCGGCAAGGGGGTGAACACCACCCTCTCCAGCGGAGCGGCCGAGAACGTCGAGTCGGGCTCGATCGCGGTCAACACCCTGGTCCAGTCCGGCGGGCACCAGTATGTGTTCTCCGGCGGGACAGCCAGCGGCACGACGGTCAACAGCGGCGGCATCGTCACGGTCTCGTCCGGCGGCAATATCGCGGCTGGCCTGACCATCAATGGCGGCCTGGTGATCGACAACGGCAATATCGGCGCGGGCCAGACGGTCGGCTTCCTGGGCAGCGGCGGGAGCCTGAAGCTGTACAACACCGGCGGGTTCGCGGCGAAGATCTCGGGCTTTGTGCTCGGCGACCACATCGACCTGACAACCTTCGCCTTTAGCGCCGGCGAGACCTCGGCCTGGGTTCAGAACGGCACCAGCGGCACGCTGACGATCACCGACGGGGCCCTGGTCGAGCACCTGACGCTGATCGGGACCTACGTCACCAGCAACTTCAAGCTGGTCAATGACGGCTCCGGCGGCACCATGATCAATGACCCGCCGGTTAGCGCCGCCACCGCCACGACCACCCTGTTCGCCCAGAACGCGGCCGCGATGGGCGGGCACGGCGGCGGCTTCGCGCCGACGACCTCGACGACCTCCAGCTGGGGCGCCGCGGTCACCAGCGCCCTTGTCCCGAGCGGAGGCGCTTCGAGCGCCACAGTCTGATCCCTGCGCGGTAGAATTGAACGGCCAGGCCCTGGGCTGCTGCGAAGCAGCCCAGGGCTTTGGCGTATGAGCCTCACCGCAGCTCGCTTTCGCTGATTCACGATGGCAGCCACCATCTGTGGTTGATTTAATACGGTGTACAGTCAAGCTCAAGATATAACGTCGTTACTATTTGAAGCAATTCGCTCTTTCAAAGCGTGACTGATAGAGTTAGCTTAGCTTCATTGGGGCGCAACTGTGACCTATGTCATAGTTTCAGATCTTTATCTGGCCGACGTCTGGCCCTTGCGTCTCGCTCAACTCGAATGTCGGGGGCAAAAGAATGACCATCGTCAGCTCAGGCCAGGTCCAGTACGTATCCTTCGGCCAGAACATAACCAGCACCACCGTTCTGAGCGGCGGCGAAGAGGTCATCCTCTCGGGAGGAGAGACGCAGTATTCGACCATATCCGCCGGCGGATACCAATTTGTCGAAACGGGAAGCCTGGACGAATTCAGCAACATCTATGGCAGCCAGTACGTCTACGGATCGACCTACGGCGACACGGTCTATGGCGGACCATCGTTCCAGTTTGTCGAGGCCGGCGGCGTAGCGGTCGGCGACACGCTCTACGGCGCCGGCCTGTCCGAGGTCTTGTCCGGGGGCGCCACCAGCTATTCCTATATCGGCAGCGGGGGGAACGAACAGGTCTCTTCGGGCGGCTTTTCCGATCAGACGACGATCGTCTCGGCGGGAGCCCAGACCGTCTATTCCGGCGGGCTCGACGAGTATTCCTACGTCTATTCCAGCGGCTTTCTCAACGTCGACGGCGCCGCCTATTACGACACGATTGAATCGGGCGGGATCGAGAGCGTCTATTCCGGCGGCCTGGCCTATGCGCAGACCATCAGCGCCTATGGCGTCGAGACCGTCTATTCCGGCGGCCAAGACGAGTACACCACCATATATGGTGTCCAATCCAATTTCGGCGCCACCTACGGCGACGTCGTCTATGGCGGTCCCTCCTTCCAGTTTGTCGAAAGCGGCGGGACCACGATGTCCAGCTATGCCTATGGCGCAGGCCTGGTTGAGGTCCTGTCCGGCGGGGCCGCCAGCGCGACCATTCTCGGCAGCGGCGGCCTGGAAACCGTTCTTGCGGGAGGCGCTGCGTTCGGCACCATCATCTCTTCGGCCGGCGGCGAGACGATCTCGTCCGGCGCCTACGAGCAGATTGGTGAAATCCTGAGCGGCGGCGTGCTCACCAACTATGGTGTCGCCTACTACGAGGCCATCAGCGCCGGCGGCGTGGAAAACATCGAATCCGGCGGCTTTGGTTACGGGCAAACGCTCGGCGTCGGCGGTGTCGAGAACGTCTATGCCGGCGGCGTGGATGAATACAGCACGGTTTCCGGCGTCCAGAACATTTATGGCGAGTCCTATGCCAATGCGATCGTCGGCCCCCAATATATCCAGAATGGCGGGATCGGCAGCGCCGACACGATCAGCGCCGGGGGCGTCACCGTCGTATCCAGCGGCGGTGTCGACTCCAGCCCCACGATCGGCAGCGGCGGGGTCGAGTATGTCTCGTCGGGCGGGGTGGTCAGCGGCCCCACGGTGGAGAGCGCGGGGTACGAGATTCTGTATTCGGGCGCTTCCATCTTCGGCGGGACTGTCAGCAGCGGGGGCAGCCTGGAGATCTATAATCGGACCGTCCCCTCCGGCGTGGCGCTGTCCGCAGGCGCCTATGCGACATCGCGGACGGTCGGCAGCACGGCGGTCCTGGCTGGCGGCATCGTCGACCTCGTCTATGCCAACGTGCTCAGCGGCGGGACACTGCACACCTTCGCCGGCGGCTACAACGAATTCGCGGTGATCAGCGGCGGCGGCATCGCCTACACGCACTCCGGCGGCCTGCTCTACGAGGCGACCATCCTCGCAGGCGCGCACGACTCCATCCTGGCGGGCGGCTCCTCCTACTACACGCTGATCTCAAGCGGCGGTTTCGAAACCACCAGTTCGGGCGCCACGGCCTATACGCCTTACGCCTACAGCGGCGGGTTCGAATATGTCTCCGCCGGTGGGGTGGTCAGCAATGCGCAGATTGGCCCCGGCGCCCACGATACGGTCTATGGTCAGGCCTTCGGTACCTTCGTCAGCGGCCTCGGCGCGTCAGAAATCGTCAGCGGCAGCGGCGTAACCACTGGGACCACCTTGTCGGCCGGAGCGGTGCAGTATGTCGGCCCGGGGGCCACGGCCAATGGCACGATCATCCTGGCCGGCGCCCACACCCACATCAGCGGCGGCGGGGTGGCCAGCGGGACGCAGATCTCCAGCGGCGGGTTCCAGAGCCTCTCCGGCGGGACCGGGATCGCCGAGGTGGTCTCCTCCGGCGGGGTGCTCTATGCCATCTCCGGCGGCGTCGCGAGTTCGACCATCGTGCTCAGCGGCGGCCACGACAGCCTGCTCCTCAGCGGCAAGGGGGTGAACACCACCCTCTCCAGCGGAGCGGCCGAGAACGTCGAGTCGGGCTCGATCGCGGTCAACACCCTGGTCCAATCCGGCGGGCACCAGTATGTGTTCTCCGGTGGGGTCGCCAGCGGCACGACGGTCAACAGCGGCGGCATCGTCACCGTCTCGTCCGGCGGCAATATCGCAGCCGGCCTGACCATCAACGGCGGCCTGGTGATCGACAACGGCAATATCGGCGCGGGCCAGACGGTCGGCTTCCTGGGCAGCGGCGGGAACCTGAAGCTGTACAACACCGGCGGGTTCGCGGCGAAGATCTCGGGCTTTGTGCTCGGCGATCACATCGACCTGACCACCTTCGCCTTCAGCGCTGGCGAGACATCGGCTTGGGTGCAGAATGGGACCAGCGGCACGCTGACGATCACCGACGGCGCCCTGGTCGAGCACCTGACCCTGATCGGGACCTATGTCACCAGCAACTTCAAGCTGGTCAACGACGGCTCTGGCGGCACCATGATCAATGACCCGCCGGTCAGCGCCGCCACCGCCACCACCACATTGTTCGCGCAGAACGCGGCGGCGATGGGCGGCCACGGCGGCGGCTTCGCGCCGACGACCTCGACGACCTCCAGCTGGGGCGCCGCGGTCACCAGCGCCCTGGTTCCCAGTGGCGGCACGTCGGGAACCGCCTGACCGCTGAGGCGTGCTGAGACGGCCGGCCCTGGGCTGCTGCGAGGCGGCCCGGGGCTCTGCCATTGAGGCGTCAGCGCATCGTCCTGGCTAGGTTGCTTGTGGCTTCTGGCTGTCGTTGGACGCGGGCTTGTTCGCCAGCGCCGCGAACGCCGCGTAGAACACCTCGTCGGGCGTCAGCTCCGGCGCGAGGAACCGCTGGAACAGCAGGCCCTCGATGAGGGCGTTGATCACCCGAACCATGATCTCGGCCGGCATCGGCAGGTCCTCGGCCGCGAAGACCGCCTGCATCCAGGTCGCGCCTGAGGAGAGCCCCTTGGCCAGCTCTTCGCTGAAGGCCGCCCGCACGGTTTCATGGCGTAGCGCGTAGGCCCGGAAGGTGAGCGCGCCGACCGCGGCGGGCCGCCTGTCCGGGATCGAGGCGAGCACCGCCTCGGCCAGGGCCTGCATCAGCTCGGCGAAGCTGGAGCCCCGACGGAAGAGGGGCCGAATGGGCGCCCATTGCCGCACGGCCAGGGCCATGAATAGCTCGTCCCGGTTCTTGAAGTTGCCGTAGATGGCGCCCGTGGTCATTCCCGCGCGCTCGGCGACATCCTGGAGCGTCGTCTGCTCGAACCCCTTTTCCCGGGTCAGAGCCAGCGCCGCGTCCAGCAGGGCCGTGCGTGTGCGCTCCCGCTTGTCTCCCTTGGGCTTACGGCGTCGTGAGCCTGGGTCCGGTCCGGTCGTCGAAGCTGCCGCGCGCATCGATTCGCACAATATGCTTGATTATTTTATATTCAAATTATTTTATAAGAGGAGAATTTAGCGAATGGAGCTCCATATGTCCCGCGATCGAACTGTGGAGGCTATGCTCGATGAACTCGTCGCCGCCGGGGAACTGGCGGGGGCGGTCACCCTGGCCTGGCGAGCGGGGCGGATCGTTCAATCCGCCGCTGTGGGCTGGCGCGACATCGCGGGCGGCCTGCCCATGGAGCGGGACACGCTGTTCCGCATCGCCTCGCTTTCCAAGCCGGTCACCTCGGTCGTGGCCCTGACGCTGCTCGAGGAGGGCCGTTTCGCCCTCGACGAACCGATCAGCCGCTGGGCGCCAGAATTCGCCGACATGCGGGTGCTGAACGACCCGGAGGGACCGCTGGACGCGACCCGGCCCGCCAACCGGCCGATCACGTTCGAGGATCTGCTGACCCACCGCGCGGGCCTGACCTACGGCGACTTCCACACCGGGCCGCTGGCCCGGGCCTATGCCGAGGCGCTCGGCGGCGATATCGACAGCCATGCTTCGCCGGGCGACTGGATCGCCGGCCTGGCCGCCCTTCCCCTGATCGACCAACCGGGAGCGGGCTTCCACTATGGCTGCTCCACCGACCTCTTGGGCCTGCTGCTCGCCCGGATGGACGATGCGCCGCTGGACGAGGTGATGAGGCGGCGGCTGTTTCGCCCGCTGGGCATGACGGACACGGGCTTCGACGTTCCCCGTGAGCAGCGGCCCCGCCGCGCCAGGATGTATGGCTTCGATAGCAGCGGGCGCCTGGCCGAGCGGACGAGCGGCCCGGGCGGCTCCTTCATGGCTGAGCGCCCGGAGAGCATGACCTTCCAGTCCGGCGGCCAAGGCCTGTGGTCGACGGCGGACGACTATCTGGCCTTTGCGCGCCTGTTCCTTGGCGCGGGCGCCGTGGACGGCGTGCGCATCCTGAAGCCCGAGACGATGGCGCTGATGACCGCGAACCGGCTCAGCGAGGCTCAGCGTGCGTCGGCGCGCCTCCTCGGCATGCCGCTCTTCGCCGGCCATGGCTTCGGCCTGGGCGTCGCCGTAGTGCTCGACCCGGACAACGCGTCGGCCGTCCGGTGCAAGGGTGCGATCGGCACCGTCGGCTGGCCGGGCGCCTTTGGCGGCTGGTGGCAGGCCGACCCGATCGACCAGTCGGCCATGGTCTTCCTCGCGCACAACGCGCTGGAGTTGGAGCAGCTGGCCGAAGGAATCGGATTGGGCGTCTATGCGGCGATCACCGAGTTCCATGCGGCGGTGTCGGCTCCTGCGTCAGCGCTCGATCCCCATTCGCCGGCCGACGCCGAAGGCCTCACCGCGCCCGGGCGCCGATGAAGCCGAGGCCGACGGCGCGGCAGAGGGTCTGGATGCGGCCGGACGTGCCGAACTTGACGGCGACGTTGCGCAGGTGAAAGCGCACGGTCGAGGCCGACATATCGAGAATGATGCCGATCTCGGCATCGGTCTTGCCCTTCGACGCCCAGCGAAGGCACTGGACTTCCCGCCGGGTGAGACGCGGCGTGTCGGCCGGCGCCAGGAGCTGGGCTTCGGCGTGCGCCGCGATCAGGCGCAGCGCCGCCATCTGCATGGCGAAGCCGTCCCGGCGTAGCACCTCGGCCACATCGAGGGCGGTCTCGCTGGCCCAGAACACCGCGCCGACGGCGCCGGCGGGCAGGTGGATCGGCGCCACGATCGCACTGGTCACGCCGGATCCGGCGATGTCCTTGACGCCTTCGACCCGGGCGAGGGCTCGTGTGGGGCGCCAGAAAACCAGCCGCTCTTCGCAATAGCCGAACGGCTCGGCGATCAGGCGGGCAGCGTTCAGCAGCGGCGACTCCAGCGCCAGCCGGCGGTTGAGCCAATAGCCGTCGCGCGACTCGATCCAGCGGAACCGCGTCTCGCCATAGGCGCGCCCGTGCTGATCGCGCATCGGCTCAGGGTCGCCGAGGTCGCTCTGGACCGCGATGAACGGCAGGCCGTTGCGCTCGCCGAGCCCGATGACCTCGTCGCAGGCCGCCTCGATCACCTTCCAGAGGTCGGGTAGTTCGGCTTCCGTCACGCCTTGCCTTGCCCCGATCCTCGTTCGGCTGTGGGCCGACCGCTCAAGTTCGCGAGAGAGGGTACCTGAGCGGCGGCCCGGGAGACGATCAATACTTGAACGACAGCGAAGCGCCGAACGTGGTCGGCTGGCCGGGGAAGCGCACGACGCTGTTGGCGTTGCTGGCCACCGCCGTCCAGTAGTAGGCGTCGGTGATGTTCCGGTCCCAGATCATGAACTCCCAACGGTCGTTCAGGGCATGTATGCCCACGCTGGCGTTGAGCAGGCCATAGCCCTTGATGCCGAACAGCGGATCCTCGCCCAGGTCGGCGTGCGAGCGGGACTGGTAGCGGCCGTTGAGCGCCGCCTGCAGTCCGATCGCATCGTTGATCGGGTGATCGTAGAGCAGGGTCAGGCTGGTCTGCCAGGTCGGGCTGAGCGGGAACTGCGCGCCGGCGAAGTTCTGCGGCAGGCCGGCGGCGTTGATGCCGACGTACTTCTGGACTTCGGTCTGCAGATAGGTGACCGAGGCGGTGGCCGTCAGGCTGTGGGTCACCCGCCAGGTCACGTCGCTGTCGATGCCGTAGGCCTGGGATTTCGGGATGTTCACCAAGCGCGCCAGCGCCGTGTAGATCGGGTCGGCGAAGTAGCCGCTGAGCTGCTTGTCCTTGTAGTCGTTGTAGAAGATCGAGGCGTTGACCTGCAGCCGCCGGTCGGCCAGCAGGGCCTTCACCCCGACTTCGTAGCCGGTCAGCAGCTCCTGTCGGGCCGGCGCGTCGGACGTGTCGATATTGGCGGCGTTGATCGGCGTGTCGCCGGCCTTGGCGCCCCGGGCGATGGCGGCATAGGCGAGCACGCCGGGCTTGATGGTCCAATCCAGCGAAACGCGGCCGGCGACGTTGGTTTCATCCAGCTTGGAGCGCACCAGGCCGAAGCTGTTGGTCGGCGGGTCGAAGCTGACGCAGCCGTTGGGCTGCACCGCGGCGGGGAAGTTCCCGCCGCCATAAACCAGTCCATAGAGGAAGCGGTTGAACAGGTTCACCGTGGGCAGGAGGTTGCCGTTGTAGGCGAACGAGCATCCGCGGAAGGTCTGGCGGTCGTCGGTGTAGCGGATGCCGGTGGTGAGCTTCAGAGCGTCGGTCAGGCGCCAGTCCGCATTGGCGAACAGGCTCCAGGTGTCTGTGTCCAGATCGCCGATGTCGCTGTAGGTGCGGAAGGCCTGGGCGACGTCCTGGGCGGTATAGCCGAAGGTGTTGAAGGGGCTGGCGACCAGGCCCCCGGCCGGGATGGGGCCGCCGCCGTAGAGGGTGAGCAGCCGGATGGCGGTGACGTTGGCGTTCTCGCCCAGCAGGGTCCGGTCACCGTCGGTGATGGAGTCGTGGCCGTAGTAGCCGCCGACCAGCCAGTGGCCGAGCCGGGTGTCGCCCTCGAGGTGAACGTCCTCGGAAATGGAGCGGATGGTCCCATCGACCTGCTGCACCAGGAGTTCGTAGGGCGCGCCGCTCCAGTCGAACGCCGCATGCCGGGTCAGGTCGTTGTAGCCGGTCAGGCTGACCAGTTTCGCATTGTCGCCGAGGCTGTAGTCCAGGCGCAGCTTGACGGCGTAGAAGTCGTCATTCTCGCGCAAGGGGCCTGCCACGCCCGTGCCGGTCCCGACGTTGGCGCTGCGTTGCGCGGCCGGCTCCCAGTCGGCCTGAGTATCGCTGCTCGGCGCATGGCTGGCGATGTAGGCGGCCAGACCCGGCGTATTGAACGGGCTGAAGGCGCCCCCGGCCGCGGGGTCGGTATTGGGCGTGAAGCCGATCGCCTGGGCGGCGGTGGTGTCGGAGCCGTTGTGCCAGCCGGAAAACGAGGCGTCGATGCGCAGCTTAGAGGTCGGTTCGGCGGCGAGCGAGGCGCGCCAGCCGTAGCGGCTCACACGCCCCTGCCGGTCGCCCGGGCGGGTGTCGCTGACCTGCCAGCCCTCGTCGCTGTTCTCTGTGCGGAAGGCGAGGCGCCCCTGGACGCCGGGCATCAGCGGCCCGCTGACGAAGCCCTCGAAGTTATGGGTCTGGTAGTTGCCGATCTCGGCGGTGGCGCCCGCCGCGAAGCTTTCGGACGGCTTGTTGGTGATGAAATCGATCAGGCCCGCCGTGGCGTTGCGCCCGTACAGCGTGCCCTGGGGGCCTTTCAGCACCTCGACGCGCTGAAGGTCGAAGATCGGCCCCGTGTTCATGAACGGATAGGGATAGGCGACTTCGTCGGTATAGGTCCCGACGGTCGAGGTGGCCGACAGGTTGATGGTGTTGAAGCCGATCCCGCGCAGCGTATAGATCGGCACGCCTTCATAGCCCTGGGACACGGTGAAGCTCGGCGCCACCGCGCTGAGGTCCTTGGTGCTGGTCACGTGCAGCTGGGTCAGCTCCGCGCCCCGGAAGGCCTGGATGGCCATGCCGATCTTGTTCGCGGTCTCTTCGCGGCGCTGGGCGGTGACGACGATCGATTCGATGGTCTCCGGCTGGGCCGACGCGGCCTTGGCCGGCGGCGCGGACTGCGCATGGGCGAACGTGGCCGCCATGAGCGCCGGCAGCGAAGCGCCGAGCGCCAACGCGGCGCGGCGCGCCGTTGCTACTAAGGTTTGCATGCGCGTCTTCATCCCTCTGGGGCGCCGTTCGGCGGCTTGCTCTGTGTGGGCGCCAAGCTTTCCGACGATCCCGCCCCGCGCAACCTGTCGAAGCTGACAGGGTCGGCCGCGTCAGAGTCCCAGAGTGCGGTGGGCCAGGATGTCGCGTTGGATCTCGTTCGAGCCGCCGTAGATCGAGGCGGCCCGGTTGTTGAGATAGCGGGCCTGGGCCATCAGGCTGTGCTCGGGCCCGATCGGCGCGACCGTCGATCCGGCCCGGCGGGCCTCGGGCTGATAGGGGGACCCGTAGTGCGCGGCGCCGAGCAGGAACAGCTCATCGAATTGCTGCATCAACTCGGTGGACTGGATCTTGAGCATGGACGAGGCCGGCCCGGGCGGCACGCCCGCGGACAGGGCCGCCATCACTCGCCGCTCGGTCATGTCGATGGCGTCCAGGCTGATGGTCGCCTGTCCCAGCCGGCGACGGAACGCCGGCTCATCGACCAGGCGCCCGCCGTCGTCGGCCTGTTCCTGGCTCGCGAGGCGCACCAGGCGTTCGAGGGTCACGCGCAGCCCCGCCGCCGCCCCGCCGCCGCGCTCGAATTCGAGGAGATACTTGGCGACGGTCCAGCCCTGGTTCTCTTCGCCGACCCGGCCGCTGAGGGGGACGCGGACATTGTCGAAGAAGACCTGGTTGACCTCGTGCTCGCCGGCCAGGGTGATGATCGGGCGCACCGTGACGCCGGGACTCGCCATCTCCAGCAGCAGGAAGGTGATCCCGGCCTGCGGTTTGCCTTCCCGGCGGGTGCGGACCAGGCAGAACATCCGGTTCGCCCAGTGGGCGTGGGTGGTCCAGATCTTGGTCCCGTTCAGGACATAGTGGTCGCCATCCTGGACGGCCTGCAGCTGCAGGGCGCCCAGGTCCGACCCTGCGCCGGGTTCCGAATAACCCTGGCACCAGTAGTCTTCGCCCGACAGGATGCGGGGCAGGTAGTGGGCCTTCTGTTCCGGCGTTCCGAAGCCCATGATCACGGGCCCGACCATCTTCAGGCCCATCGGGGCCAGGCTCGGCGCGCCGGCCCGCGCGCATTCGGCGGCGAAGATATAGCGCTGCATCTCGGTCCAGCCGGGCCCGCCATACTCGACCGGCCAGGAGGGCGCGACCCAGCCCCTCTCATGCAGGATGCGCTGCCAGGCGAGGCTGTAGGTCTTGTCCATGAAGACGCTGGAAGCGCGCCGGCCGGCTTCCTGCAGATCCGGCGGCAGGGCCGCGTCGAGAAAATCCCTCACCTGGTCGCGAAAGGCCACGTCGTCTTCGGTGAGGTCCAGGTTCAAATCTGATCTCCTTGGGGCGCGGTCGACCCGTCATCCATCGATGGACGCGGAGAAGGCCGCACACAAGCTGTCGGGATTGATAGCGTTTCGAGCCGGCGTCGGTATCGGCGATCGCAAGATGGTCAGGCGCGCCTCATCCTCTGCGCGCCAGGATCTCCGATTGCCGCCCGGGGGGAAGCCAGGCGAATTCGCCGGGCAGCCCCATGCGCACGGCGGCTTGCCAGGCCGGGGACTTGCGATCCCGGATGGTGTCCGCCAGTCGGCCGAAAACGCGCAGGACGGCGCGATCGGCCGCCGTCAGGTTCCACTCCGCGCCGAGTTCGAGCCTGTTGCGAACCAGGTCGGGCAGGATCGAGACAGCGCCTTTGGCCAGGGCGCGATGCAGGAACTTGGGCGCGCTGGGCGCCGCCTTGCCCGAGGCGATGATGCCGAGGAATTCGAGATTGATCGAGTGGGGTTCGAAGTCGGGCGCCAGGGCGGCCATCATCTCCAGGAACTCGGCCTCCGACCTGACCGGGCGCCGCACGCCATAGAGCTGGCTGACGGAGACGCCTTCTGAGAAAAATCTGGCTTGATCTTCGTCCGTCAGGGGGCGGACGAAGCTGTGATAGGCCTTCATGAAGCCGAAGGCGGCGGTGGCGTGGACCCAGTCCAGGAGTTCAGGCTCCAGGGCCTTGTAGGCCCGGCCGTCGGGCGTGACGCCCGAAACCTTGCTGTGCAGGCGATTGACGCCGGCGATCACCCGCCGGGCCGCGGAGGCCGGGCCATAGACGCCGACCATGGCGGCGGCGCCGGTCCGTCTCGAGCGTCCGATAGGATCGATCCGATAGACCGAATGGTCCCACACGCCGCTGCGGATCCGCGCATCGGCGAATTCGAGCAGCACGGCGGCGACTCCGCCGACGCCCAGGGCGACCGGGTTGCGGAACACGCGCCATTGCACTGAATCCGGCGGCACGAGCGAGGGCTCGCCGAGGGGATTGAGAAAGTCGATCGGGGCTTCTCGCGCCGCCGCCGCCTTGGCGGTTTCGTGAAGCTCGAAATCCGCTGCTGGGCTATGAGCGGTCATGTGTTCTCTCCCCGGTCAGCGCGCCGCCAAACCTCGACTTGCTGGTGTCGGAGCGAAGGGCGCGCGCGTCAACCTGATGGTTTTGGGAGGGGGCTGAGCCGCCAGCCGACCTGAGACGCCTTCGTGGCGGTCTCAGGAAAGGAACCGCTTGCCTCCGACCCCTGCGATCTCGCCGATTTGGCCGGGACGCTTGCTGACCGATATGCGTACGGCGTAGGGCCAGACCGGCCAGGGGCGGTCGCGCGGTGAGCAAGCCCGGGACGGAAGACGGCTCCGGGGGCAGGATACCGACCCCAGGAATGCTCCCCGTCTGCGCCTGTCCCGTCAGCCGAGCAGCGGAAACTTGCCCGGATCATCCTCCCAGGGATTGAACACCGCCGCCCCGCAGTGACGCACATCCTTGGTGTTTCGGGTCACGAAGTACAGGCCGGCCTCGACGGCCGTCGCCGCCAACAGTGTGTCGACGACCGAGGGAGGCTGGCCGGTGCCGCGCCTGATGCGGCCGGCGAGGGCGCCCCAGCGAAGGACCACAGCATTGGTGAGCGGGAGGACCCGCGCGCCGAAGCGCACCGCAATGGCGTCCCGGGCTGCGGCGTATCGGGCGCGGGAAGGATTGGTTTCGGCGAGTTGGTGGACCCCCTTATCGTACTCGGCCAGGGTCAGGATGCTGATGAACATCCGCCTCTCGTCCTGGCCTGCGGCCCAGGCCATGACTGACGGCGCGCCATTGGCGGCGGACAGCGAGGCGATGACGTTAGTGTCCAGCAGCCAGCCGTTCAAAGCTCGGTCTCGCGGCCGAAATCCTGCTCGCGCTCTATTTCGAGTCCCTCGAGGTGCAGACCTTGAAGGAATTCGACCAGGGACTGGGTTGGCTTCGGCCCAGCGAGACGTTCGTATTCTCCGGCGTCGAGAACCACAACGGCAGGCCGGCCGCGCACGGTGACCGCTTGAGGCCCCTCGTCGTGCGCCCGGCGCACCAGTTCGCTGAAACGCGCCTTGGCGTCCTCCAGCTTCCAGGCTGGCGGCGCTGTGGCGGCGGATTTAGGCATGACTGCGCTCCTGACTAGCTAGTCAGATGTAGCAGTCACGAGCGTGTCTCGCCAGTCGGAGGTAACTTCGCCCTAAACCAGCGCCCCGTGGCAGTGCTTGAACTTCTTCCCTGAGCCGCAGGGGCAGGCCGCGTTGCGGCTGGTCTGCTCCCAGCCGTCCGGCAGGGCGCTCACCGGCAGGGCTTCGCGCTGGTCGGCCGGCAGGCCGTCGGGGATGGTGAGGCCGCGCTCATTCTGGCCGGTCAGGGGGTCCATGTGCACTTCCACCAGGCCGCGGGGCGGCGGGGCGGGGGGCGGGGGCTCTTCGAAGCGGAACTCGATGGTCATCAAAAGGCGCGTCACGCTCTGGCGCAGGTCCAGGAGCAGCTTTTCGAACAGCGAGAAGGCTTCGGTCTTGTACTCGTTCAGGGGGTCGCGCTGGCCGTAGCCGCGCAGGCCGATGACGTTCCTCAGGTGGTCGAGGTGCATCAGGTGTTCGCGCCACTGCAGGTCGATCATCTGCAGCAGGAAGTTCTTTTCGATGCCGCGGGTCTGTTCAGGGCCCAGGAGTTCCTCGCGCTCCTTGGCGCGGGCGTCGGCGGCGGCGACGATGCGCTCCTCGATCTCCTCGTTAGCGATGCCGTCCTCGGCCGCCCAGTCCTTGATCGGCAGCTCCAGGCCCAGGGTGTCGCGCACGCGCTCCTGCAGGCCGTCCACGTCCCACTGCTCGGCATAGGCCTTGGGCGGCAGGTGGCGCACCACCAGGTCGGTGATGGTCTCGCGGCGCATCTCCAGGACCTCGTTCGACAGGTCCTCGGCCTCCATGAACTCCTGGCGCTGCTCGAACACGGCCTTGCGCTGGTCGTTCACCACGTCGTCGTATTTGAGCAGGTTCTTGCGGATCTCGTAGTTGCGCTGCTCGACCTTGCGCTGGGCGGTGGCGATGGCCGAGTTCAGCCACTTGTGCGTGATCGCCTCGCCTTCCTGGACGCCGAAGGTGCGCATGATCCCGTCCAGCCGCTCGCCGGCGAAGATGCGCAAAAGGTCGTCCTCGCAGGAGAGGAAGAACTTGGAGACGCCTGGGTCGCCCTGGCGCCCGGTGCGGCCCCTGAGCTGATTGTCGATGCGCCGGCTCTCGTGGCGCTCGGTGCCCAGCACATAGAGGCCGCCGGCGGCCAGGGCCGCCTGCTTGCGCTCGGCGATCTCGGCCTCGATCTCGGCCTTCCTGGCCAGGACCTCCTCGGCGGTGACCTCGATGCCCAGGCCCTGCTGCTGGTGTCGCCAATCCTCGACGCGCATGTCGACATTGCCGCCCAGCTGGATGTCGGTGCCGCGGCCGGCCATGTTGGTGGCGATGGTCACCGCGCCCGGCACGCCGGCGTCGGCGACGATCTTGGCCTCCTGCTCGTGGAAGCGGGCGTTCAGCACCTGGTGGGGGATGCCGATGCGGGTCTTGCCGTCCACCTCGTACTTGTGGGTCTTGAGGAGCTCGGACAGGGTCTCAGACTTCTCGATCGAGACCGTGCCCACCAGGATCGGCTGCTGGTTCAGATAGCACTCGACGATCTGCTTGAGGATGGCCTCGTTCTTTTCGCGTTCGGTGCGATAGACCTCGTCGTCGAAGTCGATCCGCGCCACCGCCCGGTTGGTCGGAATCTCGCTGACGTCCATCTTGTAGATGTCGTTGAATTCCTGGGCCTCGGTGGCGGCGGTGCCGGTCATGCCCGAGAGCTTGGAATAGAGGCGGAAGTAGTTCTGGATGGTGACCGAGGCCAGGGTCTGGTTCTCGGGCTGGATATCGACCCTTTCCTTGGCCTCGATGGCCTGGTGCAGGCCCTCCGACAGGCGCCGGCCGGTCATCATGCGGCCGGTGAACTCGTCGATCAGGATCACCTCGCCGCCCTTGACGATGTAGTCCTTGTCCAGGGTGTAGAGCACGTTGGCCCTGAGGGCCTGGTTGACATGGTGCACCACCGAGATGTTGGCCGGATCGTAGAGGCCGGCGGAGTCCTCCGCCAGGTGGCCGGCGGCCTGCAGGATTTCCTCGATCTTTTCCGAACCGTATTCGGTCAGCAGGACCTGCTTCTGCTTCTCGTCGTGGTCGAAGGTGTCGGGGTCCTTGATCAGGTCGCGGATCACCGCGTCCATGGTGATGTAGAACTGCGAGCGGTCCTCGGTCGGGCCGGAGATGATCAGCGGGGTACGCGCCTCGTCGATCAGGATCGAGTCGACCTCGTCGACGATCGCGAAATGGTGGCCGCGCTGGACCATCTCGGCGACCGAATAGACCAGGTTGTCGCGCAGATAGTCGAAGCCGAACTCGTTGTTGGTGCCGTAGGTGATGTCGCTGCGATAGGCGCGCTGGCGCTCGCCCTGGCTGAGGCCATTGACGATCACGCCCACCGACAGGCCGAGGAAGCGGTAGACCTGGCCCATCCAGTCGGCGTCGCGCGCGGCCAGGTAGTCGTTGACGGTGATGACGTGCACGCCCTTGCCGGCGAGCGCGTTCAGATAGACCGGCAGGGTGCCGACCAGGGTCTTGCCCTCGCCGGTGCGCATCTCGGCGATGCCGCCGCTGTGCAGCACCATGCCGCCGACCATCTGCACGTCGTAGTGGCGCTGGCCCAGGGTGCGCTTGGCCGCCTCGCGCACGGTGGCGAAGGCTTCGGGCAGGATGTCGTCCAGGCTCTCGCCCTTGGCCAGGCGGTCCTTGAACTCCTGGGTCTTGGCTTTCAGCTCGGCGTCGGACAGAGCCTGGAACCTGGGTTCCAGGGCGTTGATCTGCTGGACCTTGGCCATCATGCCCTTGACCTTACGGTCGTTGGAGGAGCCGAAGATCTTTTTGGCGAAGCCGAGCATGCGAAGGGGGTCCGATAGAGCTTGCGGCGTAACGGCCGCTTGGGGACTGTCTTAGCCCTAGCCCGCTCGAAAAACCGCTGAAAATGGCGCGCGAGACTTAAGCAGCGGCCTCGCCGGTGTCAACGTAAGCCGGGGGCTATGGGTGACAGGCTGACGCTGCGCTCCTTTCCGTCACGCGGCTTCGCGAGCTGCGCCACGGCCCAGGCCGCGGCATCGCGCACGACGTCGGAGGCGTCGTCCCGCAGTGCCTGCGCCGTCTCGGCCAGCGCAGGGTCGGCGGAATTGCCGATGGCGTAGAGCACGTTGCGTACGAAGCGGTCGCGGCCGATGCGCTTGACCGGGCTCTTGGCGAACAGGGCGCGAAAGGCCGCATCGTCCAGCCGGGCGAGGTCGGCCAGGGCCGGCGCCTTCAGGGCCTCGCGGGCCTGCAGCGCCATTTCGCGCGAGGCCCGGGCGAACTTGTTCCAAGGGCAGACGGCCAGACAGTCGTCGCAGCCGTAGATTCGGTTGCCCATCGCGGCCCGGAATTCGGGCGGCACGGGGCCGGCATGCTCGATGGTCAGGTAGGAGATGCAGCGGCGGGCGTCGAGCTGGTAGGGCGCCGGGAAGGCCGCGGTCGGGCAGATGTCCAGACAGGCGCGGCAGGCGCCGCAGTGGTCGGTCTCCGCTGCGTCAGGGGCGAGGACGCTGTCGGTCAGGATCGAGCCCAGGAATAGCCAGGAGCCGAAGGCGCGCGAGACCAGGTTGGTGTGTTTGCCCTGCCAGCCAAGGCCCGCGCTCTGGGCCAGAGGCTTTTCCATCAGGGGGGCGGTATCGACGAACACCTTCAGTTCGCAGCCGGTCTCGGCGACCAGCCAGCGGGCCAGGGCCTTCAGCCGCTTCTTGATCAGCTCGTGATAGTCGTCGCCCTGGGCGTAGACCGAGATGGCGCCGCGCGAGCGGTGTTCCAGAATCGCCAGCGGATCGGCCTCGGGACCGTAGTTGACGCCGAGCACGATGGCCGAGCGAGCGCCGGGCCACATGGCTTTCGGGTGCGCGCGGCGCGCCCGGGTGGTCTCCATCCAGGCCATTTCGCCATGCCGGCCGGCCTCGACGAATTCCGCCAGCCGCGCCGCCGCCGGCCAGGCCTGCTCGATTGAGGCGAAGCCGCAGACGTCGAAGCCCAGGGTCTCGGCCTCGGCGCGGATCCGGCGTTCGATGGGCTCAGAAATCGAGGTCGTCATAGTGGGCGACCGGGGCCAGGCCCGGCCAACGGTCGGTCAGCAGCGGCCTGAAGCAGGGCCGCGACTTGATCTTGGTGTACCAGGTGCGCGCGGCCGGGAAATCGGTCCAGGGCACGTCGCCGAAATAGTCGATCACCGAGAAATTGGCGGCGGCGGCGAAGTCGGCCAGGCTGAGCCGGCGCCCGTTCAGCCAGTCGCGCTCGGTCAGCAGCTTTTCCACATAGCCGAGATGGGCCCGCAAGGCTTCACGGCCGGCGCGCATATTGGCCGGGTCCGGGGCGCCGAGGCCCAGCAGGCGCTTTTCCATCTTCTCGTGCAGCAAGAGGCCGTTGACCTCGTAGTCGAACTTGCGGTCGAACCATTGCAGCAGGCGCCGGGTCTCGGCCCGCTCGGCCAGGTCGCGCCCCATCAGCTCAGGCTCGGGCGTGACCTCTTCCAGGTGCTCCAGGATCGCGCGGCTCTCGCAGACCACCAGGGTCTTGCCGCCGTCGGTTTCCACCAGCACGGGGGTCATGCCGGAGGGGTTCAGCCGGGTCAGCTCGGGCCGGCGCTCCCAATAACGTTCGGCAACCTCGTGGAACGCCACCCGCTTTTCGCCCAGCGCCAGGCGCACCTGGCGCGAGGCCGGGTCCAGCGGAAAATGATGCAGGGTGCGCTCGACGGTCATGATCTGAAAAACTCGGCCCGCATTCTTCGGTCGCTATCGTTCAATAGCGCCGGGCCGTCTTAAGGGATCGTTTACCGCGTCTTCAATGGATCGACACGGTCGTCTCGCCATCGTGATGTTCGTGGAAGCCGGGTCCACCGTGCGGCTCGGCGAAGCCGCGCGGGTCGGGATGGATCAGAATGTCGGCGGTGGGAAAGGCCGCCAAGACCCGGTTCTCGGCCGCGACCATGATCTTGTGCGCGTCGATCAGCGACAGGCCTGGCTCAAGGTCGCAGTGCATCTGGATGTGGATGTAGGGGCCGGCCGCGCGGGTCCTCAGCTGATGCACGCCGCGCACGCGGGGGTCTTCCCGCATCAGCTCGATGATCCGACCGCGGGAGGCCCGATCCAGCTCCTGGTCCATCAGCTCGGTGCTGGCGCCGCGGAACACGCTGACCGCGCCCCAGACCAGCCAGGCGGCGACGATGAGGCCGGCCAGGGCGTCCGGCGCCGGACTGGCGATCGCCATGCTGGCCCCGATCCCGGCGAAGGCCACGAGGTTGGCGGCGATGTCGACGAGGTAGTGGGTGCGATCCGAGGTCACCGCGACCGACTGCGCCTGGCGCAGCACTCGCGACTGGGCCGTGACCAGCAGCAGGGTCAGCCCTGTAGAGGCGCCCATCACCCAAAGGTCCAGGACCTGGTTGCTCACCGCCTCGGGGTGCATCAGCCGGTCGACGGCCTCGCGCCCCACCAGGGCGGCGGAGGCGAATACAAGGCCTGCCTGGATCAGGCTGCCGAAGGCCTCGGCCTTGCCGTGGCCGTAGCGGTGCTCGCGATCAGGCGGTTCGGCGGCGTAGCGGACCGCGAAGAAGGTGGTGGCGGCGGCCAGCATGTCCAGCGCAGAGTCGGCCAGCGAGGCCAGCATGGCCACCGAGCCCGAATTGATCCAGGCGGCGATCTTGGCCAGGCTCAACACCGTCGCCACCGCCAGCGACAGGCGGGTGATGCGGCGGGTCAGGGCCGCGCTCTCTTCGACGGTCAGGCCGGCGGGCTCGGGGGCGCTCATGACGGGGGAATTTAGCGGGGCGGAACGCAAAACCTAGCGCGAACGATTCTCGTCTTCGTCCAACGCGCGGCTTGGCGCTTCAGTTCTGCACGCCGAAGATATCGATCAAGGGCTTCCACTGCCCGGCGACCAGGGCGGCGAACAGGATCAGGCCAGCGTCGCGGTTGGACTTGAACAGGGCCAGCGCTCCGGCCGGATCGTCCAGCTTCAGCTTCAGGGTCTGGCGCAGCAGGTGGGCGGCGTACAGCGGGACGATCAGGTAGAAGGGCGTGCCCAGCCGGGCGGCGAGGCCGACGCTGGCCGCGAGGGTCAGGCTGACGGCGTAGAACAGCAGGACGCCTCGCCCGGCCTGTTCGCCCAGGCGGCGGGCCGAGGACTTGACCCCGGCCAGGGCGTCGTCCTCCAGGTCCTGCACGGCGTAGATGGTGTCATAGCCCAGGGTCCAGAAGACGCCCGAGGCGTAGAGCAGGGCCGCGGGCAGGCCGAGCCGGCCAGTCGCCGCCGCATAGCCGAGGAGCGCGCCCCAGTTGAAGGTGAGCCCCAGCCAGGCCTGGGGCCACCAGGTGATCCGCTTCATGAACGGATAGGCCGCGACCAAGAGCAGCGAGCCGGCGCCCAGGCCGATGGCCAGCGGCCCCATGGTGACCAGGATCGCCAGGCTGGCGGCGCAGCAGAGGGTGATGAAGACGAAGGCCTGCCTGACGCTGATCTGGCCGGACGCGACCGGACGAGCAGCGGTGCGGGCGACCTTGGCGTCGATGTCGCGGTCGACGATGTCGTTGAAGGCGCAGCCGGCGGCCCGCATCAGGGCCGCGCCGACGGCGAAGGCGGCGATCAGCCAAAGGCTTGGCCAGCGCCCCTGCATGGTCCCGGCCAGGGCGATCGCCTGCCAGCCCGGCAGCATCAGAAGCCAGATCCCCACTGGCCGGTCGAAGCGGCCGAGCTTGAGCCAGGGGCGCAAGGGCGGCGGCGCCAGGCGGTCCACCCAGTTGGTCGGCGCGGCGTCGGGCAGGTGGGCGGTGGTCATGGCGCGAGCTTAGCGTCGCGGCGCGCGTCTGTCCCCTCCCGGCCCTTTCCCCTGCGTGACTTTGGAGCGACACTCATCCGCAGCGATCACTTCGTCGCGCCGGCCCGCCTTGACCGTTCCGAGAGGCGGGAGGAGGATGACCGCATGGCCCGCCGACCGACCCCCTTTGCGCATTGCGCCGCCAAAGCGGCTCATCACGCGCGTGCGGGCGTGGCCATCCTCGCCGTCCCGTACACCCGACAATGAATTCATAAGGCTCGCTACGACTCCGACCGGTCCGTGCGCGGGCCGGGAAAGACGAAGTCATGAGCGAGATTTTCGACGCCGATACGGGCGACATCCGCCGAAGAACCCTGACCAACGGCCAGGTGCTGGGCTTCATCGCCGGCTTCTGGATGCGGCGGCGCGGGCTTTTGGCTGCGGCGATCGGATTGATGCTGGCCTCGGTGGCCTTCGACCTGGCCATGCCCTGGGCCGCGCGCGGCTTGGTGGACGCGGTCGCCGCACCGCGCCATGCCGGCGGGATGGGCCTCGTCTGGAGCGCCTGGGCCCTGTTCGTGGCCATGAACCTGGGCTTTGCGGTCTGCCGCAACTCTTCCTTCCGCTTCTGGAACCCCCTGGCGGCGCGCAACATGGAGGAGATGGTCAACGAGGCCTTCGCCAGGGTGCAGTCCTTCTCGTCCGACTGGCACGCCAACAACTTCGCCGGCTCGACGGTGCGCAAGGTCAGCCGGGCCATGTGGGGCTATGACCAGGCCTCGGACGCGGTGATCTGCTGGATCGGGCCGGCCATCCTGGTGCTGGTGGGCCTGTCGGTGAGCATGCTGGTGCGCTGGCCGATCGTCGGCGCCTTCTCGCTGAGCGTGGTGGCGCTCTACATCGGCTCCAACGTGGCCCTGGTGCAGTTCTATGTGCGCAAGGCCAATCTGCAGTCGATCGCGCTCGACAGCCGCATCGGCGGGGCCCTGGCCGACGCCATCAGCGCCAATCCGACGGTCAAGGGCTTCGGCGCCGAGGGCCGAGAACAGGCCAGGCTGGCTGCGGTCAGCAACGCCTGGCAGCGAGCGGCGCTGAACACCTGGACCCGGTTCCTCAACGTCTGGGCGCTGCAGAACGTGCTCCTGATCGTGCTGCTGTCGGGCCTCTCGGGCCTTTTGGTCTGGCTGTGGTCGAAGGGAGAGGCCAGCGCGGGCGACGTGGCCTTCGCCATCACCTCGTTCCTGATCATGAGCGGCTATCTGCGTACGGTCGGCGAGAACGTGCGCATGATGCAGCGCGGCCTGGACGACGCCGAGGACGTGGCCAGCTTCATGCGCCAGGCGCCTCAGGTCTTAGACCAGGCGGCGGCGAACGATTTCATCCCCGGCGACGGCGAGATCGTGTTCGACCGGGTCACCTTCCGCTACCAGGGCCAGGCCGAGGCGCTGTACCAGGGCTTCTCCCTGGCCATCGTTCCGGGCGAGCGGGTGGCGCTGGTGGGGGCGACGGGCTCGGGCAAGTCGACCTTCGTCAAGCTGATCCAGCGGCTCTACGACATCGAGGCCGGCCAGATCCGCATCGACGGCCAGGACATCGCCCAGGTGACCCAGGGCTCGCTGCGCCGGGCGATCGCGGTGGTGCCGCAGGACCCGGCCCTGTTCCACCGCAGCGTGGCCGAGAACATCGGCTATGCCCGCCCCGGCGCCACGCGCGAGGAGATCGTGCTGGCGGCTCGGCGGGCCAGGGCCCACGACTTCATCCAGCGCCTGCCCCAGGGCTACGACACCCTGGTCGGCGAGCGGGGGGTGAAGCTATCGGGCGGGGAGCGGCAGAGGGTGGCGATCGCCCGGGCCTTCCTGGCCGATGCGCCGATCCTGGTGCTGGACGAGGCGACCTCGTCGCTGGACGTGGAGACCGAGCGCGAGGTGCAGACGGCGACGGAAGGCCTGATGCGCGGCCGCACCACCATCGTCATCGCCCACCGCCTGTCGACCATCCGCCACGCCGACCGCATCCTGGTGTTCCAGGCCGGCCGCGTGGTCGAGGAAGGCAGCCACGGCGAGCTCGTGGCGATGGGCGGCGCCTATGCGCGGCTGAACGCGGTGGCGGAGGGGACGGTGTAGTCGGCGAGCGGGGCGGCGAGGTCGCCTCGCCCGTTCACCGAAACCTCGTCCAGGCCCAGCCAGGCGGCCATGGCGGCCAGTTCGCCGGCCAGGGCGGGGACCACGGCGCCGGCCTTCTCGCCCGCCTCCAGATGGGCGGCCTGGACCAGCAGGCGCCCGCCCGCGCGGTCGGCCTTCAGGTCGACGCGGGCGGTGATCCTTTGGCCCTGCAGCAGGGGCAGGACGTAGTAGCCGTGCTCGCGCTTGTGCGCGGGGGTGTAGATCTCCAGCCGCACCCGGACCCCGAACAGGCGCTCGGTGCGCTCGCGGGCCCAGATCAGGTTGTCGAAGGGCGAGAGCAGGGCGGTGGCGGCGATCCGGCGGGGGATCTTGGCGTTTGGGTGCAGATAGGCTGGTTGCCGCCAGCCCTCCACCGTGACCGGGGTCAGTTCGCCCGCCTCGACCAGCTCCGCCAGCCGCGCGCGGGTCTCGGCCACGGGCATGCGGAAATAGTCGCGCAGGTCTGCCTCCGTGGCCACGCCCAGCGCCGCGGCGGCGATGCGCAGGAGCTGGCGGTGGGCGTCCGCCTCGGACGGGGTCGGCAGGGATGAGATGCGCGCCGGCAGCACCCGCTCGGTCAGGTCATAGACCCGCTCGAAGCCGCGCCGGGTCTTGGTGGTGATGAAGCCGGACCAGAACAGCCACTCCAGGGCCCGCTTGCCCTCGCTCCAGCTCCACCAGCCGGGCGCGCCCCGCGGCCCCTCGGCGAAATCGCCGCCGGTGACCGGGCCGCGCCGCTCGATCTCGGTCAGGATATTGTCGATGTAGTCGCGCCGCTCGCGGCCGAAGCGGGCGAGGCCGGTCCAGGTCTCCCCGCCCTCGGCCCGCGCCATACGCCAGCGGAACAGGGGCTGCAGCTCCAGCGGCATCAGCGAGCATTCGTGGCCCCAGTATTCGAACAGGCTGGGCTTCTTGCCCCAGGCCTCGGCCTCCAGGTGGGCGCGGTCGTAGCCGCCCAGGCGCGAGAAGGCCGGCAGGTAGTGGGTTCGGGCCAGCACGTTGACCGAATCGATCTGCACCACCCCCAGCCGGTCGAACAGCTTGCGCACATGCGGCCGCCGCGGCTCGCCGCGTGGACGAAGATCAGTCAGCCCCTGGGCGGCGATGGCGATCCGCCGGGCCTCGGCGGCGGAGAGGTCGGTCTTCATGCGGCTTTGGCTAAAGCAGGGTGACTTGAGCTGAAATCAGAGCCGCTAAACCAGCCGCTCTTCCCGGCGAATGCCGGGATCCAGATCGTATGGCGCATCGGCCTGAAGCGTATTCACCAACAGCCAACTTCCACGGTCTGAGTTCTTTGATCTGGGGCCCGGCATTCGCCGGGATGAGCGGAGTTTTGGTGGATGGGCCTCGTCTCATCTTGCAAAGCTTTCACTGCTTCAAGGTTCCAGTCGCCCATCATTGATGGCGTCGGCCTCGAAGGTGAACAGCACCTTCGGGTCGGGCGGGTCGACCTTCTCGTAGATGTCGGCGGGGGCCAGGGCGTGCAAGAGGTGGCGGATCACCGCCAGGCGGGCCTTCTTCTTCTTGTCGGTGTGCACGCAGGTCCAGGGGGCGTGGGCCGAGTGGGTGCGGATCAGCATCTCGTTGCGGGCCTGGGAGTAGGCCTTCCACTTCTTCTGCGCCACGCCGTCGAGCGCGCTCACCTTCAGCGCCTTCAGGGGATCGTTGCGCCGCGCCTCCAGCCGCCGCTCCTGCTCGTCCTTGGAGATGTCGAGCCAGAACTTGACGATGCGGATATTGGCCTCGCACAGCATGCGCTCGAAGGTGGGCGCATCGTGAAGGAAATCCTCCTGCTGGCGGGCGGTGGCGAAGTCCATCACCCGGTCGACCCCGGCCCGGTTGTACCAGGAGCGGTTGAAGATCACGATCTCGCCGGCCGCGGGCAGGTGGCGCACATAGCGCTGGAAGAACCACTCGGTGCTCTGGCGGTCCGAGGGCTTGGGCAAGGCGGCGACCCGCGTGTTCCGCGGCGCCAGGTGCTCGGTGATGCGCTTGATGGTCCCGTCCTTGCCGGCGCCGTCGCGCCCCTCGAACACGACCACCACCTTCTCGCCCTCGGCCATGGCCCATTGCTGGTAGCGGACAAGCTCGACCTGCAGTTCGGCCAAGGCCTGCTTGTAGTGCTGGCGATCCTTCATTCCGGACTCCGAACAGGCGATTTGGAACCATTCGACAGGCGCAGCGCCCGGCGGACCGACCGTCAACGAGCCTGCCGCAGGATAGGTTTCAGGCCGTCCCGGTGAGCCAGCGCGTCAGGGTCCTGCGCACGATGCGCTTGACCTTGTAGACTCGCTGGTTGGCGTAGGCCCAGACCAGAATCTCGCCCGCCCAGCGGCGCGGCCCAGGCGGGTTGCGGCGACGATTGATGTCGCGCACCAGGGCCAGGAACCGCGCCCGCACCCCGAGCATGACGTCGAAATCCGCCTCCTTACGCGGCGGCCTGGGGGCGCCTGGCGCGCGGGGCGCGCCGCGCACCCCGAACTCGATGCTGACCTGATCACTCGCCGCCACGCTCTCGTCGAGGAAGAAGGGCAATAGGGCCACGAAGTCCCAGCCCCACGGGACCGATCCATAGCGGTCGCCCATCAGCGTCATCACCTCAGCGATCGCCGGCGTGCGGAACAGGCCGTAGATGGCGGTGGCGTGGGCGCCGAACATCAAGCCCAGCCGATCGAGCCGGGGCGCGACATCGCGCGCTTTGACCACCTGGCCCTGGAAGGTTTCGGTTACGCGGCCGACCGCGAGCTGTTTGTCCGGATGGGCCTGCAGCAGGGCGTGCAGGACCTCGATATAGTTGGCGTCGGAGCGGTCGTCGGCGGCGCGCCAGAGGAAATAGGGGCTGGTCGCCGCCCGCGCCAAGTCGCTGAAATTGAGCAGCGCGCCCTTGTTATGCGGTTGACGATGATAGCGCACCCGCGGGTCGCGCGCGGCGTAGTCGGCGGCGATCTGCGGCGTCTCGTCGGTCGAGGCGTTGTCAAAGACCAGGATCTTCAGGTCCTTGAAGGTCTGGCCCAACAGGCAGTCCAGGCATTCGGCCAGGTGGGCGGCGCCGTTATAGACCGGAACGCCGACGGTGATCGCCGCCAAGATGCTCGCCCTCCAGCGTCCACGCCGAGGCCTCCGCTCTAGGCCGCGCCGCCGGGGCCGGTCAATGGCGCCTCCCGCCAGGGCGCGCGCTCGGCTATCACAGGCCATGATCCGACTTTTCGTCCCCAACGACCTGAAAGCCGGCGCCGAGATCGCGCTGGGCTCCGACCAGGCGCGCTACATGACCCTGGTGATGCGCCAGGCGGTAGGCGATGCGGCCCTGCTGTTCAACGGCCACGACGGGGAATGGCGCGGGATCGTGGTCGAGGCGTCGAAGAAGGCTTGCCGCCTGAGGCTGGAGCAGCGCACCCGCGAGCAGGCCGCGCCGCCGGACCTCGACCTGGTCGTCGCCCTGGTCAAGCGAGCGCGGCTGGAGACCATCGTCGAGAAGGCGGCCGAGCTGGGCGCCCGGCGCGTGCGCCTGGTGATCACCCGCCGCACCCAGGCCGACCACACCAATGTCGCGCGCCTTGCCGCCATCGCCACCGAGGCGGCGGAGCAGACCGGGCGGCTCGATGTCCCCGAAATCGTGGCGCCGGAAAAGCTGGATCGGATGCTGGCGTCTTGGGACCCTGCGCGGCGGCTGATGTTCTGCGACGAGGCCGGGGACGATCCCGAAGCCGAGTGGGGCGGAGAGGCCGGCCGCGCGCGTCCGGCGCTGGAGGTATTGGCCGAAGGGGAGGGCTCTTCGTGGGCTATTCTCATCGGCCCCGAGGGCGGGTTCGCGCCGGAGGAGCGCGCCGCCCTGCGCGCTGCGCCCTTTGTCGCCCCGGTCACCCTCGGCCCGCGGATCCTTCGCGCCGACACGGCGGCTATCTCGGCCCTGACCCTCTGGCAGGCCGCCAGGGGCGATTGGCGGGAGGCCCCTTGAGTAAGGGCGCCTTGGCGCCCAAATCGAGAACGCCTAGAAACTCGCGCCAGACCGGGGATGCTCCCCCGCGGTGTCATCGGGGGGTATATGGTCGAAGTCGCGCAGAAGAACGGGCCGCCGCTCACCTTGCAGGCCATGGCCGAGCACCTGGCCAGCGGCAGCAAGCCCGAGAGCCGGCACCGCGTCGGCTCCGAACACGAGAAATTCGTCTTCCGCACCGATGGGCGCCGGCCCGTCCCTTACGATCTCGACGACCAGGGGCGCGGCGGCATCCATGCGCTCATGACCGGGCTCGAACGATTCGGTTGGACCGGGGTCTATGAGGACAATCAGTTCGGCCACACCCTGATCGGGCTCGAGCGCGGCGGCGGCAATATCAGCCTGGAGCCCGGCGGACAGTTCGAGCTTTCCGGCGCGCCGCTGGAGAGCGTGCACGAGATCTGCGAGGAGATCGGCCAGCACATCGAAGAGGCCAAGACCGTCGGCCGCGAGCTGGGGCTCGACTTCCTGTCCCTGGGCCACACCCCCGACTGGTCGCGGGCCGATGTTCCGGTGATGCCCAAGGGCCGCTACGCCATCATGCGCGCCTACATGCCCAAGGTCGGCGGCATGGGCCTGGACATGATGTTCCGCACCTGCACCGTGCAGGCCAACCTCGACTTCTCGTCCGAAGCCGACATGGTGGCCAAGTTCCGCCTGAGCCTGGCGCTGCAGCCGATCGTCACCGCCCTCTACGCCAATTCGCCCTTCGTCGAGGGCAAGCCCACGGGCTTTTTGTCCAGCCGCGCGCGGGTCTGGACCGACACCGATCCCGACCGCACCGGCATGCTGGATTTCGTGTTCAAGGACGGCTTCGGCTTCGAGACCTATGCGGCCTACGCGCTCGACGTGCCGATGTATTTCGTCAAGCGCAACGGCCGCTACATCGACGCCTCGGGCCAGTCGTTCCGCGATTTCATGGCCGGCAAGCTTCCGGCCCTGCCTGGCGAGACCCCGACGATCAAGGACTGGTCCGACCATCTGACGACCCTGTTCCCGGAGGTTCGCTTGAAGACCTATCTGGAGATGCGCGGCGCCGACAGCGCCCCGCCCGGACGGCTCTGCGGCCTGGCGGCCCTGTGGATCGGCCTGCTCTACGACAAGGCCGCCCTGGCCGCGGCCTGGGACCTCTGCAAGCACTGGGAAATCGAGGACCACGAGCGCCTGCGCCTCGACGCCGCCCGCCTGGGCCTAAAGGCCACCGTGGCCGGCCGCACCGTGCGCGACATCGCCAAGGACATGCTGGCCATCGCCCATGAAGGGCTGAAGCGCCGCAACAAGCTCAGCGCCGCCTTCACCGACGAGACCGGCTACCTGGCCGAGCTGGAAGACATAGCCGACAGTGGCCTGACCCCCGCCGACCGCTGGCTGGAGCTCTACAATGGCCCGTGGCAGGGGCGGATCGAGCCGATCTACGAGGCGGCGGCTTACTGAGACCTCAGTTCAGCGGCGCGGTCACATTGGCCGGCCAGTGCTCCTGCTGGCTGCGGCCTGAGCCGGAATCGGTGTGCAGGATGATGTCGGCGATGTCGTGGCGGGTGTCGTCCTCGTCGACCCTGTGGATCTCGACCTGGTTGGGGTAGAAGGCCACCAGGCCCCGGATGCCCTCCATGGCCGGAAGCGGGTCCTCGTACGTCCAGACCGCGTTCTCGGCGATGTCGCCGTCGCGGGCCAGGGTGAAATAGGAGGCTTCGCCCTTGTACGGGCAGCGGGTCTTGTGCGCCGAGGCGCGCAGGTACTCCATCGCCACGTCCTCGCGCGGGAAATAGCAGACCGCCTTGTAGCCGGCCTCCTTCAGGATCACCGCCGAGGTGGTGTCGGCGATCACGTGGCCGTGGAACAGGACCTGGATGCGGCACGGATTGCGCGCCAGGTTGATGGTGTGCTCGCTCGCGGGGGTGTTCATCGGCGCGCCTCCTTGGGCCTTGCAGCGGCTGCCCTTCCCTACGGGCAGTATGCGCCGATGGTTCCGGCGATCAATCCAGAGCAGGGCTTGTGCGCGCGCGGCCTTCAGGTCAGACCTCGGATGCGCTATGCAGCGCGCCTTTCGCCAGCCCGTCAGGTCCGCCTTGTCCATCATTCCCGTTTCGCTGACCCGCTATGGCGCCGATTTCGCCGGCTTTTCCGCCGAGCTGGGCGCCTCGTTCGAACGCTACGGCTTCGCTGTGGTCGCCGATTGCGACATCCCGGCCGAGACCGTCGAAAAGGCCAACGCCAGCGCCAAGGCGCTGTTCGCCCTGCCGGACGCGAAGAAGCGCGCCTATGTGGTCCCCGGCGGCCATGGCCAGCGCGGCTACACCCCCTTCGGCATAGAGACCGCCAAGGGCGCCGACCACTATGACCTGAAGGAGTTCTGGCACGTCGGGCGCGAGCTGCCGGCCGGCCATCCCTATCGGGCCATCTTCGGCGAGAACCTGTGGCCGGCCGAGATCCCCGACTTCCGCGCCGACCTGACCGCCCTCTATGATTCGCTCGAGGCCCTGGGCCTGCGCCTGCTCAAGGCCATCGCTCGCCACCTGGGCCTCCCCGACGACTTCTTCGCCGCTACGGTCAAGGACGGCGACAGCATCCTGCGCCTGTTGCACTACCCGCCGATCCCGGTGGACGCCGGCGGCGTGCGGGCCGGGGCGCACGAGGACATCAATACCATCACCCTGCTCCTGGGCGCAGAAGAGGCGGGGCTGGAGGTGCTGGACCGCGACGGCCGCTGGCTGCCGATCAACCCGCCGCCGGGCTCGCTGGTGGTCAATATCGGCGACATGCTGCAGCGCCTGACCAACGGCGTCCTGCCCTCGACCTCGCACCGGGTGGTCAATCCGGCGCCGGAGCGGCGCGGCTTCTCGCGCTATTCGACGCCGTTCTTCCTGCATTTCGCGCCGGACTATCTGATCAAGACCCTGCCGTCGTGCGTGACGCCGGAGCGGCCGAACCGCTTCCCCGAGCCGATCACCGCCCGGGACTACCTCCTGGAGCGGCTGCGCGAGATCAAGCTGGGGTGAGATGTCGTGCGTGGTTCGAGACGCGACCCTGACGGTTCGCTCCTCACCATGACGAGGTCTGTTAGAGCTTCACTATCCTAGTCAGGGTGAGGAGCCCGCCTGGGCGGGCGTCTCGAACCACGCAAGGGCCTTTGCCTCGGCGTTCATCGCCGCTAGGAAGGCCCGTTTGACGGAGCGAAGGAGTCTTTCGTGGGCGAGTGGGTCTTGGGCGTGGTCGGCGGGTCGGGCCTCTATGACATTCCGGGCCTGAAGGACGCGCGCTGGGTGGCTCAGGACACGCCCTGGGGCCCGCCTTCGGACGAGATCCTGACCGGGACCCTGGGCGAGCTCACGCTATGCTTCCTGCCGCGCCACGGCCGGGGCCACAAGCTGTCGCCCACCGACGTCAACGCCCGCGCCAATATCGCGGCGCTGAAGCAGCTGGGCTGCACTGATGTGCTGTCGCTGTCGGCGGTGGGGTCGCTGAAGGAAGAGCTGCCGCCCGGCACCTTCTGCGTGGTCGACCAGTTCATCGACCGCACCTTCGCGCGCGAAAAGAGCTTCTTTGGCCCCGGCCTGGTGGCCCACGTCTCCATGGCCCATCCGACCTGCCCGCGTCTGTCGGCCCTGGCCGCCGAGGCCGCCCGCGAGGCCGGCGCCAGCGTGGTGGAGGGCGGGACCTACCTGGCCATGGAAGGCCCGCAGTTCTCCACCCGGGCCGAGAGCGAGCTCTATCGCAGCTGGGGCTGCTCGGTGATCGGCATGACCAACATGCCCGAGGCCAAGCTGGCCCGCGAAGCCGAGCTGCCCTACGCCTCGGTCGCCATGGTCACCGACTACGACTGCTGGCACGAGGACATCGCCCATGTCGAAGTCGCCCAGATCGTCGCCTGCCTGATGGACAATGCGGCCAAGGCGCGCGATCTGGTGGTGCGCCTGTCGGCCAAGCTGCAAGGCTCGCGCGCCGCCTCGCCGATCGACACCACCCTGAACGACGCCATCATCACCGGCCCCGCCGCGCGCGACCCGGCCATGGTGGAGAAGCTGAAAGCCGTCGCCGGCCGCGCGCTGGCGCTCTGACGCATCGAGTTTGAAGGAAGACCTGCGCCGATGAACCTGGCGGACGCCATTCGAACCATTCCGGACTATCCCAAGCCCGGGATCCTGTTCCGCGACATCACCACGCTTTTGGGTAACGCGCGCGCCTTCCGCCGCACGGTGGACGAGCTGGTGCAGCCGTTCGCCGGCCGGAAGATCGACAAGGTGGCGGGGATCGAGGCCCGCGGCTTCATCCTGGGCGGCGCCGTGGCGCACCAGCTTTCGGCCGGCTTCGTGCCGATCCGCAAGAAGGGCAAGCTGCCGCACACCACCGTCGGCGTGGAATACGCCCTGGAATACGGCGTCGACACCATCGAGATGCATGTCGACGGGGTCGCGGCCGGCGAGACCGTGCTGCTGGTCGACGACCTGATCGCCACCGGCGGCACCGCGGTCGCCGCCGTCCAGCTCCTGCGCCAGGCCGGCGCGGATGTCGTCGGCGCCGCCTTCGTCATCGACCTGCCGGACCTGGGCGGGGCGGACAGGCTGCGGGCGGTGGGCGTGCCGCTGCAAACGCTGGTGGGGTTCCCGGGGCACTGAGGGGAGGGGCGGCCCTGACCAGTCAGCGCGTCACTCCTCTCCACCGCACCCTCTTCCGCCGCTCTGCACCGGCGGGCAGGGGATATCGCCATAGGAGCAGAACACGCAGCAATCCCCCGGCTTGGGCTTGAGCACGGCGGCGCAGGCCGGGCAGTCGTAGAAGTACTGGCAGGCGTCGGTCGGCATGGTCTCGGTGGTCCGCGCGCCGCAGGCGGGGCAGGTCAGGGTGGATCTGAGCTCGACGGTTTCCATGAGCGGGGACTATACCTGTCCGCTTCGCCGAAATGGGAGGCGGGTCACAGCCCGCCTCACCCCTTGCCTGCCGCCCTCAGCCGCTTGGCCGCAGCCTCGTCGGCGGTCGCGCCGGCTTCGTCGCCCAGCCTGCGTTTGGCTGCGGCGCGCTGGTCGAGCGCGTTGACGTAGTCCGGCTTGATGGCCAGGGCGAGGTCGATGTCGCGCACCGCCCGCTGGTAGTCGTCAAGGTCGGCATAGACCTCGCCGCGCTCCTCGACCAGCTCCGGGTCGCTGGGGTCGGCCTTGATCGCCTGGTCCAGATCGCGCACCGCGCGGTCGTAGCGGCCCTGGCTGTCATAGATCAGAGCGCGGTCGTAGAGCGCGGCCGTGTTGCCGGGGTCCTGCTTCAGGGCCGCGGTGTAGCTGGCGAGGGCCGCGTCATTGTCCTTCTGGCGCCAGTAGACCAGACCGCGGTCGATCAGCAGGTCCACATCGGTCGGCTTCAGCTTCAGCCCGGCGTCAAAGCGTTCGGCGGCGCGGGCCAGGTCGCCGCTCTGGCGGTAGGCCTCGCCGCTCTGGCGCAGGATGTAGGTGTTGGTCGGGGCGACGGCCAAGGCCCGGCCATAGTCGGCCTGGGCGTCGGCGAATTCGCCATCGGCCAGCTCCAGGTCGCCGCGGTCGGTGAGGGCGTCGCTGGCCTTGGGATCCAACCGGATGGCCCGGTCGTATTCCTCGCGCGCCTTCCTGTGGTCCCCGACGCCGTCCCAGACTTCGCCGCGGTCGTCGTGCAACTCGGCGTCCTTGGGATGGAGAACCAGGGCCGCGTCGTAGATCTTGGCCGCGTTCGCCCAGTCCTTGCGCGCGACATAGATGCCGGCCTTGTTCTCCATCGAGTCGAGGTCGTCCGGCTTTCGCGCCAGGGCCATGTCGTAATAGCGCAGGGCGTCGTCGGGGCGGCCGGCCTGGCTGGACTCGTAGCCGGCCTTGAACGGCGCGTCGGCGTCCTTGGGGTCGAGCGCTGCGGAGGCGACGAAGTCCTTGATGGCTTCCTCGTGCTTGCCCAGCTGGGCGTAGGCCAGGCCGCGGTCATAGAGGGCGGCGCTGCTCTTGGGTTCCAGCCGCACGGCCTCGGCATAGTCCTTCAGTGCGGCTTCGGCCTTGTCCAGGTCCAGCTCGACCCCGCCGCGGAAGATCCGGGTGTCGGCATTGTCGGGCTCCAGGCGCAGGGCCGTGTCGAAGTCACCGAGCGCCCTGTCCTTTTCGCCGAGATCGCGAAGCGCCCGGCCTCGCACGGAGTAAGCGTAGGCCAGGTCGGGATTGGTCTTGATCGCCTCGTCGCAATCCTCGACCGCGCCCTTCTTGTCGCCCTTCTGCAGGCGCAGCAGTGCGCGATAGCTGCGGGTCAGGGCGGAGTCGGGGTGGGCGTCGATGATGCGGCTGTAGATCCGGATCGCCTCGTCCGGCTTGTCCATGGATTCATAGACCAGGCCGCGCTGTTGCTCGACATTCACCAGGTCGGCGCCCTTGCCGGCGGCGGCCGCGTCGAGATCCTTCAGCGCCGCCGGATACTCGCCCTGATCCTGCTCCAGCCGCGCGCGCTGGAAATAGCCGGTGCTGTCGTCGGGCGCGGCGCGGATGCCGGCGTCGTAGTCGGCCCGGGCCTTGGCGGTGTCGTGCTTGTAGTAGTACCAGGTCCCGCCGCGCTCGATCAGCGCCTCGCCGCTGGCGGGGTTGAGCTTGAGCGCCGCGTCATAGTCGGCGAGCGCTTCGTCGTGATGGCCCTGGGCGTCGCGGGCGTCGCCGCGGACGATCAGCGCCTCGATATCGGCCGGGTCGGCGGCGAGCGCCGCATCGGCGTCCTTGAAGGCCTCGTCGTTCTTGCTTTCCTGGGCCTCGGCCCTGGCGCGCGCCACATAGGCCCGGGCCAGGGCCTTCGCGTCCGACGGGTGGCTGTCGATGACATGAGTGCAGGCCGTCATGGCCTTTTCGGAATCGTCGGGAATCGCGCGCTCGTCCGGGCAGGCGCCCGGCGCGCCGGTCGACTCGACCCGGCCGGCGGGGGCCAGGGCCAGGACCGGCGGGGCGCCGAGCGTCAGGGCGGCGAACAGGGCCAGGTGAGACGGGCGAACGCGCAGAGGCAAGGGAAGGCTCCGGAACATGGGGGTCACCGCGCGGCCGTGGCCGCGCTCGCCGGCCTGGCGGCGGCCTCGGGCAGGACCACGACGGCGATGGGCGGCTTGCCGAGCCACCGGGCCGCGGCTTCGCGCACCTCGGCCAAGGTGACCGAGGCCAGCAGGCCCGGCTCGACCCGCATCTCGTCCAGGCCTTCCGGCGTGCGTGCGGATCCGTCGAGCACGCCGACCCACCAGGCGTTGCGCGTCATCCGGGCGGCGTATTCGGCCTGCAACGGCTTGCGCGCAGCTTCCAGCTCCTCCTCGGTGATCTGCCCCTTGGCCAGGCGCTCCGCGATCGCCGCCGTTTCCGCGCGCATGGCCTCGATGCTCTGGGGCGAGGCTTCCACGGCGGCCATCAGCAGGCCCTGGTCGGCGTGGTCGGGCAGGCTGGTCCCAACGTGAGGGCTGTAGGTCTGGGCCAGTTCCTGGCGCACCCGGTGGCGCAGGTCGTCGTCGAACACCTTGGCCAGCAGGCCCAGGGTGATCTCTTCGCGCCGTCGCTCCGGCGTCGCCACATAGAGCGGCCAGACCAGGCCGACCATGGCCTTGTCGGCCGGGCCCTCATGGGTGGCGCGGATCAGGGCCGGCGGCTGGTCGGGGAAGCGCATGAACCAGGTCGAGGCCTGGGTGCGCGGCGTGTCCTTGCGCGGCGGCAGGGCGCCTAGGGTCTCGCCGACGAACTCGCTTGCGGTCCCTTCGCCGATGTCGCCGACGATGGTCACCTCGATCGGGGCCTCGGTCAGGGCCGGCTTCAGCAGCCGCTGGAAATCGGCCATGCGCAGGGCGGCGGTCCTGGCCTGGGGCGGCAGGGTCGCCGGGGAGCCGGGCGCCAGGGCGTCCATCAGGGCGAAATTCAGGGCCATGGCCGGCTGGGCGCGGTACTGGCGATAGACGGTCTCGACGGCGGTCGGGATGCGCGCGTCCACCTCAGGGCGAAAGCCCGGGTCGCTGAGGAAGGCGGCCAGCACCTGCAGTTCGGAGCGCAGCGACCAGTCGTTGGTCTGGCCGTGCAGCACGAAGGCGTCCGTGCCGACCGCAAGCTTGGCCTCCCAGCCGGTGTTGGCGAACAGCCGCTGCAGGTCGCCGAAGTCGTGGCGCCCGAGGCCGCCGGCGGCCAGCAGGCCGGCGCCGAAGTTCGCGGCGAAGAAGTCCGCATCGGGGATTTCCTGGCGCCCGGCGCCGACGCGCACGCGGACCTGGACGTCGTCCTTGGCAAAATCGGTCTTCTTGAAATTCAGCACCACGCCATTGGCGTAGCGGATGCGTACGAAGTCCGGCCCGGTCTGCGCCGCACGCGAGACGATGCGGCCCGCCTTGCCGAAATCCTCATAGGCCCAGGCCTTGCGGGTCTCGGCCGGCGCGGCGGGGGGCGGCGCGGCCTTGGCCCCGGCGTCCCAGGCGGCCGTGAGTTCGGTCGCGGGGGGCGGCTGGGGCGCTTCGACGATTAGGAACGGCCCGGCGCCGGACCAGTCGCGGGCGAAGGCCTTGCGGACGTCGTCGGGGGTGATGGTTTCGACCGCGGCGTCGAAGGCCCAGAAATCCTCGTTCGGTGTGGTGACCACATCGTGCTTCAGGGCCCGGGCGGTCATCCTGCCGGCCAGGTCGGACGTGTCGCGGGTCGCCCCCTGATCTCGGGCCCCCCTGAGCTTGGCCCGCATGTTGTCGATCGCCTCGTCGAGGTCGTCCTGCGAGGGGCCGTGCGCCCGGAAGCGGGACAGCTCGCCCTGGGCCGCTTCCAGGGCCGGGCGCCAGCGTTCGTCGAGCAGCATGACGTTCAGGCAGGTGACCTCGGCCTCGCGCAGGTCGGTTTCGCGCCCGACCGCGGCCTTGAGGTAGGGCGGATGGCCATTGCGGGTCAGTTCGCCGAGCCGCTTGTCGACCAGGCGAATCCAGAGGTCGGACAGCAGCCGCTCGCGCAGCCTGGCGACGTCGTCGGCCCCCGGCGCGGCGCCCGGGCGCAGGCTGCAGGCGCCGATCTGGCTCGCCATGTGGATGTCGGCGCGCGACAGGGCCTGCTCGCCGCGGGTCAGGTCCAGTTTTCCAGGCGCCGGGCGCACCGGCGGCGGTCCGGCCGCCGTCCAGCCCCCGAAAGTCTTCTGGACCAGGGCGAGCAGCTGTTCGGGGTCGGCGTCGCCGACCGCCACAACCACGGCGTTGTCGGGGCGATACCAGGTCCGGTAGAAGGCCTGCAGTTTGCCGGGGTCCAGGGCGGCCAGGCTGGCGGGCGTGCCAATGACCGGGCGGGTGACGCGCAGGCCGGGGCCCATGAAGGCCTGGCGCTCTTGTTGGGCGATGGAGGCGGGGCTGAGCTCGGCCTCGCGCTCGGCCAGGACGATGCCCCGCTCGCGGTCCACCGCCGCGGGCGTAAAGCGGGTTCCATCCGCCACGGTCCGCAGCCAGCCGAAAGCCTGGGCCAGGACGGCGGGGTCGGCCTTGGTCAGGTCCAGGCGATAGACGGTGGAGAACAGGCCGGTCTCGGCGTTCAGATCCCGCCCGAACGACACGCCGGCCTGGGCGAAGGCGCGCTCGGGCCCCTCGAGATGGCCGTTGTCGCCGCCGCTGAAGGCCAGGTGCTCGACGAAATGGGCGGCGCCGAGCTGGTCGTCGGTCTCGTCATAGGCGCCCGCGTCGATCGCCAGGCGCAGGGAGACCGCGCCGGGCGGGGTGGCGTTGCGCAGGATCAGATAGCGCAGGCCGTTGGCCAGCACGCCCTGGCGCACGGCCGGGTCGGGGTGGATGGTGTTCAGGTCCTCGGCCGCCGGCCGGGGCGCCGCCGCCAAGGCTGAGCCCACACTCCCGCACACCGCCAGCGCCACGGCTGCGGCCACGCCCAAACACCGACGGCTATTGATCACTTAAAGTCCCCAACCACGCCCGGGGGACAATCTATCCTGGCGTCCGCGTGTTTTGCTAGAGCCGCAAAGCTTACGGTTCGCGCCGGGCGATCCAGGCCTTGTAGCGGCGGGTGAGGCGGGCGGTGGCGAGCTGGCTGCCGATGAGGGCGAACAGCGGCGAGACCCGCTGTTTTGGCCGCCGGCCTTCGCTGATCCGATTCAGCTGCACCTTGACCACGGCCATTGAGGCCAGGCTGGCGAAGGCCTTCTTTTTCCAGGTGACCGGCGGAATGGCGACCTCGAGCTTCTGCCCGTCGCGCCACTTGATCGGCAGGTCCGGGTCGAAGGCGAGAGCCGCGGCGACGCCGACCACCGCCACGCCTGGCCGGCCGTCCTTGGGCTGCAGCGCCTGTTCGGCGATGTCGCGGCGGCGCACCCCGCCGGTGACCATGATCGACATGGTCGCGACCTCGGCGATCTCGCGGGCGAAATCGATGAAATAGGCTTCGCGTGGATTGATCGCGCCATCCTGGGGCGCGCCGGTCATGGCCGGGCTCTCGTAGCTGCCGCCGGACAGCTCGACCAGGTCGACCGGCAGGTCGTTCAGCCAGCGCACCACCTGGGCGGCGTCTTCCAGGGCGAAGCCGCCCTTCTGGAAATCGGCCGAGTTCAGCTTGACCCCGACGCAGAAGCCGGGGGAGACGCGGGCCCGCACCGCCTTGACCACCTCGAGCAGCAGCCGAGCGCGGTTCTCCAGCGAGCCGCCCCAGTCGTCGGTCCGCCGGTTGCTGAGCGGGGAGAGGAACTGGCTGATCAGATAGCCGTGGGCGGCGTGGATTTCGACGCCGGTGAAGCCGGCCTGTTCGGCCAGGCCGGCGGCCGTGGCGAAGCGTTCGATGATCGCCGCGATCTCGGCCGGCTCCAGCGCGCGCGGCGTCGGGAAGAGGTGCGAGGCGCCCTCGATCTGGACGCCGATCGCCGAGGGCGCCACCGCCCCCTGGCCCATGGCCTTCATCACCTGGCGGCCGGGATGGCTGAGCTGCAGCCACGCATGGCCGCCGCCGCTGCGCGCCGCGCTGGCCCAGGCCTTGAACGGCGCCAGGGGTTGCGAGGCGTCCAGCACCACCCCGCCCGGCCCGGTCAGGGCGGTGGGATCGATCATCACGTTGCCGGAAATGATCAGCCCGACCCCGCCCTTGGACCAGGCTGCATAGAGCCGCCGTAGCGCCTCGCCCGGCAGCTGCTGGCCGTCGGCCATGTTCTCCTCCATGGCCGCCTTGGCCAGGCGGTTGGGCAGCACTGCGCCGTTCGGCAGGGTCAGGGGCTCGAAGATCGGCGAGGCGGTCTGGGCGTCGAACATGGTCAGGCTTGCGGTCCAGGTTGTGAGGTTCTGGACAGGCCTACACCTTCAACTTAGATTTAAGGTCAAGCCTTAAGGAGAACCAGCATGAAGATCGGCGATCTGGCCCGCCGCGTCGGCGTCGCCCCGTCGAAGATCCGCTTCCTGGAGGCGCGCGGCGTGCTGCAGTCCGACCGCCTGGCCAACGGCTATCGCGAGTATGGCGAGGACGCGGTGACGGCCCTGCAGATCATCCTGCAGGCCCAGTCGGTCGGCTTCACCCTGGAGGAGATCCAGCGGACCCTGGGCGAGACTCGCTCCAGCCAGCTCAGTTGCGCCGACATGGTGGGCCAGTTGCGGCTCAAGCTCGCCGAACTGGACCGCCACATCGCCCAATCGATCGCCGTACGCGACCGACTGGGGCAGATGATCGTGCTGCTCGAGGAGCGGGGAGCGCACAATGAGCACGTGCCTGTCGATTTCAGGATCCACGGGCCGCTGGAGCTGCCGCCGCTGTAGGGGCTTGCCCCAGGCAGTCCGGCGCGGGCGGATTTCAGTCTTCCGCGAGCAGGGTCTCGAGCATGGTCTGGCGATGGTTCAGGAAACTGCGGGCCACCTGGAAATGGTCGGTGTCCTCGTAGTCGATGCGCGTCAGTCCGTCCGCCGAGGCTTGATAGATCCAGGCATCGGGGTAGCCGAGGATGATCGGCGAGTGAGTCGCTATGATGAACTGCGAGCGCTGGCCGATCAGTTCGTGCATCCGCACCAGAAAACTCAGCTGGCGGTTCGGCGACAGGGCGGCCTCGGGTTCATCCAGGATGTAGAGGCCGTCGCCCCGGAAGCGGTGATCCATCAGCGCCAGGAAGGACTCGCCGTGCGACTGCTCATGCAGCGAGCGGGGGCCGTAGCCGCTCACGCCCAGGCTTTCCACTTGGGTGGCGACGTTGAACAGGCTTTCTGCGCGCAGGAAAAAGCCGTCCTTCGCTCGCCTGGCCGAGCGCACCGGACGCACGAAGCGATGCAACTCCGAATGGGAGGCGCGGGTGGCGAAGCCGAAGTTCTGGCTGCCGCCCTCGGCGTTGAAGCCCCACGCCACAGCAAGGGCTTCGATCAGGGTGGATTTGCCGGCGCCGTTTTCGCCGACCAGGAAAGTGACCTTGGGGTGGAACACCAACTCCTCAAGATAGCGCACGGCCGGCAGGTTGAAGGGATAGACTTCGGCATCCCAGCCCTCGCGCCGCTCGAAGCGGGCCGAGATCCAGTAGTGTCTGGCGTCGACGGCGCGCATGTTTCACAGCTCCGCTTGTTGACCCATGCTGGCGCCAGACGGCCAATTGCCGGGGGCTCGGGCATGATCCGGCCTTGCCGAATAGCGGACGCGTGGCGCTACCGCCAAGGGTGGGGAGCGGTCAGGAACTAGATGAGCGGTCATGCTGGTGGTGGCTCGATGCCCGCCGACTCTCAAGAGCTCGCTTCAGTCTGAGACCGATCCAACGAACGCCCATGATCAGGCCTATCACTGCACCGACGACCAGCACGCTCAGCGTAGAGTAGGTTCCGAGCGGCAAGCCCTTGTAGTTCTCGCCATAGAATGGCCGTCCGGCAAGCAGGGCGAAAATCACTTGCGCGCACATGCCTGCCAAGATCAGTCCAATGAAAAATAGTCCCGTGACCTTGATGAATGTCCGCAAGTGACTCACCCCAAAAATGCTTTGTAAGCTTAACCAGGATGGTGATGCGACGTCTACCGCGACGGCTCGCGGGCAATGACCGAGTTGGGTCGTTGTCAGCCGCCAACCCCGGCGCGGTAAACCGCCGTTCAGGCCCCGCCCGGTTCCGCTCTGGCGAGCGCCGTACGGAACCCGCCCTCACCACAGCCTGAAATGCTTCGACAGCTTCAGCCCCTGGCGCTGGTAGTGCGAGCCGCCTTCGCCGTAGAGCCTGGAGGGGCGTTCGGTCAGGGGTTCGTAGACCAGGCGGGCGACGGTCTGGCCGTCTTCCAGCAGGAACGGGGTCTCGTGGCTGCGGACTTCCAGCACCCCTTTCGAGCCCAGGCCGCCGGCCTCGGCGGTGCCGAAGCCGGGGTCGAAGAAGCCGGCATAGTGGACGCGGAACTCGCCCACCGCCGGGTCGATCGGGGTCATCTCGGCGGCTTCCAGCACGGGGATCTCCACCGCCTCCTTCGAGGCCAGGATGTAGAACTCGCCGGGGTCGAGCAGCAGTTCGCCGTGGCGGGGCTCGAGCGGCTCCCAGAAGTCGTGCGGGTCGTGGCCGTCCTCGTGATCCAGGTCGACGACGCCGGCGTGGCGGCGGGCGCGGAAGCCGGCCAGGGCGCCGGTCAGGTCGACGCCGACGCTGCGCACCGAAAGCCGGGGCGGATCGCCGGCCTTGAGCCGCATCTGGTTCAGCCGGGTGCCGGCGCGGACCAGGATCGAGAAGGTCTGGGGCGCGATCTCGACATAGAGCGGGCCGTCATAGCCCGAGGCCACGTCGTCGAAGGCGGCGCCGTGGTCGGTCAGGAGGCGCACGAACACGTCGACCCGCCCGGTGGAGCTCTTGGGGTTGGCCCGGGCCGAGATTCCGGCCGGCAGACGCATGCGCTCCTGCAGCTCGGCGATGTAGACGCAGCCTTTCTCCAGCACCACGCCGCCCGTCAGGTCCAGCTGGTGCATGGCCACCGCGGCCAGGCGCTCTTTCACCGTGCGGCCCGTCCCTGGCAGGAAGGAGGCGCGCACGCGCCAGACGCGGGCGCCCAAGCGCAGGTCCAGGCTGGCCGGCTGCACCTGGTCGGGCAGGAAGGGGCTGTCGGCGCTGATGTCGCCGGCGGCGATCAGGGCCTCGATCGATTGGCAGGGCAGGATGCCGGGGGCGGGGAACGCGGGCTGGCGAGTCATCGCAGCGATGCTTCGCCAATGCGCACTGAAGAGTCCAGCCAGCTGCGCATTTTGCGGGTATCGCGCCTTGACCTGACAGGGGTCGGCGCCTTTGATGCCGGCCCGCTCTGGAAGGGATGTTTGGTATGTCCGACGAACGCGAAAACCCCGCAGCCTGGGAGGCCGCGACCAAGCTGATCCGCGGCGGGCTGGCGCGCACGCCATACGGCGAGACCGCCGAGGGCCTCTTCCTGACCCAGAGCTTCGTCTATGACAGCGCCGAGGCCGCCGACCGCCGGTTTTCCGGCGAGGAGCCGGGCTTCGTCTATTCCCGCTACGCCAACCCGACCGTGAAGATGTTCGAGGAGCGGCTGGCCCTGCTGGAAGGCGCCGAGGGTTGCCGCGCCACCGCCTCGGGCATGGCGGCGGTGCACCTGGCCCTGACCGGCCTTTTGCGCGCCGGCGACCATGTGGTGGGCGGCCAGGCCATGTTCGGCTCGTGCCGCTGGATCATGAACCAGTGGGCGCCGCGGTTCGGCATCGAGGCGACCTTGGTGCCCGGCGCCGACTTCGCCGCCTGGCGCACGGCCGTGCGGCCCAACACCAAGCTGTTCTTCATCGAGAGCCCGGCCAATCCGCTCTTGGAAATCACCGACATCGCCGCGGTGTGTCAGCTGGCCAAGGAGATCGGGGCCAAGGTGGTGGTGGACAACGTCTTCGCCACGCCGCTGTACCAGCAGCCGCTGAAGCTGGGCGCCGACATCGTGGTCTATTCGGCCACCAAGCACATCGACGGCCAGGGCCGGGTGCTGGGCGGGGCGGTGCTGGGCGATGTCGCCCTGTTGGACGAGGCCTATCGCGACTTCATCCGCCACACCGGCCCGGCGCTGTCGCCGTTCAACGCCTGGGTGCTGCTCAAGGGGCTGGAGACCCTGGACCTGCGGGTGCGGCGCCAGACCGAGACCGCGGCGGTGCTGGCCGACCGCATGGCCGCTCACCCCAAGGTCAAGGCCCTGCGCTATCCCGGCCGCCCCGACCATCCGCAATACGAGATCGCCAGGCGCCAGATGAGCGCCGGCAGCACCCTGATCGCCCTGGACCTGGAGACGCGGGAACGGGCGTTCAACTTCCTCAACGCGCTGCAGATCGTGGACATCTCCAATAATCTGGGCGACTCCAAGTCCATGGCCACCCACCCGACCACCACCACCCACCGCTCCATGACCGAGGAGCAGCGACTGGAAATCGGCCTGACCCCGGGCTGGGTGCGGCTGTCGGTGGGACTGGAAGGCGCCGCCGACCTCGGCCGCGACATCGAACGCGCGCTGGACGCCGCATGAGGCGGATCCCGCGCCGCACCTCCAAGGACCAGCCGGTCTATGAGGCGGTGACGCGGGGCATCGTCGTGCGCGTGGTCAGCGAGTACCAGAGCAACCATTCCGACCCGCTGGAGGGCCGCTGGTTCTGGGCCTACACCATCGAGATCGAGAACCGCGGGTCCGAAACCGTGCAGCTGATCTCCCGCCGCTGGCTGATCACCGACGCACTCAACCGGACGGAGGAGGTGGCCGGGCCGGGGGTGATCGGCGAGCAGCCGCGGCTGAAACCCCAGGAGGCGTTTCGCTATACCTCCGGCTGTCCGCTCACCACCGCTTCCGGCGAAATGCGAGGCGCCTACCAGATGTTGACTGACGACGGGGAGGTGTTTGACGTCGAAATACCCGCCTTCTCGTTGCATCTGCCCGAGGCTCGCAGGGTGGTCAACTAATCGTCGTAATGTTGACGTATGTGTCAGCCAAGCGACTGATCTATAACAGCTTCTTGTATCGTTCCATATTTGTTCTTGATCTGCTCCGCTTGCCATGCTTGTCTTGTGGATAAGTCGGGCGGGGAGTTTGCATGGTCGCGCGCGTCGCAACGGTGGCGTTCGAGGGCGTCGAGGCGCGCCGGGTCGATGTCGAGGTGCAGCTGACCGGCGGCCAGGTCTGCTTCGTGGTGGTGGGGCTGGGCGACAAGGCGGTGGCCGAGAGCCGCGAGCGGGTCCGCGCCGCCTTCGCCGGCATGGGCCTGGCCCTGCCGTCGCGGCGCATCGTGGTCAATCTGGCGCCGGCCGACCTGCCCAAGGAGGGAAGCCACTACGACCTGCCGATCGCGCTGGTCATCATGGCCGCCATGGGGGTGATTCCGCCCGACAGCCTGACCGAGTGGGCGGCGGTGGGCGAGCTGGGCCTGGACGGCCAGATCGCGCCGGTGGCCGGGGCCCTGCCGGCGGCGGTGGCGGCGTCCAGCCAGGGCCTGGGCCTGATCTGCCCCGAGGCCTGCGGGCCGGAGGCGGCCTGGGTCGGCGACTGCCGGGTGCTGGCGCCGCGCTCGCTGATCTCGCTGGTCAATCATTTCCGCGGAACCCAGGTGATGAGCCCGCCCCAGCCCGGGCCGGTGCTGGAGGGCGAGCGTGTCCCCGACCTGCGCGACGTCAAGGGCCAAGAGGGCGCCAAGCGGGCGCTGGAGATCGCCGCCGCCGGGGGCCATAACCTGTTGTTCGTCGGCCCGCCGGGCTCGGGCAAGTCGATGATGGCCCAGCGCCTGCCGGGGCTTTTGCCGCCCCTGTCGCCGGCCGAGCTCTTGGAAACCTCCATGGTGCATTCGGTGGCCGGGCTGATCGCCCGGGGCGCCCTGACCCGCGCCCGGCCGTTCCGCAGCCCCCACCACTCGGCCTCCATGGCCGCCCTGACCGGCGGCGGCCTGCGCGCCAAGCCGGGGGAAGTCTCGCTCGCGCACCATGGAGTCCTGTTTTTAGATGAGTTGCCCGAATTCAGCGCCCAAGCCTTGGACAGTCTGAGAGCGCCCCTCGAGACGGGCGAGGTGATGGTCGCCCGGGCCAACGCCCATGTGCGCTATCCGGCGCGGGTGCAGCTGGTGGCGGCGATGAACCCCTGCCGCTGCGGCCACGGCGGGCTGGGCCGCGGGGCCTGCGGGCGGGCGCCGCGCTGCATCCAGTCCTATCAGAGCCGGGTCTCGGGGCCGCTGATGGACCGTATCGACCTGCAGATCGAGGTGCCGCCGGTCACCGCCACAGACCTCGCCCTGCCGCCGCCGGCGGAAGGCACCGCCGAGGCCGCCGCGCGGGTCGCCAAGGCCAGGGCCGCCCAGGCGGCGCGGGCGGAGGCGGACGGACCCAATGCACCGCGCCTCAACGCCCAGGCCGAAGGCGGCTATCTGGAGCGCATCGCCAGCCCCGACGAGGCCGGCCGCGCCCTCCTGGCCAAGGCCGCCGACGCCACCGGCCTGACCGCGCGGGGCTGGACCCGGACCCTGCGCCTGGCCCGCACCATCGCCGACCTGGACGGCTCGCCGGCGGTGAAGCGCGCCCATATCGCCGAGGCCCTGATCTACCGGCGGGTGAACAGCGAGGCGGCGGCGATGGCTGTCGGCTAGCCTGGGCTTGCGGGGCAGGCGGCGCGGCGATATCGGCGGGGCGTCTTCAGATGCCCCGGCCCGCCAAGGACTGTCCATGCGCCTATCCCTGATCGCCCTCTCCGCCCTGGCCGCCGCCGCCGGTAGCGCCCAGGCCGCCTCGGCCCAGGCGGTGGCGACGCCAGTCTCCGCCACCACCGAGACCGCACCAGCCAGGGCCGTGGGGGCCAGCCTGATGAGCTGCCGCAGCTGGACCGCCAACCGGCCGGGAATCGACCAGATCGAGCCCTTGCAACGCATCGCGCCGATGGACTGGCTCTATGGTTATCTCTCGGGCCAGGCTGCGGCCCTTCGCGTGGACCTGCTGGCCGGGTTGCACCCCTCGGACATCGGCGCCTGGCTTGACGTCTACTGCCAGGCCCATCCCACCGACGACATCCAGACCGCCTCCGCCGTGCTGGCCGGCGACCTGGTCGGAGCGGCGAAGAAGAAGTAGGCGGATCGGTCCCTAGGACGGCTGCGATCGCCGAAAACTGATTCCCTGTGGACGGCTTCGCGGCGACGCCCGGCGCGGCCCGCGGCGTTCAGGTTTTGCGAGGCGCAACACTCCGACCTGTTCGGCGGCGGGTTTCGATGTGGCGAGCGTGGCCGCCCGCGCACAGCACATGAGCCTCGCCGGTATTCGCCGACGGCGGCCCCAGTTGAATTCCAGCGCAGATACGGGCTTCAGGCCCTGGCGAACCCTTCGCTCGCTCCAGTCTATAAATATTAACGCGACTCTCGGTCTGCGGTTAACCAAACAAAAACTGCAAATACGACGGGACCTTCTTGATTCAACCAAAGTATGTACGGGGTGTTTGGTCGCACAGCGACTCAATGTCGCACCGTCTAGAGTCTGCGAATAGCCTGCCGTTCACCAAGTCCTAAGGCCGATTAACAGCTCGTTAACCATATTCTCTGAGCATCAACGGTGAATTTGGACTCAGGGGCCCGAGCCGATTCTGTTGACTTCTTGGGACAGCCAGCGCCAAGCTTTGGTGGTGCGGTCCGGGCCATCCGAAGGGAGCGCCATGGTGCAGAACGCTTATTTCGGGATGGAGCGCGGCGCATCCGCGGCCGACGATAGGCTGTCGTCCGCCGCCAGCGCCGGTTCCGGCTCTGACCGCGCGGCCGCAGACGACGCCGTCTCCGCGGTGGACGCCTGGCATGGCGTCGTCGCCCTGGCCCCTCAGGTCGATCCCGGACTTCGCCGCGCCTGGGCGGCTACCAATTTCGAAGCCGCCGCCCGCCGCCGTGTCGCCCCGCCCGCCGCCAGCCCGATCGCCATCGAGCGGGCCATCGAGGGCGCCTTCGTCGCCGGCGACCTTCTGGCCGCGGCCGAGGACGCCATCGACGAAGCCAAGGCCGGCGCTGAGCGCGGCTCGTGGGACGAGCGCGCCTTCGAGGTCGCCGCTCTCCTGGGCGAGGTGATCGGGGTGGTGCGCCCGCGCGCGCAACTGATCGGGGTCGAGCTGAAACTGGACCCGACCGGCCTCGACCTGCCCCAGGTCGTGGGCGATCCCAATCGCCTGCGCCGCGTGCTGCTGAAGCTGATCAACGGCGCCATCAAGTCCCGCCGCACCGGCGAGGTCAGCCTGTCCCTGCGCGGGGTCGAGCGCGACCATGAGCTGGCGGTGGATGTGATCGTGGCCGCCGGCCCGCGCGAACTGCGCCGCCGCGAACCCGCCCGCACGGCCCCGCGCGGCCGCTGGCGCGAGCGCTGGATCGATCCCGAACTCAGCTTCGGCATCACCGAGGACCTGGCCCAGGTGATGGACGGGGTGGTGGACGGCGTGGCCGAGAGCGGCTTCGACCTAGCGGTCGCCATGCGCCTGTCCCTGCCGACCGCCCGGGTGGAGCCCGACTTCACCGTGACCAAGGGCGCCCGCCCGGCCGAGCCCGACGCCCTGGCCGGCCTGCGCATCCTGGTGGCCGAGGACAGCGACCTGAACCGGGAGCTGATCCAGATGCTCTTGGCGCCGTTCGGCTGCGAGATCGACGAGGCGACCAACGGTCAGGCGGCGCTGCAGGCGCTCGACGCGCGGGCCTACGACGCCATCCTGATGGACATGAACATGCCGGTGATGGATGGCTTCGAAGCCACCCGCCGCATCCGCAGCCGCGCTGACGAGCGTTCGCAGACGCCGGTGCTGGCCGTGACCGGCCGGGCTCTCTCGGCGGACATCGCCAAGATCCGCGCCCTGGGCGCCAGCGGGCACCTGTCCAAGCCCTTCTCCACCCAGGAGCTGGTGGCCGCGATCCTGGCCTGCACCCGCCCGGCGGGTCCGCTGTCCTGATCTGATCTCTGCTTCGAAGGCCGGCGCGCGCCCTCCACCGCGTGTGACCGCGGCCACACACGATCGCGTGCGTCATCCTGCGGTCGGTTGACTTTGCCGTGGCTTCCACTCCTAGTTTCACTCGCGTTCGTCGGGTGAAGCTTGGTTCTCGAAGGGGGGGCCGAGATGAGTGGACCGGTCAGCGAATTTCCCGAACTGATCCCGGAAGGGCTCTCGTCGTTTGAGGCGGTCCCGCCCGGCGAGGCCGAGGCGATAGCCATCATCGCCCAGCTGGCCGAGCAGCGTGTGCGCGCGGCGGCGGCCAGCAATCCGCCGGCCCGGCGCGACGCCCACGCCAAGATGCACGGCTGCGTGGAGGCCGAGCTGAAGGTGCTGGAGGGCCTGCCGCCGACCCTGGCCAAGGGACTGTTCGCCAAGTCGGCGACCTATTCGGCCTGGGTGCGCTTCTCCAACGGTTCGGCCACGCCGGGCGCGGACAAGGCCGGCGACGGGCGGGGCATGGCGATCAAGGTCCTGGGGGTGAGCGAAAGCCGCTCCGGCGTCCAGGATTTCGTGATGATCAACCATCCGGCGTTCTTCATCCGCAACGCCGCCGAGTACGTCGATTTTTCGCGGGCGCCCGATCCCTTCAAGTTCTTCGTCCCGGACCTCAATCCCCTGCACATCCACCTGCACGACATGCTGGGGGCGCTGGCGATCGCCGCCCAGAAGGTCTCCAACCCGCTGAACAGCCAGTACTGGAGCATGACGCCGTACCTCTATGGCGACGGCCCCTGCAAGTTCTCGGCGCGGCCGGTGGGGCCGGCCTCGCTGTTCGAGGACCGCACCGGCGACGACTTCCTGCGCGAAAACCTGGTCAGGGCGCTGGACGCCGGCGATGCGGCATTCGACTTCTGTATCCAGCTGCGCACCCGCCCCGACCACATGCCGGTCGAGGACCCGACCATCGAGTGGCCCGAGGCCGACCAGCTGTTCGTCCCGGTCGCCCGCCTGACCATTCCGCGCCAGGGCTTCGACACGCCCGAGCGGCGAGCGTTCGGCGAGAACCTGTCCTTCACCCCCTGGCACGGCCTGGACGCACACCGACCGCTGGGCGGCATCAACCGGGTGCGGCGCACCGTCTACGAGACCATTTCGCGCGTGCGGCACGAGCTGAACGGGACCCAGCGCGCCGAACCCACGGCCCTGACGCCGCTGCTTGCGCCGGACGCGCCGCCACCCCCCGCGACGGAGCCAACAATGGCCAACAGCTTCTTCGACGACCTGGCCGTCCTGGTGGGCGATGCGATCGACGACGACAACTGGGCCGAGGCCGAGGCCTCCAAGGCGGTGATCAACGGTCTGGTCAATTGCACCACGAACCGGCCGCATCCGTGGAGCACGGCTTCTGACTACACCTCGTGGAAGGCCCTCAGCGACCGCACCTGGCAGGGCCGCCAGCTGCCGGTCTCGACCCGCGATCCGGCCAGCCTGCCGCCGCTGGAGACCGTGGCCAAGATCTTCGTGCGCCAGGGCGGGGCGCAACTGCTGTCGCCGAAATCGACCTGCCTCTTTCCCGCCTTCGCCCAGTATCTGACCGACGGCTTCATCCGCACCGGCGTTCCCGGACAGCCCGACACCCCGGAGACCCGCCGGCGCACCTCGTCCAACCACGAGATCGACCTCTGCACTCTCTACGGCCGCACCGAGGCCCAGACCGATATCCTGCGGCTGAAGGACGAGACCGCCGGCCGCCGCGGTCGACTGAAAAGCCAGGTGCTGAAGGGCGAGGAACTGCCGCCCTTCCTCTACATCGATGGCGGAACGCAGGTTGACCCGCAGTTCGAGGGCCTGGATCCGCCGCTCTGGGGGCCGACCCACCAGCCGCCGCCGCCCGAGCGCCTGGCCTCGCTGTTCGCCTGCGGCGGCGACCGGGTCAACGTCACCCCGTTCGCAGCGATGATGAACACCCTGTTCCTGCGCGAGCACAACCGCGTCGCCGGACAGCTCGACCAGCAGCATCCCGACTGGGACGACGAGCGGGTGTTCCAGACCGCCCGCAACATCATGATCCCGCTGTTCATCAAGATCGTGGTCGAGCACTACATCAACCACATCACCCCGATGCCTTTCAATCTGGTCGCCGACCCCTCGGTGGCCTGGGACGCCAAGTGGAACCGGCCGAACTGGATCACCGCCGAGTTCAGCCTGCTCTATCGCTGGCATTCGCTGATGCCGGACGAGATCCAGTGGCACGGCCAGGCGATCCCGCTCTTGAACTTCACCCTCGACAACCGGCCGCTACTGGCTTCGGGCCTTGCGGCCGCCTTCACCTCGGCCTCGGCCCAGCCGGCGGGCGAACTCGGCGCCCTGAACACCAGCGACTCCCTCCTGATCGTCGAGGAGCTGGCCGTGCAGCAGGCCCGCACCAACCGCCTGGCCAGCTACAACGACTATCGCCAGCAGTACGGCATGCCGCGGGCGACCACCTTCGAGGAGATCAGCAGCCATCCGGACATCGTCCGCGCCCTGATCGCCGCCTACGAGACGCCGGACGACGTGGAGTTCTACCCCGGACTGTTCGCCGAAGACCGGGTCGCCAAGTCGCCCCTGCCGGGCTTGCTGTTGAAAATGGTCGGGGTGGACGCCTTCTCGCAGGCCCTGACCAATCCGCTGCTATCGGAGCACGTGTTCAACGCCGCGACCTTCACCGAGTGGGGTTTCGACCTGATCAAGAACACCCACACCCTGGGCCAGGTGCTGGAGCGGAACGCCCCCGGCGTGGTGGCGGAGGACATCGTCATGACGCAGAAGACCTGGCGGTACTGAAGGCGAGGGGAGGCTCAATCCTCCGCCGCGGCCAGCCTCATGGACCCCGGTTGCGGCTGAGGAACCTCGCGCCGCCCGCTGACCTCTGCGCCCGCATCGCTCGGAAGGGTCAGGAAGAAAAACAGGCCCAACAGGGTGGCCGCGCCCACGATCAGGAAGGTCGGGGAAACGTCGGCGGCCTGCAGGCGGGCCGAGTGGTGCGCCTGCCGGATGCCGGCCAGCAGCAGGGCGGCCAGGCCGATGCCGAGGCTCTGCGACAGCTGCTGGGCCATGGACGAGAAGCTGGAGGCGCGGCTCATGCGCGGCTGGTCGATGTCGGCGAAGGCCAGTGTGTTCAGGGCGGTGAACTGCAGCGAGCGGAAGAAACCGCCGAACAGGAGGACCCCGACCATCAGGAAGTATGGCGTCGAGGCGCGGAACAGGGCGTAGCTCATGAAGGTGACGGCCACGATCAGGGTGTTGGCGACAAGCACAGTGCGAAAGCCGAACCAACGGATGATCGGCCGCGCCGTGGTCTTCATCACCAGGGCCGCGGCGGCGCTGGTGAAGGTGATCAGGCCGGCCTGGAAGGCGCTGTAGCCGAAGCCCAGTTGCAGCAGGAGGGCCAGCAGGAAGGGCGAGGCGCCCATGGCCATGCGCAGGAAGGCGCCGCCCACCAGCGAGGTCATGAAGGTCCTGACCTTCAGCAGGGATGGGTCCAGGATCGGATGGTCGATGCGGCGGGCGTGCAGGGCGAAGAGGACGATGCAGAGCGCGCCGCCGCCGATCAGCCCGGCCACCGCGCCGGCGGGCAGGCCGCCCCGGCCCAGGTTGTCGAAACCATAGACCAGGCCGGCGAAGCCGAAACCGGTCAGGACGAAGCCCAGCCAGTCGAGCGGTGGCGGATCCTCTTCCTTGATGGCGGGAATGAACAGGCTGACCAGCACAAGGCCGAGGACGCCCATGGGCAGGTTGATGAAGAAGATCCAGCGCCAGGACCAGTGGGTGACGATGAAGCCGCCGATCGGCGGGCCGATCACCGGGCCCAGCATGGCCGGCATGGTCAGGTAGCTCATCGCCCTGACGAGCTCGGACTTGGGGGTCGAGCGCAGCAGGACCAGACGGCCGACCGGCGTCATCATCGCTCCGGCCGCGCCCTGCAGCATCCGGGCGGCCACCAGCTCGGGCAGGGTCTGGGCCAGGCCGCAGAGCAGGGAGGAGAGGGCGAAGCCGGCGATGGCGATGCGAAAGATCAGCTTGGCCCCGAAGCGGTCGGCGACCCAGCTGGAGATCGGCAGGAACACAGCCGAGGCCAAAAGGTAGGCGGTGATGGCCAGGTTCAGGGTCAGGGGATCTTCGTGCAGCGACCGGGCCATGGTCGGCAGGGCGTTGGTGATGACGGTGGAGTCCAGCGTCTGCATGAACAGGGCGCTGCCGATGATCATCGGCGCCAGGCGCCCGACCGGCGCAACGGGCGCCTCGGTCTCCAGGGCGACCTGGTCGAGCGCCTTGGGCTCGGCGGTCATCCGGTTCATGGGCGCTCTCCGGCCAGGAGGGCCAGGGGGGCGATGGCGGCCGCAAGCGCCTCGCGCGCCTCGGGCGGCAGTTTGGCCAATTCCTGGGCCAGCCAGTCGTTGCGCCGGCGGCGGACGGCGTCCAGGGCCTTGGCCCCCTTGGCCGTCAGGTTGAGGCCGACGCGCCGGCGATCTTCCGCGTCGGGCTCCAGGCGGGCGACATAGCCGGCCGCCTCCAGGCGCTTGACGTGGGCGCTCATGGTCGGCCGGCTCATCTGTTCGCGGTCGGCGAGTTCGGAGACGCCGATCCCTTCCACCTTGCGGATGGCGCCCAGGATCATGGCGTCGAGCGGCGACAGGCCGAGGGACTGGGATTGCTGGCGCAGCCGGCGGCTCAGCCGCAGCAGGGCCGGCCGCAGGGCCTCGGCCAGGGCCGCGACCTCCGCCGGGGAGGGAGACTGGGCGGATGCGTTCATGCGCGGATAGTTAGGTCGCCTAACTATCTTGTTCAAGGGGCGTGGTGTCGCATCCAGCGCGCAGGGCGACGGGAGGAAAGTCTACAGCCGGTCGTCGGGAGCCGGGACGGGCGGGGCTTCGCGGGGGGTGACGAAGCGGGCCAGGCGGGGCGTCAGCCAGTGCTCGAAATCGTCGATCATCTCGTAGACCACCGGCACCATGACCAGGGACAGCACGGTCGAGGTCATCAGGCCGCCGATCACCGCCACGGCCATGGGCTGGCGGAATTCCGAGCCCTTGCCGATGGCGAGCGCGGTCGGCGCCATGCCTGCGGCCATGGCCATGGTGGTCATGATGATCGGGCGGGCGCGCTCGCGGCACGCCTCCATGATCGCCTCGCGCTGGGGCATGCCCTCACGCTCGCGCTCGATGGCGTATTCGACCAGCAGGATCGAGTTCTTGGCCGCCAGGCCCAGGAGCATCAAGAGGCCGATCAGCGAGGGAATGCTGACCGATTCATGCATGACCAGGAGGCCCATGAAGGCGCCGCCGATCGCCAGGGGCAGGGCCGACAGGATGGTGATCGGCTTGAAGAAGCTGCGGAAGAGCAGGACCAGCACCGCATAGATCATGGAAATGCCGGTCAGGAAGGCCAGGCCCAGCTGGCCGAACAGCTCCATGAACTGCTGGGTCTGGCCGAGGGTTTCCCGCTGCACGCCCGCAGGCAGGTGCTTCATGATTGGCAGCTTGCCCACCTCCTTCACCCCCTGGCCCAGCTGGGCGCCGCCGGCCAGGTCGGCGTCGATGGCGATGAAGCGTTCGCGGTCGTAGCGGTAGATCTTGGCCGGGCCGGACTGAAAATCCACGTCGGCCACACTGGATAACGGCGTGGTCCCGCCGCTGGCGGTGGGCAGCTGCAGGTCGCGGATCAGCTGGATGTTGGCCCGGTCGGCCTTGGGCAGGCGGATGCGGATCGGGATGCGCCGTTCGCCGTCGGTCAGCTTGGAGACATTGGCGTCGATGTCACCCACCGTGGCGATGCGCGCGGCGGCGGCGATCGCCTGCGAGGTCACGCCGACGCGTGCGGCTTCGTCCAGCCGTGGCCGGATGGCGATCTCGGGGCCGGTGGGTGGGTGGGCCGGCCGGGGATCGGCCAGGGTGTGCAGGGTGCGCATCTGACGCTCCAACTCGTCCCCGGCGCGGGCCAGGGCTTCGCCGTTCTGGCTGGCCAGGATCACCTGCACGTCGGCCGAGCCGAAGCCGCCGCCCTGGAAATTGACCCGGGCGTCGGGGATCGACTTCAGGCTGTCGCGCACCCGGTCCTGGATCTGGGTCACCGAAAGGCTGCGCTTGTCCTTCAAGACCCAGGTGGTGGTGCCGCTGGTGACGTCGCCCGAGGCGCCGCCGCCGAAACCCTCGCCGGCGGTCGAGCCGATCTGGGTGAACACCATCGAGGTTTCGGGCTGCTTCTTCAAAAGCGCCGTCACCTCGCGCGAGACCCGCTCCATGTCGGCGGTGGTCGAGCCCGGCGGCCCTTGCAGACTGACGAAGATGAAGTTGGGGTTGCCCGGCGGCTGCACCCCGGTGGGCAGCAGCACATTGAGGCCCAGGGATAGGATAAAGATCACCCCGCCGGTCAAAGCGGTGACGATCCGGTGCGACAAGGCCCAGTCGAGGGCGCGCTGGTAGACCGGGTTCATCGGCGGCCGCGGGTGCGGATCGGCCGTGGGCTTGAGGAAATAGGCGGCCAGGAGCGGCGTCAGAAGGCGCGCCACCAGCAGCGAGAACAGCACCGCGACGGCCACGGTGATGCCGAACTCGCGGAAGAATTGGCCCGGGATGCTGCCCATGAACGATACCGGCGCGAACACCACCACCACCGTCGCAGTGGTGGCGACGACGGCGAGGCCGATCTGGTCGGCGCCCTCCATGGCCGCACGATAGGGCCGGGCGCCGGTGAGGACGCGCTTCTGGATATTCTCGATCTCGACGATGGCGTCGTCGACCAGGATGCCGATGACCAGGGTCAGGGCCAGCAGGGTGACCACGTTCAGGCTGAAGTGCAGCAGGGCCATGACCAAGAAGGTCGGCACCAGCGAGACGGGCATGGCGATGGCGGTGATCAGGGTCGAGCGCCAGTCGCGCAGGAACAGGAACACCACGATCGAGGCCAGAAGCATGCCCTCCAGCAGGGTGTCCATGGTGGCGTGGAAGCTGGCGCGGGTGTCGTCGACGCTGGAGATCAGCTTGGTGAACTTCACCTCGGGATGCTCTTTGCCGAGCTTGTCCAGGGCCTTGATCACCCCGTCCTCGACCCGCACGTCGCTGGCTTCATTGGTCTTGAGGACCTGGAAGCCGATCACCGGCTTGTCGTCCAGCCGGGCGAATCCGCGGATCTCACCCTCGCCGTCGCCGACGTCGGCCACGTCCGACAGCTTGACGAACTGGCCGCCGACCGTGGGGATGGTCAGCTCGCGCAGGGCCGCGACGGTGGTCGCTGCGCCCAGCACGCGGATGGTCTGCTCGCGTCCGCCGATATTGGCCCGGCCGCCGGAGGAATCGACGTCGAAACTGGCGAGGGCGGTGTTGAGGGCGGCTGCGGTCAGGCCTCTCGCCGCCATGCGGTCGGGATCGATGATGACGTTGATCTCGCGGTCGACGCCGCCGACGCGGGAGATCTGGGCCACGCCCTGCTGCTGCTGCAAGGCGCGCGAGACTGTATCGTCGATGAACCAGCTGAGCTGCGCCGGCGACATGGTCGGGGCGTAGACGGCGTAGGTCACCACCGGCGAGGAGGCGATCTCCAGCCGGCTGACATTGGGCGGGTCGATTTCGCGCGGCAGCACGGCCCGGTCCTGGTCGACCTTCTGGCGCACCTCGTCGGTGACCTTCTGCAGGTCCTCGCCCAGTTCGAAGGTGACCACCGTGGTCGAAACGCCCTGCGCCACGGTCGACTGGATGTCGCGCACATTGGGGATGCCGGCCATGGAATCTTCGACGGGCCGGGTGACCTGGGTCTCCATTTCGGCCGGCGCCGCGCCGTTCTGGGTGATGGTCACCGCCACACCCGGGAAGGTCACGTTCGGGAACTGCTTGATCGGCAGGCCGGTATAGGCGAGCGCGCCGGCCAGCACCGCGACCAGGAACAACAGCGCCACGGGGATCGGGTTCTTGATCCCCCAGGTGGAAATCCGAAGTTCGGCCATCAGCGGGCGCCCGCCTGGCCCTGTTCCGCCGGCCGGATCACGTCGCCCGGCAGGACGAAGGAGGCGGCGGCCTGAAGCACCCGGGCGCCGGCCGGCGGCCCCTGGACCAGCTCGACGTAGCCGCCGGCGTGGTCGCCGGTCTTGACCGGAACCTGGCTGACCCGGTCGTTCTGGTCGACCACCATCACCGAGGCGCCGTCGGCGTCATAGCGGATCGCGGTCTCGGGCACGGTCACGGCGGTGCGGCCGAGGCCGGCGAAGGTGGCGCGGGCGAAGCCGCCGGGACGCAGATCGTCGCGCACCGGCAGGCTGATGCGCACCTTGCCGAGCTTGGTCTGGGAATCGACGCCGGGTTCGACGAAGCGGACCTGGCCGGTGAGGGCGGCGCCCGTCGGCAGCAGCACCTGCACCTTGTCGCCGACCCGCACCTGGCCGATCGCCGCCTCGGGCACCTGGGCCTGCAATTCCACGAGGTCGTCGCGGATCATGCGGAACATCGGGGTCGCGCCGACCGCGGCGATGTCGCCGGGGCGCACATTGCGCTCCAGGACCAGGCCGCCGACGGGGGCGCGGATGGTCATCCGCTCCTCGCGGATCTTCAGGTCGGCCAGTTGAGCCTTCTGCGCCTCCAGCGCCGCCTTGGCGCTGCGAGCCTGGAAGCGGCGCTGATCGATCTGTTCGGTCGACAGCACGCCCTGGCCGTCCAGGCCCTCGATGTGCTGGGCCTGGCTGGCGGCCTGCTCGGCGGCGACCTGCTGCTGAGCGACAAGCGCGGTCTGCTGGGCGATCTGCGATTTCAAGAGGGCGTCGTCCAGCATGGCCAGGGGCTGGCCCTGGCTGACCTTGGCGTCGGCCTCGACCAACACCTTGGCCACGCGATAGCCGGTGACTTCCGGGAACACCGCCGCCTCTTCGCGCGAAATCAGGAGGCCTGAGGTGGTCAGGCCGCCGGGCAGGGCGCGGCTCTCCACGCGGGTGACGCTGACCGTGCGCGGCGGCGCGGCGGCGGGCGCGGCCGCCTTGTGGCAGGCGCCGAGGCCAACGGTGAGGGTCAGGACAAGGGCGAGGGCGGTGGTCTTGGTCATCGTCGTCCTGGTCATCGGGCGGCTCGGGTGGTCGTGGCCGCAGGCGGGCTCCAGCCGCCGCCCAGGGCCTTGAAGGCCTGCACCGAGCGGCGCAGGGCCTGCACCTGCGCGCCCGTCAGCGCGGAGCGGGCGCTGCGCCAGGTGCGCTCGGCGGTGAGCACGGTGGAGAGGTCGTCTATGCCGGCGGCGTAGCGCCGGCGCGAGGCGTCGAGCGCCGAGCGGCCCTGGGCCTCGCCGGCGGTCAGCAGTTTCACCCGCGCCTCGTCGGAGGCCAGGCCGGTCAGGGCGTTCTCGGCCTCGCCATAGGCCGTCTGCACGGTCTTGCCGTAGGCGATCGCCGCCTGGTCGGCCCGGGCGCCCTGGGCGCGGATCTCGGCCTTGAGCCGCGGCAGGTCCAGGATCGGCTGGGCCAGGCCCGCGCCGATCGACCAGGCGCTGGTGGTCAGGGCAGAGCCGAACTCGACATTGGAATTGAGGGTCGCGCCGGGCTGAAGGGGGAACTTGGGGAACAGGGCCAGTTCGTCCAGCTTCAGGGTCCCGGCGGCCGATTTCAGCTTCTCCGCCGCCTCCCGCACGTCGGGCCTATCGGCCAAGAGGGCGCCGGGCACGCTGGCCGGGACTGGGGGCGCGGTTCCCGCCGTGGCCGGGGTCGGCAGGCTCTCCAGCGGATCGGCGCCGCGGCCGACCAGCACCAAAAGGGTCCGCCGCGCGGCGTGCAGCTGGGTCTCCAGGTCGGCGACCTGGGCGTCGGTCTGGGCGGTCTGCGAGGCGACCTGATCGGCGTCGGCCTGCGAGCCGAGGCCGTGGGCCGCCTTCTTCTGCGCCACGTCCAACAGTTCGCGCTGGATCCGCGCCGCCTCGCGCGCATCGTCCAGCTGGATGGCGAGGCCGCGGGCCTGGAACAGCTGGTCGGCGACATTGGCCGCCAGGCTGGTCCGCGTGGCGGCGTAGTCGAAGCGCGCCGCGGCCAAGTCGGCTTCGGCCTTATGGCGCGTCGTGCGCCGGCGGCCGAACAGGTCCAGCTCCCAGCTGACGTTGAACTGGGCGGCGTAGGTGTCGGTGGGGCCGGTGGTGATCAGCGAGATCTGCGGCTGGCCGGGGCCGAGCGAGAAGGAATCCCGGCCCGAGACCAGCCGGGTGTCGGTGCGCGTGCCCGACGCCTGCAGGGCGCCTTGCGGGTTGAAGGACATCAACGCCTGAGAGCGCACCGCCAGCGCCTCGCGCAGGCGGGCCTCGGCGCTCTCGGCGTCGGGTGCGCGCTTCAGCGCCTCCTCCACCAGGCTCTGCAGCTGGGGGTCGTCGTAGAGACCCCACCAGGCCTCGATCCGCGCCTCGCCGCCGGTGGCCGCAGCCGGCGCCTCATAGGCGGCGGGCAGGCGCGTGTCGGGCGTCATCACCTTGGGGCCGAGCGCACAGGCGCCCAGCAGCGGGCCGAGCGCTACGACGCTCAGCAGCGGACCGAGCGAGATCGAAAAGACGCTGAACCGACGCATCAACCCTATTCGCCCAACCCCAAACCATTCGTCCGAGCGGAAACCCGCCACGAAACCCATCCGTGACGCTCGACCCAGCGAGACGCCCCGTAGCCGGGTTGTGCGAACATGGCTCCTTAAGAATCGTTTACCATGGCCATTAGCATACGAATTCCCTTTCGACGTGTCGGCCAGGGCACGCCTTGCCGAGAGAGTCGCGTGGCCCAACATAGGTTTGCGACCTGAGAGGGAGGTAAGGCGGCATGCCCGAGCGTGGCCAGATCCGGATCGGCATCGGCGGATGGACCTTCGAGCCCTGGCGCGGGGTGTTCTATCCGGACGACCTGAAGCAGAAGGACGAGCTGCGCTACGCCTCCAGCAAGCTGACCGCGATCGAGATCAACGGCACCTACTACGGCGCCCAGAAGCCGCAGACCTGGCGCAAATGGGCCAGCGAGGTCCCCGACGGCTTCGTCTTCAGCGTCAAGGGCTCGCGCTTCACCACCCAGCGCCGCGTGCTGGCCGAGGCTGGCGAGTCGCTGGACAAGTTCATGGACCAGGGCCTGCTGGAGCTGGGCGACAAGCTGGGGCCGATCCTCTGGCAGCTGCCCAACACCAAGAAGTTCGACGAGGCCGACCTCGGCGCCTTCCTCGAGCTGCTGCCCTACGAGATCGACGGGCGGCGCATCCGCCACTGCATCGAGGCGCGCCACGACAGCTTCCGCACCCCGGCCTTTCCCGCCCTGCTGCGCCGGTTCGGCGTCCCGGTGGTGTTCGCCGAGCACCAGACCTATCCCGCCTTCGCCGATGTGGTGGGCGACTTCGTCTATGCCCGGCTGCAGACCGGCTCCGACGAGATCGAGACCGCCTATTCGGACAAGGACCTCGACCTCTGGGCCGGGCGGCTGAAGACCTGGGCCGAGGGCGGACGGCCAGAGGGCCTCGACTGCGCCGACCCCCATCATTCAGCCGAGAAGCGCCCCAGGGACGTGTTCGCCTACATCATCCACGAGGGCAAGGTGCGCGCCCCCGCGGGGGCCATGGCGCTGATCGAGCGGTGCAAGGGACCTTGATCCGGCGCCGCGCCGAATGGTGCGACGACCTGCCGCTCGCCGAGATGATCGCTGTTAACCGCGCGAACCCATGGCTTCAGCCATAGTCCCGGTCGCCCCAATGGGGCGTATTCGAGTGACAGGAGTAGAGCCTGGTGGCCGACAACGCCTTTTGCGCCCTGGTGGTGGACGACAACAAGCGCCATCGCCAGATGATCGGCGCCATACTGGGCTCGCTGGGCGCCCGGGTGGACTTGGCCGGGGACGGGCGCGAGGCGGTCGACATCGCCAAGGCCACCTCCTTCCACCTGATCCTGATGGACGTGGCCATGCCGGAGTTGGACGGCCTGGCCGCCACCCGCCTGATCCGCGAGCACGAGGCCGCCACACAGCGGACGCCGGCCAACATCATCATAATCACTTCGCACGACCAGGCCGAGGATGTGGCCCGCTCGCGCGCGGCCGGGGCCGACCACCATATCCCCAAGCCGATCAGCCCCGCCGACCTGGTCTGCGCGCTGGACGGCTGCGCCTGGCTCTGAGGGCTCAGCCCAGCAGGACGTGGGCGTGCGGGTCGGGCGCCGGCGGATCGCCGAGGATCAGGCCGAAGTCATAGGCCTCGCCGACGCTGGAACCGGTCAAGGTGACTACCGCCTGCAGGGTCAGGGTGTTCCCGCTCAAGGCGCCGGTCGCCAGCGAGCCCAGATCGACAGCATGGTCGGTCAGGTAGGTCGTTGCTGCGGAGACAGAGGCGAAAGCCTGGTGGAGCACGCTGGTCCCGTCGGCGGTGATGTCGAGGTTGAGGCCGCCGAATCCGGCCCCCGTGGCCCCGGGGTTGAAGAAGCCGACCATCAGGTCCTGGCGGGACGCCAGCTTGGTCAGGTCCACGGTCAGGTCGATCTCGGCGGTGTCCTGCTGCTGGGCCAGGGTGATGTCGCCGCCGAGCTGGCCCACGGCGAAGATCTGCGACGAGCCGCCAAAGGCCGAGGCGAGGTTCGTATTGGCGGCGAACACGCCTGAAAGGCTGGTCCGGTCCGGATTCGCCGCCACGTCCGCGAAGGTGAGGGCGGGGCCAGGCCCGAAGAAGGCGTTGGCTTCATGGTCGATCCCGACGATCGCAACCGCCTCGCCACCGCCGCCGGCGACCGCGGCGGCATGGGCGGACACGGCGGTCACCAGGGCGCCCGGAAGGTCCGCGGTCGAAGCGTCAGCATAGAGATAGGAAAGCCCCGTGGTGGCCTCGCCGGCGACGGCGCTGGCGTCGCCGCCATGCAGTCCGGTTCCGCCGATCGCGAGGGCGGAGAGGGGGCCGCTGTTGGCGATCGTGGCGCCGGCCGAGGCGCGCGCGCCGCCGCCGTTACCTGCATGGCCGGATCCGTCCGCCGCGCCGCCATCGCCGCCATAGGCCGTGGCGCGTCCATCGCCGGTGAGCCCGGTTATGCTCAGCCAGCCATAGGCGGCGCCGCCGTCAGCGCCATTGGAGCCGTCATGGCCGGCTCCGCCCTGGCCGCCATCGGCCTCCGAAAACCCGAACACCGTATGCGAGGGGTCATGGAAGCTCAGTATGGAACTCGCCGCCCCCGCCGCACCGGCGGCCCCGCCATAGCTGTCCCCCCCGGCGCCGCCGATGGCGTGCTGGTCGAATTCGATGGAAGACCCGGCCACGCTTCCGTAGCCGCCTTCCACTGTGACGCTGGCGCCATCGCCGCCGTCCGCCTGGTCGTGACCGGCGCCGCCGGCCCCGCCGATGCATTCGGCGCTGGAGATGGCCTGCTGGCCATAGGCGTAGCTATTCGCATGAGCTTCGCCGCCGTCGCCGCCCTTGTGGCCGGCGCCATCCCCGTCTCCGCCAGCGCCCCCGGTGGCGATCGCGCTGGCGACGCCCGGGCCGTTGTCCCTGAATGACAAGGCCGTGGCGTAGGCCGCGCCGCCGCCACCGCCATCGCCGTTAGACGCCACCGCGCCGCCGGCGCCGCCGGTCGCGCTGACATAGAGATGGGGGGAGGTCGAATTGTTCATCGAGCCCTTGGCGGTCGCGTAGCCCCCCTTGCCGCCATGGCCGCCGCTACCGCCCGCGCCGCCGGCCCCGCCGACAGCATAGGTGAAATCTTCGCTCGCCAGAAAGCCGTCGAGCGATCCGTTGACGAGTGAGGTCGATGAGGCCGACCCGCCGTCGGCGCCGACAGTCGCCGCGCCGCCCGCGCCGCCGACCGCGGTATTGTAGGCCACCAGCCCGCCGCTGTGGCTGCTGTCGTTGTCATCGGAATAGGTCAGCCAGGCAGCCGCGCTTCCGGCCGCGCCGGCCACGCCGCCGTCGCTGTCGCCGCCCGCTCCGCCAGTCACGCTCTGGGTGAGGGTGATCGAGGCGGCGTTGGGCGTTGCGGCGACATTGTTGTGCATGGAAGCGCTGGCGCCCGCGCCGCCATCGGCGCCGGAGAGCCCCGCGCCGCCAGCCCCGCCGGTCTCTTCCGCCAGCGCCCACTCGGCTGTACCGACTGCGACCGCCGATGCGGTGGCGGTCGCCCCGCCGCCCGCGCCGCCGGCCCGGCCAGCCCCGCTGGCGCTCCCGCCCGCGCCGCCTGTGGCCGAGGCGTTGGCGCTGGGGCCATCTTCCTGCAGCGCGACATGCGCGATCGCCTGGCCGCCCTTGGCGCCGTCGGATCCGGATGCCCCAGCCCCGCCGGCGCCGCCGACCGCGGTGACCCAGGCGTTCACGGCCTGGCTTTTCTGGGCGTTGACGGCGTCGTCGAAGCTCAGGCTGGACACGCCCTGGCCGCCGATCGCGGCGCGACCGCCATCGGAGTTCCCGCCGGCGCCGCCGATGGCGGTCTGCGACAGGTTCATGGTTCCTTGCTCAGTGTGTCCGCTGACCGTGTTGGTGAGGTAGGCGCCGTGGGCCGCGCCGCCGTCGGCGCCGGCGAGCCCGTCGCCGCCGGCCCCGCCGATGCTGGTTGCTGACGCCGTCGCAGCGCCGGGGCCATAGCCGTTGGCGATGGCCCCGGCCCAGCTGACGCCCCCTGCGCCGGGCCCATAGCCGTCGCCTCCGCCCGCGCCGCCTGCGCCTCCGGTCGCCATGGCCGTCGCCGTCACATCGCCCCCACCACTGGCGAAGGCGGAGGCGGTCGCCCCGCCCCCCGCGCCGCCGCTGCTCGAGGCTCCGCGGCCGCCGCCGCCTCCGCCGAGCGCCCTCGCCGTGCCGGCGGCGTCGCCCGAGGGATTGGTGTCGGCGGCGATCGCATGCGCGGCTCCGCCTTGGCCGCCCTGACCTCCGGCCCCGCTGGCGGCCGAACCGTCGCCCAGGCCGGCCGCACCGCCGGCGCCGCCGGTCGCCAGGCTGGTCGAGGAAGAACTGGCCGCGGCCGCGGTTGTGAGCGTCACCGCCGTCGCTGCGCCGCCGGCACCGCCGTCTCCCCCGTCACCATCGCCGCTCGCCGGATCGCCGGTTCCGTCGCCGCCCTCGCCGCCGGCGCCCCCGGCCGCTTCGGCGCTGTTGTCGGCGTCGCTTGAGCCGCTGTTGGTCGCCACAGCCGGTTCGCCGCCGGCGCCGTCCTGGCCGTTGTCGCCAGTCGCGCCCGCTGCGCCGTCCGCGCCGGTCACCGTCACGTCAGACATGGTCAGCCCCTTGCCCTTGCCCAAGGATTGGGCGCCTGCCGGGGCGAAGGCCATCATGGCTCCGCGAAGACTGCAATAACGCCGTTATCAATCCAGAGTGATCGTGACCCGAGACGCCAAGTCCGGCGCCGACCCCGGCGCGGCGTCGCGGACGAGGCGCCGCAAGGGTTAGCGCCGGCTTAACCACGTTTCCGGCAGGATCGCGCCATGCTGCGCGCGGCCTCCTTTGTGCTGTCTGTGGGCCTCGCCCTGGCCATCGCCACGTCGGGCGTGGCCGCCCGGCCGAAGCCGTCGCCGCCGGCCGCTTCGCAGGCCGAGGGCCTTCGCGGGCCGCAGTCGCTGTCCGCCCCGGCCAGGCCGCTGCAGTCGCCGATCCCCAGGGCGGCGCCGAGCGCCTTCCCCTCGGGCTTCGCCGCCGGCTCGGCGGGCGGCGACAGTTGCCGGCTGGCCTGCAGTCACAGGTACTATTTCTGCCTGACCGGCGATTCGCCCGAGCAATGCCCCGGCCAGTGGATCGAATGCCGCGCATCCTGCGGATCGGGGGAGCGTTCTTCGGTCAATCAACCGTGACGGGGCGTCACCCTCTTGCCGCGGGTCGCGGAATAGGGCTTGCTTGACCCCCGGGGCGGCCCCTGCGCCGCCCGACCTGTAGCCTTGGCCAAGAATGTCCGAATTCGAACTGCTCGATTCTCCCACCGCTCCCCTGGCCGCCGGCAAGCGCGAACTGACCAAACAGCAGAACCGGCGCGCGATCCTGGACGCGGCGCGTGAGGTGTTCGGCGAGATGGGCTACGAGACCGCCACCGTGCGCGACATCATTCGCCGCACGGGCCTATCGGTCGGCTCGTTCTACAACTACTACCGCTCCAAGGAGGAGGTGTACGAGGCCCTGGCCGACGACGGCGCCCGGCGCTTCCGGCCGATCCTGCAGGCGCAGTACGAGGCCGCCGCCGATTTCCAGAGCTATATCCGCGGCGCCATCACCGCCTATTTCAACTTCATCCTCGAGGAGCACGAGACCTGGGGCGTGGTCCGCCCGCCCGGCGACGGCGTGCCTCACGTCCACACCCATTCCCAGACCCCCGAGATGAAGGCGGTGTTCGAGCAGGTGAAGAGCTCGATCTCGGCGGCGCTGGAGCGGGACCGCTCGGCCCCGGTCGACGCCGACTACCTGGCCGCGGCCTGCATCGCCATCGCCGAGGAGGTCGGGCACAAGATGCTGGAGCGGCGGCCGGTGGACGTGCCGGCGGCGATCGAGTTCGCGGTGGCGATGATCCTCGGCGGGCTGCCGGCCCTGCCGCGGCTGAAGGCCTAGGCTGAAGAAGCGGAAAGCAGGGACCGGGGGGAGTTTCATGGCTGATGTCGGGGCGCAGCGCCTGATCCTGAACGGGCTTCTGTCCCTGCCGACGCCGCTGCTGCGGCTGATGTCCGGGGGCGGGGTAGTCTATCAGGGCGGGCGCACCCTGGATCCGCGCATCCAGTTCCTGGCCAACGCCGCCCGCGGCGCGCCGCCCATGGCCAGCCTGACGCCCGAGCAGGCCCGCGCGGGCAGTGCGGGCGCCCTGCAAGTGGTGGCCGGCAAGCCGGAGCCCGGGGTGCGCACCGAGTCCCTGAGCATCGAAGGGCCGCGCGGCTCGATTCCGCTGCGCGCCTATCGTCCCGACGGCCAGGACCCGGCCTCGCCCCTGATGGTGTTCGCCCATTTCGGCGGCGGGGTGATCGGCGACCTGGAGACCTGCGACGCGTTCTGCTCGCTGCTGGCCAAGAGCGCGCGCTGCGCGGTGCTGTCGGTGGACTACCGGCTGGCGCCCGAGCATCGCTTCCCGGCCGGGCTTGAGGACGTGCTGGCCGCCTATCGCTGGGGACGGGACAATGCGGCCCGCTTCGGCGCGCCCGAGGGGCGCGCAGCGATCGGCGGCGATTCCATGGGCGGCAACTTCGCCGCGGTGGTGGCGCAGGAGATGAAGCGGACCGGCGAGCCGCAGCCGGCCCTGCAGCTTCTGATCTATCCGGCCACGGACCTGACCTGCGAATCCCAGTCCATGACCACCTATGCCGAGGCCTATCCCCTGTCGCGGCAGACCATGGAGTGGTTCATCGGCCACTACCTGCCGCCGGATGCGGACCCCACCGACCCGCGCGCCTCGCCGTTGAAGGCGGCGGACCTGTCGGGCCTGGCGCCCGCCGTGGTGGTCACCGCCGGATTCGACCCGCTGAACGACCAGGGCGAGGCCTATGCCAAACACCTGAAGGACGCGGGCGTGCCGGTGGTGTTCCGCTGCTACGACAGCCTGGCCCACGCCTTCACCGCCTTCACCGGGGCGGTGCCCTGCGCCGACGTCGCCTGCCGCGAAATCGCCGGCCTGGTGCGCGAGGGTTTCGAAGGCCGCATCCGCTGATGCGGGCCTTACGGGTCGAAACCCTGGCGCCCGACTACGGCGGGACGGCCATAGTCGAGGTGGAGACGCCCCGGCCAGGCCCGGGCGAGGTGCTGGTGCGGACGCGCGCGGCCAGCGTCAACTTTCCCGACCTGCTGATGACCCGCGGCGAATATCAGCTGAAGCCGCCCCTGCCCTTCACCTCGGGCATGGAGATGGCCGGCGAGGTCGAGGCTGTGGGCGAGGGCGTCACCCGCTGGAAGCCGGGCGACGCCGTGGTCGGCGGGGCCAAGACCGGGGCCTTCGCCGAATATGTGCTGGCGGGGGAGGGCGGGCTTCGCGCCAAGCCGGAGAACCTCTCCTTCGCCGAGGCGGCCTCGGTCGGGGCGGCCTATCTGACCGCCTATGTGGCCCTGGTGCGCCGGGCGCGGCTGGAGCCGGGCGAATGGGTGCTGGTGCACGGCGCGGCCGGCGGAGTGGGCCTCGCGGCGGTGGACCTGGCCAAGGGGCTGGGCGCGCGGGTGATCGCCGCCTCGGCCTCGGACGAGAAGCTGGCGGTGATCCAGCGCGAATACGCCCCCGACGCCGTCATCAACGTCACCGGCGGCTTTCGCGAGCAGGTGAAGGCGATCACCGGCGGCGGGGCCGACATCATCTATGACCCGGTGGGCGGCGAGGTGTTCGACGAGAGCGTGCGCTGCATCGCCTTCGACGGGCGGCTTCTGGTGGTGGGCTTCACCTCCGGGCGCATCCCGACGATCTCGGTCAACATGCCGCTGATCAAGGGCTTTTCGGTCGTGGGCGTGCGCGCCGGCGAATATGGCCGCCAGTTCCCCGACAAGGGGCGCGAGAACCAGGACGCCATCTGGCGCCTGGCCGCCGAGGGCCGCATCCGCCCGCGGGTCCACGCCGAGCTGCCCCTGGCCCAATGGCGCGAAGCCTTCGACCTCCTGGCCAACCGCCAGGTGATCGGCAAGGCGGTGATCCGGCCGGATCTCTAGACAAGTTTGGATCTGCCGACAGCGATGAAGACCCAGGACCCCCACGCCGCCGACCGCGCGCACGTCCAGTTCGAACGGCTGGTGTTCTTCAGCGACGCGGTGTTCGCCATCGCCATCACCCTCTTGGTGCTGGACCTGCGCCTGCCCGAGGCCAGCCACGGGGTGGTCGATCTCAGCCAGATCGCCGGCAAGCTGTTCGGCTTCTTCCTCTCCTTCACGGTGATCGGCCTCTACTGGCTGGACCACCATCAGCTGTTCGGCGGCCTGCGGCGCGAAGACGGGGCGCTGCGGCTCGCCAACCTGGTGTTCCTGGCCAGCGTGGTGTTCCTGCCATTTCCGACCTCGGTGATCGCCGAGTACCCGGCCACCGTCTCGTCGGTGATCTTCTATGCCCTGTCGGTGGCGGCGGTGGGCGCGGCCCTGACCGTGCTGGTGGTGGTCGCGCGGCGGCCGGCCCTGCTGGCCCAGGACGAGCGCGATGTCGGACCCGCCGGCGCGATGGTCTACCCGCTCGGCGCGCCGCTGGTGTTCCTCGTCTCGGCCGTGGTCGCGCTGCGCGACCCCCACCTGGCCATGCGGCTCTGGTGGCTGACGGCGCCGGCGGTATGGCTGACCAACTGGATCGGGCGGCGGCTCAGCAAGCGGCCCGCTGCGGGCTGAAGCCGCACACGGCGCCCCGATCAAGGCGCCTTGTGGATGGAGTCGATCCACGCCACGGCCTGGGGCTGCTCAGCCGGCTTGATGTCGAGATTGACGACCACCGCCTCGCCGCCGCTGCGCACCAAGACGCACTCCAGCGGCTCGTCGTCCGAAGCGTTGATCTCCTGGTGCGGCACGAACGGCGGGACATAGATGAAGTCGCCCGGCCCGGCCTCGGCGGTGAATTCCAGCGCCTCGCCCCAGCGCATGCGGGCCTTGCCCTTCAGCACATAGATCACGCTCTCCAGCTCGCCGTGGTGGTGGGCGCCGGTCTTGGCGCCGGCGTGGATGGTCACCGTGCCGGCCCACAGCTTTTCCGCCCCCACCCGGGCGAAGTTGATCGCCGCGGCCCGGTTCATGCCGGGGGTCTGGGCGGTGTTGGGGTCCAGCTGGTCGCCCGGGATCACCCGGACGCCGTCCTGCTTCCAGTCGTGGTGATGCTCGCTCATGGGATGAGCCTAGACCCGTCCGACCGTTCAAGAAAGCGTGCCTGAAGCTTGGAGTCGGAACCGGCGAAGGCTGGCGGTGCTATGGTTTGTGTCCGGCGAACGCCCGGCCAGCGGGCCGCGACCATCGGGTGAGGAAGCAAGATGCGAGCGTTCGTTTTCGCCGCCCTGGCCGCCGCGGCGACCCTGGCCGTCCACCCTGCCACAGCCGCCCCGACCTGCCAGGACCGCACCGGCGGCGCCATCAAGTGCGGGGTCCCGGGCGCCATGCCGGTCGGCTGGACCGCCTCGCCCGCTGCGCAGTTCGAGCGGCGGATGCACGAAGGGCCGGATCTCAGCGTCGAGGCGCAATGGTCGCTGATCGGGCTCCTGGTCGGGCTCTTCGGCCTGATCGCCTCGATGCCCAAGTTCGACGGCTGGGGCGCGGGCGACTGGGGCCGCGAGGAGGAGGACGGGGAGGACTAGGCGGTCGGTGTCTCCAGCCCCACCTTGACCCGGTCCATGGCGATGAAGGTGCGGAAGCGCTTCACATTGCCGGCGGCGAAGAACAGGCGCCGCGTCAGGGCCTCGTACTCGGCCATGCTGGCCACGGTGATCACCAGCACGAAGTCGGTTTCGCCGGTGACGTAGTAGCATTGCTGCACCTCGGGGGCGGCGGCGAAGCGTTGCTTGGCCTGGTCGATCAGCTCGGCGCGCTCGCTCTCGACCTCGACCTCGATGAACAGGGTCAGGGGCCGGCCGACGGCGTCGGGGTCGACCACGGCCACATTGGCGCGGATCACCCCCGCCTCCTCCATCCGCCGGATGCGGCGCTGGACGGCGGGCGCCGAGAGGTTGACCGCCTCACCGATCGTGCGCTGGGGCGTCTTGTTGTCGCGCTGCAGGATGGCCAGGATCGCGCGGTCGAAGGAATCCAGCTGCAACTTCGGGCTCCGGCGAAACAAACTTGCAAATGCGGGGCGGATTCAAAGCGCACATCTCGCCCCCGCTGCAATAGATGTTCGGGGCGCATGGAGGCGTTCTCATGTTGGTCCTGAACCGCAGTCCGATCCATGGCGCCCCGCTGGAGGCGAGCGACGCGGCGGTGCTGGGCGACGCCGGGGCGGCGGCTGCGATGGCGTTCTACGCCGCGGAGGAGGCCTATCGCCCGACCCCGCTGCACGACCTGCCGGCCCTAGCGGCCGAGCTGGGCCTGGAGCGGCTGGTGGTCAAGGACGAGGGACAGAGGCTGGGGCTGGGCAGCTTCAAGGCGCTCGGCGGCGCCTACGCCGTGGCCCGGCTGGCGGCCGAGGCGCCCGGGCCGGCGGACCAGATGACCTTCGCCTGCGCCACCGCCGGCAATCACGGCCGCTCAGTCGCCTACGGGGCGCAGCGGCTGGGGGCGCGGGCGGTGATCTTCGTGCCGAGTGGGGTCAGCGAGGGGCGCATCGCCGCAATGGCCGCCTTCGGCGCCCAGATGGTGCGCACCGAGAGCCCCTATGACGACGCCGTGGCCCTGGCGGCCGAGATCGCTGAGGAGCGTGGCTGGGCCCTGGTCTCTGACACCGCCTTTCCCGGCTACGAGCGCATCCCCTCGCTGATCATGCAGGGCTACACGGTGATCGCCGAGGAGGCCTTGTCGGCCATGAGCGAGCCGCCGACGCACCTGTTCGTCCAGGCCGGGGTCGGAGGCTTGGCCGGGGCCATGGCAGGGCGGCTGGCGACGCGCTTCGGCGAGCGGCGGCCCAAGGTGGTGGTGGTCGAGCCGGAGCGGGCGGCGTGCCTGATGGAAAGCGCGCGGGCGGGGCGGCTGGTCCGGCTCGGTGGTGGCGGCGGGACGGTGATGTCGATGCTGGACTGCCAGCAGCCGTCCCTGGTCGCCTGGCGCATACTGGAGCGCGCGGCGGACGCCTTCATGGCGGTCGGCGATGAGGGCGCCGCCCAGGCCAAGCGCCGCCTGGCGCGTCCCGTGGGCGCCGATCCGGCGATCAGCGGCGGCGAGAGCGGGGTCGCGGGCCTGGCCGGCCTGATCCGGGCGGCGCTGGACCCGGCGGCGCGGGACGAGCTCGGCCTGGACGCCAGATCGCGCGTCTGGGTGATCAATAGCGAGACGGCGGCGCCATGAGCACGCTCCAGGTCGACGGCGAGCGCCTGCTGGGCCGGCTGAAGGCCCTGGGCGAGGTCGGCCGCGACGCCGAGGGCCGGCTGGTGCGCCTCGCCGCCACCGACGCGGACAAGGCGGGCCGGGACCTGACAGCCGCCTGGCTGGCCGAGGCGGGGCTGGAGGTCATGGTCGACCGCATCGGCAATCTGTTTGGCCTCTGGAGGCCGTCTGGCTGCGCCGAGCAGGCGGCGCTGATGCTGGGCTCGCACATCGACACAGTCCGCGACGGCGGGATCTATGACGGAGCCTATGGCGTGCTGGCGGGGCTGGAGGTGATCCAGAGCCTGATGGCGGCGGGGTTCGCGCCGGCGCGGCCGATCATGCTGGTCGCCTTCACCAACGAGGAGGGCGCCCGCTATGCCCCCGACATGATGGGCTCGCTGGTCTATGCCGGCGGGCTCGCCGTCGACGAGGCCCTGGCCGCCCGCGGAGAGGACGGCACGGTGCTGGGCGCGGAGCTGGCGCGGATCGGTTATGCCGGAGCGCTGGAGCCCGGCTTCGTCCGTCCGCACGCCTATGTCGAGCTGCATATCGAGCAGGGGCCGGTGCTGGAGCGCGAGGGCCTGCCGATCGGGGTGGTGGAGAGCCTGCAGGGCATCTCCTGGCGGCGGGTGACCTTCACCGGCCGCGCCAACCACGCCGGGACCACGCCCATGGCGATGCGCCGCGACGCCGGCCACGCCGCCGCTGTGGCCATCGCCCACCTGCGCGAGCTGGCGGCGGCGAGCGGGCCGGCGACGGTGGCGACGGCGGGGACGCTCAGGCTGGAGCCGAATGTGATCAACGTGGTGCCGCGACTGGCGAGCTTCACCGTCGACTTGCGCGATCCCGACGACGCGCGGCTGGCCGCGGCCGAGGCGGCGCTGGAGGCGTTCCTGGCTGACCTGGCCGAGCGCGAGGGCCTCTCGCTGACGGTCGAGGTGCTGGCGCGGTTCGAGCCGGTGGTGTTCGACGAGGCGATCTGCCAGCGCATCGAACGGGCGGCCGAGGCGCGTGGGCTGGCCTTTCGCCGGATGACCTCCGGCGCAGGGCACGATGCGCAGATGATCGCGCGGATCAGCCCAGCGGCGATGATCTTTGTCCCCAGCCAGGGCGGGATCAGCCACAATCCGCGCGAACACACCGAACCGGAGCAGCTGGTGGCCGGCGCCAATGTGTTCCTGGATGTGGTCGCGGGCCTCGTGAGCGAGCAGGGAGACTGAGATGGCGATCGGGATCGAAGCCCTGACACGCGAGATGACCGACTGGCGGCGCGGCCTGCACGCCCGGCCGGAGTTCGGCTTCGAGGTCGAGCGAACCGCCGCCTTTGTCGCCGAGCGGTTGGGCGAGCTTGGCCTGGACGAGGTAGTCACGGGGATCGGCGGCCCCGGCGTCGTCGGCGTGCTGCGGCGCGGCTCCGGTCGGCGCACGATCGGCCTGCGCGCCGACATGGACGCCCTGCGCATTCACGAGAAGGGCGAGCGCGCCCACCGCTCGACCCATGACGGGGTGATGCACGCCTGCGGCCATGACGGCCACACCGCCATGCTTTTGGGCGCGGCCAACATCCTGGCGCGCGAGGGCGGGTTCGACGGGACGGTCTGCTTCATCTTCCAGCCGGCCGAGGAGTGGGGCCGCGGGGCGCTGGCCATGCTGGCGGACGGGCTTCTGCAGCGCTTTCCGCTGGACGAGATCTATGGCCTGCACAACTGGCCGGGGCTGGAGGTCGGGCGCTTTTCCACCACGGCGGGGCCGCTGATGGCGGCGGAGGACAATTTCGAGATCGTGCTCAGGGGCCAGGGCGGCCACGCCTCCAAGCCCCAGGCGATGCAGGAGGTGATGGTCGCCGCCTGCGCCGTGGTCATGGCCCTGCAAACCATCGTCTCGCGCCGGGTAGATCCGGCCGAGGCGGCGGTGGTCTCGGCCACCGAGATCCTGACCGACGGGGCGCGCAACGTGTTGCCCGGCGAGGCGCGCATCCTCGGCGACGTGCGCAGTTTCCGTCCCGAGGTCAGCGCCCTGGTGGAAAAGGAGATGCGGCGCATCGCCGAGGGCGTGGCCGCCGGCTACGGCTGCCGCGCCGAGGTGGACTACACCCGCGAGTTCATTCCGCTGATCAACCATCCCGCCCAATCGGCGGCAGCGCTGGAGGCGGCGGCGGCGGTGTTCGGCGCCGACAACGCCCGGGGCGACCAGACGCCGATCACCGCCTCGGAGGATTTCGCCCAGTTCCTGCAGCATGTGCCCGGCTGCTTCGGTTTCATCGGCAATGGCGAGGCTTCGGCGCCGCTGCACAACGCCGAATACGATTTCGACGACCGTTCTCTGCCGTTCGGCGCGCGTTGGTTCGCCGAGATCGCACGCAGGCGGCTGGCGGTTTGAAGAAAATCGGCCCGGTCATGTCACAACAGCTGGTCTGACACGTCCTTGGCTCGAATCCCCCAACTGAGGAGCGAGCCATGTCCCACACCCGAATGAAGCACCCCGCGATGGTCCTGCCGGCGGCGATGCAGGCGATGATGGCGCTGGGCAAGGCGGCCGAGGTCGACGGCCTGCCCTTCGTCACCCGCAAGCTGGTCGAACTGCGCGCCAGCCAGATCAACGGCTGCGGCTTCTGCGTCGACATGCATTCGCGCGAGCTGAAGAAGCACGGCGAGAAGGACGAGCGGATCTTCGCCGTCGGCGCCTGGCGCGACACCCCCTTCTACAGCGACGCCGAGCGGGCGGCCCTGGCCCTGGCCGAGGCGGTGACCCGGATCGCCGACCGGGAGGACTCTGTGCCCGACCCGGTCTGGAACGAGGCGGCGCGGCACTATGACGAGACGGCCCTGTCGGCGCTGCTGGTCGATATCGCCGCCATCAACGCCTGGAACCGGTTTAACGCGGCGGTGCGGCAGATGGCGGGGACGTGGGGGTGAGGGTTTGAGTTGATTTTAGTCCGCTCATCCCGGCGAATGCCGGGATCCAGGTCATAGAGCTGGGAGCTTGCAGATTTGCATCCATGATCACTGAAACGGCTTGAGCGCCATACGACCTGGATCCCGGCATTCGCCGGGATGAGCGGAGTTTTTTTCTGCTATTTCAGAGCAGCACGAAGCTCCAACCTACGCCTCCTCCGGCGCGAACACCTCCGACACGATCCGCCCATCGGCGTAGAGCGCCGCGCGCTTCATGCCTTGGGAGACGTAGGGCATGGCGATGTTCCCCTGGGCGTCCACCGCGATCAGCCCGCCGTCGCCGCCGAGGGCGGCGATCTCGTCCAGCGTCGCCTGGGCCGCCGGTCCCAGGGCCTGACCGCCGAAGCGCAGGCGAAAGGCCAGCTGGGCGGCGGCGGCGGTGCGCAGGAAATACTCCCCCTGGCCGGTGCAGGAGACGGCCACCAGGCCGTCTGCCCAGGCGCCCGCGCCCGGCACCGGGCTGTCGCCCAGCCGGCCGGCCATCTTGCCGAACACCCCGGCGGTCGAGGTGGCGGCGGCGAGGCGCCCCTGAAGATCGCGGGCGACGCAGCCGACCGTGCCGTGGGCCAGACCCTCCTCGCCGGGATCGTAGCGGGCGTTGGTGTACCAGGCCGCCGGGTCGCCTATGGGCTCCAGGCCCTGGTCGCGGGCGAAGTCGGCGGCGCCAGCGCCGGCCAGCATCACGTGCGGCGTCTGCTCCATCACCGCCCGGGCGGCGCGGACCGGGCTCTTGAAGCCCTGCAGGGCGGCGACCGAGCCGGCCCGCTGGGTCGCGCCATCCATCAGGCAGGCGTCCAGCTCGTACTCGCCCCGCCGGTTCGGCGAGCCGCCGCGGCCGGCGACATAGAGGCCCGAGGCTTCCAGCGCCTCGACGACCTCGACCACCACGTCCAGGGCCGCTGCGCCCGCGGCCAGACGATCGCGGGCCTGTTCGACGAGGCCGCGCATGTGAGCGACCTCCTGCGAATAGTCCAGGCCCGCCCGCGCGCCCGCGCCGCCATGCAGCGCCAGAGCCATGCCGCTTTTCGCCATGAAAACACCCTCGCTTACCTTGGGGCAGGCTTGCAGCCTGGGGGTCTCGCGACTAGCGCTTTGAGCCGACAAATTCCAGTGCGGCCGGCGAAGATCGGCCTGGCCATGGGAGAGCGCCTTGCCCGAGTTTCGCATGCTGGACCTGCCGCACATCCGCCTGCGCGCGGCGATGGAGGGATCCGGCCCGCTGGTCGTCCTCGTGCACGGCTTTCCGGAGTCCTGGTATTCCTGGCGCCATCAGATGGGGCCGATCGCCGAGGCCGGCTTCACCGCCTGCGCCATCGACGTGCGCGGCTATGGCGGCTCGGACAAGCCGCAGCCGGTCGAAGCCTACGCCATGGAGCGGATGGTCGAGGACGTGGCGGGGGTGATCGAACACCTGAGCCCGAACGACAAGGCGGTGGTGGTTGGCCACGACTGGGGCGCTCCGATCGTCTGGAACAGCGCCCTGATCCGGCCCGACCGCATCCGCGCCGTCGCCGGCCTGTCGGTGCCCTATACCGGCATTCCGACCCGTTCGTTCCGCGAGGCCTATGAGGCGCTGTTCACAGCCAAGGGCCGCTTCTTCTACCAGCACTATTTCCAGGCCGAGGGCGTGGCCGAGGCCGAGCTGGAGGCGGACCCGCGGGACTCGATCCGCCGGTTCTATTATGCGATCAGCGGCGATGCGCCGGACGGGACCTGGCCCAAGGACAAGGTGGTGGGCGACAGCCTGCTGCACCGCCTGCCGGATCCCGACCCGTTCCCCGCCTGGCTGACCGAGGCGGACATCGCTTACTACGCCGCTGAATTCGCCCGGTCCGGCTTCCGCGGGCCGCTGAACCGCTATCGCAACCATGACCGCGACTTCGAATACCTCTCGCAATTCCGAGGGCGGAAGATCGAGCAGCCGGCCCTGTTCATCGGCGGCGAGCGCGACCTGGTGCTGAGCATGCTGGGCCGCGGCGACCTGGTGGCGGCCCTGAAGGCCGAGGTTCCGAACCTGGCCGGCGCAGACATCCTGCCCGGCTGCGGCCACTGGACCCAGCAGGAGCGGCCGGCGGAGGTCAATGCGCGGCTGATACCTTGGTTGAAGGCGCTGTAGAGGCCGGCGCCCCCGTTTGCATGCTATGGTCTCCAGGTTCGTGATTCCGGGTCGGGCGCGATGTCGCTGAAGGAAGCCACCGCGCCGTCGGTGCTGTTGATCGAGGATGACGAGCTGGTCGGCGAGCTGATCAGCCTGAACCTGACGCGTGCGGGGTATGAGGTCACCTGGGCGCGTGACGGCGCCAGCGGGCTGAAGCGGCTGAAGGAGAGCGTGCCGGACCTGATCCTTCTGGATCTCGGCTTGCCCAGGGTGGACGGCTTTGCCGTGCTCACCGACATTCGTCGCCGGCGGGCCTCAAACCAGTTGGTGTTCGCCCACATGCCGATCATCGTCATGACCGCCCGGCACACCGTGGACGACGTCAAGCGGGCGGTATCCCTGGGGGCCGCCGACTACCTGGCAAAGCCGTTCGAGATTCCGGCCCTGCTGGGCCGGATGGCCAAGCATCTCGGTTCTCGCGCGCCGGCCGCCCCAGGCGACGGCTACAAGGAAATCTGAGCCTCAGCCCGTAGCCTGCAGGGCCATGGAGGCCTGAGCCTGGGGCTCCAGCGGCGGAATGCCGGATTCGAAATCCAGCAGCATTTCGTGGAACTCATAAGGGTCCAGAAGGACGCGCGATCCCTCCGGGAAGCGGTAGCGCCAGAAGCTGACGATGTGCTGGATCGCCGCCAGGCTCTCGCCGAGATCGAAGAAGCGCTGCGGCGAGGTCAGCAGGAATTCACGGAACGTCACCGGGTCGCCGGCCTGGGTCAGGGCTTTGAACGCCGTGTCGTAGGCTCCAAGCGATCGCTTGATGTATTCGCAGGCGTTGAACACGTCCTCGCCCAGCTTGCCCTGCAACTCGCGGATCTGGTCGCGGGTTTCGGCGTCGCAGCGGCCGACGGCGCGGGCGGCGCCGATCTCCTGCGAGACTGCGATGGCGCGGACGAAGATGTCGTTGACCAGCCACTTGTAGTAGAGGAAGCCCTTCCAGCAGAACATGCCTTCCGAATATTGCTTCGGATCCAGCTTCAGGGTCTGCCGGAGCGGCTCCAGTTCGCCGTCGAGATCGCTGGCCAGGATCTTGTTGACCAGGATCTGGGCGTAAGAGGACAGCTCGCTGGTCTTGCCGAAGGTCAGGTCGATCAGGGGCGCGATTTCCCGCCGCACGAAGACCAGCATGTTGTCGAGATCGGCCTGGGAAATGTCGAAATAGCAGGCCGCCGGGCGGATGTCCCGTCGCGCCAGGTGCTCGCGCAGGATGAAGGGGTCGAGGGTGGGCAACTCGTCGATCGCGTCCAGGGTGGCGCGGTCGGGCGAGCCGGCGCGCAGGTCGTCGCCGAAGGCGTCGACGATCAGGCTGTCATAGTGCTGTTGGCCGACGAAGACGTAGCGGGCGCCGCACTTCAGGTCGCGCCGGTCCATCGGCACCAGGATCTTGGTGGCCACGGCCTTGTAGGACTTGAACAGGTCGAGCTCGTCGCGGCGCAGGCGGTGCTTGATGATGATGGCGGTGTTGAGCAGGCGGTTCTTGAAGAAGGGCCGGGCCCTGTAGTCGGGGTCATGCTCGAATTTCTCGGCGACCTTGATCAGGTGCAGCACGCGCGAGGAGGCGGCCGTGTCGCCGATGTTGGTGAGGGCGCGAACGCTGCGGTCGGCCATGGAGGGGCTCGCCTTTACAACCAGGGACTGGGCGCGGGGGAGGGTTCGCGCACGCACGACCATGCGCCGGCATGCTTTCGCAAGCGTTAGAACTCGATGGGTTTTCGCCCATTCTGGGCGCCGTGTTTCTACTGAGAGTTCGTTTGGGGATCGATGGCGCGATCTGGTTTGCGTGGTTCGAGACGCTCGCTGGCGCGAGCCCTCACCATGACTGGGTCGGGTGGGCTGCACAAAGCTCGTCATGGTGAGGAGCGGCCCGCCAGGGACGCGTCTCGAACCACGCATTGGCGGTGGCGCCGCGATTTTCAAAGCGGCCTTCTCGAGGCCGGGAACGCCGATCACCGCGTCTTCGAATAGTCCGGCGGCCGCTTTTCGAGGAAGGCGCGGACGCCCTCGCCGAAGTCCTCGCCCTGGGCGCAGAGGATCTGGTTGCGGTCCTCCATGGCGATCTGCGCCTCCAGTCCCTGCGCGTCGATGGCGTGGTTCAGCGCCTCCTTGGTCAGGCGCAGGCCCAGGGGCGTGGTGCGCAGCATCTCGTCGACCAGCTGCCGGCCTTCCGCCTCCAGCATGTGCGGCTCGACCACGGCGCTGACGACGCCCAGCGCCAGGGCGCGGTCGGCGCGCAGGAAGCGGCCGGTCAGCATCAGTTCGGCCGCCACCGACGAGCCGACCATGCGCGGCAGGAAATAGCTGACGCCGATGTCGCAGGCCGAGAGGCCGATCTTGATGAAGGCGGCGTTCATCTTCAGCGTCGGGGTGGCCACGCGCACGTCCGAGGCCAGGGCCAGGGCGAAGCCGCCGCCGGACGCCGCCCCGTCGATGAGGGCGATGATCGGCTGGGGACAGCGGCGCATGGCGATGACGATCTCGCTGATCTGGCGCTGGCTGATCAGGCCCGCGCTGACCGTGCGCGGTGCGTTGCCGCGGGGCTCCTTCAGATCGAGGCCGGCGCAGAAATTGGCGCCCGCCCCGCGCAGCACCACCAGGCGGATGTCATGGCGCCAGTAGATGCCGACGAAGAAGTCGCGCAGCTCCTCGACAAGCGCGCGGTTCAGCGCATTGAGGCTTTCTGGCCGGTTCATGGTGGCCCAGAGGACTTCGCCTTCCTGGGTGATCTGGAGGTGTTGGTAGTCTGCGAAATCCACCTCGCGCCTCCTACCGCTTGCCGCTGGTCGGGATCTGGTTGAAGGGCACGTCCTTGTCGACGCGGATGTCGGCGGGCAGGCCCAGCACCCGCTCGGCGATGACGTTGCGGAGGATCTCGTCGGTGCCGCCCTCGACCCGGGTGGCGGGCGAGCGCAGCAGCATGGCCTGGAAACGGGCGTTGGCGGCCGAGATCTCCGGATCGTTTACGATCCCCGCCTCGGCCTCGAGGTCGAGGGCGAACGCAGCGATCTCCTGCATGGTCGAGCCGGCCACCAGCTTGCCGATCGAGTTCTCCGGCCCGGGCGTCTCGCCGCGCGAGAGGGCCGAGATGGCGCGGAAGCCGGTGTATTTCAGCCCGCTCTGGCGGCAGGCGAAGGTCGCCAGTTTCGAGCGCACCGCCGGGTCGTCGACGGCGAGGCCATTGGCGGTCTCGAGGCGGCAGCAGAGGTCGAACAGCTCGGGAAAGCCGGTGGACATGCCGGCGCCGATCGACAGCCGCTCGTTCATCAGGGTGGTCAGCGAGACCTGCCAGCCCTGGCCTACCGCGCCCAGGCGCTGGGCGTCGGGGATGCGCACGTCGGTGAAATAGACCTCGTTGAAGCCGGACTGGCCGTTGACCTGCTTGATCGGGCGGATCTCGATCCCCGGCGTCTTCATGCTGAGGAAGAACATGGTCAGGCCCTTGTGCTTGGGCACGGTCGGGTCGGTCCGGGTGATCAGGATGCCGTAGTCCGAATACTGGGCGCCCGAGGTCCAGATCTTCTGGCCGTTGATCACCCAGTCGTCGCCGTCTCGCTCGGCCTTGGTGCGGAGGCCCGCGAGGTCCGAGCCGCCGGCGGGCTCGCTGAACAGCTGGCACCAGATCTCTTCGCCCGAGGCCAGGGGCGGCAGGTAGCGGCGCTTCTGCTCTTCCGAGGCCCAGGCCATCATGGTCGGGCCGCACATGCCGTGGCCGATGATGAAGACGCCGGAAAGGCCGCCATAGACGCCTTCCTCCTGGCCCCAGATCACCCGTTCGATCGGGGTCGCGCCGCGGCCGCCATATTCCTTGGGCCAATGCAGGCAGGCCCAGCCGGCCTCGGCCTTCTTCTTCTGCCAGGCCTTGGAGGCGGCCATGGGGTCGGCGCTCTTGACGCCGCCGGAGCCGAAGCCGGCTGTGGCCAGCTCCTTGTAGAACTGCTTGGGCGCGTTGGCGTCGATCCAGGCGCGGACCTCGGCGCGGAAGGCGGCTTCTTCGGGCGTGTCGTCGAAATTCATCTTTATGGCTCCCGAAATCAGGCGGCGTTCTTGGCGCGCAGGCGCTGGATCAGCTTGTCTTCCCACTGCGACAGCGGCCCGAGGTTCAGGGCCAACAGGTTCGAGCGGCGGTAGAACAGGTGGCAGTCGAAGGCCCAGGTGAAGCCCATGCCGCCGTGGACCTGGATGTTGTTCTTGGAACAGTGCTGGAAGGCCTGGGTGGCGCTGACCCGGGCGGTGGCCGCCGCCTCGGGCAACTCGGCCGCTCCGGTGGAGAGCGCCCAGGCGCCGTAATAGGCGTTGGAGCGGGCCAGGGTGGCCGAGACGTACATGTCGGCCAGCATGTGCTTGACCGCCTGGAACGAGCCGATCGGCCGGCCGAAGGCCATCCGCTCGAGTGCGTAGTCGCGGGCCATCTCCAAGGCGCGGTCGGAGCCGCCGACCTGTTCGAAGGCGGTCAAAACCGCGGCGCGGTCATAGACGTGGGAGATGGTGGCCCAGCCTTCGCCCGCGGCGCCCAGCGGCTCGGCGGGGGCGTTCTGGAAGCTCAGCCTGGCGTGGCTGCGGGTGGGGTCGATGGTCTCCACCGCCTCGCGGGTCACGCCGGGGCCGTTCAGGTCGACGATGTAGAGTGAGATCCCCCGCTCGTCGGACCCTGGCGCGCTGCGGGCCGCGACGATGGCGAAGTCGGCGACGTCGCCGTCGGCCACCGGCAGCTTGGTTCCGGAGAGGCCGCCGCCGGAAACCTGGGCCTTGATGTTGCGGGCGATGGCCGGGCCATTGCCCTCGGCCAGGGCGAAGCAGCCGATGGCCTCGCCCGAGGCCAGTTTCGGCAGCCAGGCGGCCTTCTGCGCCGGCGATCCCGCGGCCAGCAGGAATTCGGTGGCGAGGAAGACGGAGGAGGAGAAGGGCGTTGGCGCCAGGACCCGGCCCATCTCCTCGGCGATCACGCACAGCTCCAGATAGCCGGCGCCCAGGCCGCCATGCTCTTCGGGGATCGCCACGCCCAGAAAGCCCATCTCGGCGAGGCCCTTCCAGAGGTCGCGGTCGAAGGGCTGCGGACCCTCCAGCACGGCGCGCACGGCCTTGGGCGGGCACTTGGCCTCGAGGAAGCGGCGGGCCTCGGCCTGGAGCTGCTTCTGCTCGTCCGAGAATTCGAAATTCATGGGCGTCCTCGCGGGGTTCTTGCTCTTGGATCGAGGGCTAGACCCTTGCCGCCGGGGAAGTCCAACCGGCTTTTCCCACCGTTCCGCCTCGCTTTCGGGCGAACCCGCAAAAGCTGCGCCCGATGGCGCCTCATTTCGCGGCAAGGGCGCCTTTCAACACGGCGCAAGCAGCCGGGCAGGGTGCGCCCCGGCGCCCGGGGTCTACACCTGACCGTCACGGGTCCCAGGTTCAGGGGTGGGCTGAAAACCCGTTTTGGGCAAGGCGAGCGCGCCAAATACCGGGATTCGTATCAAGCATCAGTTATCGAGGATAAGTATGCGATCGACCGTGATCAATTTACACAGTTGAGCAAAAATTTTGGGCTGGGCGGCGCTTAAATGATTGTCAATCGACATCTGGCGGCGCAACCATGGCCGTCAGCGTTGGGCGGGGGAAATCGCTCAATCGAACAGTGGGCCCAAGAGTCCACGTCCTGGGGTGTTCATGTAGAACTCCCGCAGTCAGTCTGCGGTCCGAGGTCAGGGAAGCATTGTCAACTGCGATACTGCGACGAAGCCCGACAGCCGGAGTCCGCGGCGATCAAGAGACGCGAAGAGAGCGAAACAAGCGTCCTCTACTAGTCTAACCATGTCAGCACAGGGGTTTGGGACATGAAATCAGCGTTGCTCAGCAGCAGCATCATCGCCTTGGCGACCGCCTTGGCCGCGCCGGCCTTGGCGCAGACCGCGCCGGCGCCCGCTGCGGGCGCAGACCAGGCGTCGGCGGAAGTCATCGTCACCGGCACGCGCCAGACCGGCGTCAAGGCCGTGGACAGCCCGGCGCCGATCCAGTTGGTCGGTTCCGCCGCCTTGAAGCGCGTCGGCCAGCCCGACCTGATGCAGGCCCTGTCCCAGAGCCTGCCCTCCTTCAACGCCCAGCAGTACGGCGCCGACACCGCCGCCTTGACCCTCTCGGCCGCCCTGCGCGGCCTGAACCCGAACCAGACCTTGGTGCTGGTCGACGGCAAGCGCCGCCACGGCACCGCCAACCTGCAGGTCGACGGCGGCAGCCCCTATCAGGGCGCGGCGACCACCGACCTGAGCTTCATTCCGGTGGACGCGATCGACCACGTCGAAGTGCTGCAGGACGGCGCCGCCGCCCAGTACGGCTCGGACGCCATCGCCGGGGTGGTGAACTTCATCCTGAAGAAGCAGGACCATGGGGGCATGGTCTCGGGCACCGCCGGTGAATATTACGAAGGGGACGGCGAAACCGCCGCCTGGTCGCTGAACAAGGGCCTCGCCATCGGCGACAAGGGCTTCTTCAACTTCACCGCCGAAGAAAAGGTGCACAGCTTCAGCCGCCAGGGCACCTATGACCGCCGCTTCAACAATCCGGACGGCAGCTTCAAGAACGCCGGCCCCCAACCGATCGACAACACCAACGTACCGTTGACGCCCGGCTATCCCAAGATGAACAACATCTATGGGGACCCCGAGTACCAGATCTACAACGTCATGTATAACGCCGGCTACAACATCACGCCGGACATCCAGCTCTACAGCTTCGGCAGCTACGGTCACCGCACCGACTCCGGCTATGAGAACTATCGCCGCCCCAGCCGGGTGAAAGGCTGCGCCGGCACCCCGGCCGCGCCGGGTGCGCTGGACCCGAACACGCCCGGAAAATGCCTAGATGGTTCAAATGTGATCTATCCGTTCAAGTATGGTTTTAGCCCGCGCGAGAAGTTCCAGGAAGACGACTACTCGTTCACTGGCGGGATCAAGGGCACGACGCTCGGGTGGAACTGGGATGTCTCGTCGACCTACGGCAAGGACCACGACCTGGTCTACACGATCAATTCTGCCAACGCTGAGTTGTATGCCGACCTCCAGTCGATCAACCCGACGCCGATCGCGCCGCAGCGCAACTTCTTCGACGGCTCGTTTGACGCGACCGAGTGGACCAACAACATCGACGTCAGCCGCGACTTCAACCTTGGCCTCCTGGCCTCGCCGTTGAACGTCGCCCTCGGCGGCGAGACCCGGCGCAACACCTTCGCCATCGGAGCCGGCGAGTCCAGTTCCTACTACGGCGGTACCGGGGCCCAGTCTTTCTCGGGTTATTCCCCGCTCAATGCAGGCGGCCACGCGCGCACCAGCTATGCCGGCTATATCGACTTGGCCGCAGACGTGATCAAAGGCCTACACGTTGACCTCGCCGGCCGCTACGAGCACTACAGCGACTTCGGCGACACCACGGTCGGCAAGGTCACGGCGCGTTACGACTTCAACGATATGATCGCCGTCCGCGGCACCATCAGCACCGGTTTCCGGGCGCCGACGCCGCAGGAAGAGTTCTACGAAGGCATCAACGTCTCGCCGTCGTTCATTCAGGGGCAGTTGCCGCCGAACTCGGCCGCGGCCGCGATCGCCGGCTTCCAGCCGCTGCAGCCGGAAACCTCGCATAACTACAGCTTCGGATTCGTGCTGCATCCGGTGCCGCGGATGCAGATCTCGGCGGACTTCTATGAGATCGACATCAAGAGCCGCATCGTCGGGAGCGCGGGTCTCCTGGGCTCCCAATTGGTCGCTTGTCCCAACCCAGATGCGCCGGTGTCCTGCACTGCGGGTTCATCCTATAATGTGATCGTGTCCCAGGCGATCGTGAACGCCCTGGCCTCGATCGGCGCCGTGGCCAACGGGGTCAGCTACACCAGCATCCAGCTGTTCACCAACGGCGCCGACACCCGCACCCGTGGGGCGGAAGTCACCGCGACCTATTCGTCGGACTTCGGCGACATGGGTCACGTCGACTGGTCGGCGGGCTTCAACTACAACGAGACCACCCTGCGGCACATCGCGCCGCTGCCGGCGGTCGACTACAATGCCGACCCGCAGTTCGGCCAGACCGCGCTGCTGCTGCCGACCGCGATCGACGCCCTGACCACGGCGACCCCCAAGTACAAGATCGTGCTGGCGGCCTACTGGACCAAGGGCCCGTGGGCGGTGAACCTGCGCGAGGATGTCTACGGCTCGGTGTCGCAGCGTGAAAGCTATAACGGCGCGGGCACCGGCGCCGGCCTGACCAACGTCAAGGAAGGCGCCCTCGGCATCACCGACCTGGACGTCTCCTACAAGGTGACCAGCAACCTGCGGATCAACATGGGCGCCAACAACCTGTTCGACCAGCGGCCGATCAGCGTGCCGACGGTGGGCGGGCGTCCGGCCGACGGCAACAACGTGTTCGGCGAGCCGATCCAGTTCTCGCCGATCGGCATCAACGGCGGCTACTTCTACGGCCGGGTGACCTACACCTTCTAAAGGTCGGGTCCGGAACTGAGCATGGCGGGCCGGAGGCGACTCCGGCCCGCTTTTCTATGGGATCGGAGCACCCTACGATCCGCCCTATGATCGGACCTTTGCAACATGGCTGACGCCCCGCCCGGCTCCCTCGCCGCCGCTGTCGACCAGGCGGCGCTGAGCCTGGCGCAGGACGCGCCCTCGGCCGAGCGGCAGGCTCGGGCGATCCTGGCCCGGGTCCCGAACGATCCTCGCGCGCTTCTGATCCTGGCCTCGGCGCGGCGGCGGCAGGGGGACGCCGGCGGCGCCCGGACGATCCTGGAGCCCCTGGCCAAGGCCTTTCCCCGGGCGGCCAACACCCATTACGAACTTGGCGCCAGCCTGGCGGACCTGGGCGATCCGGGAGCGAAGCCGGCCCTGCGTCATGCCGTGGGCCTCAATCCCGACCTGGCCGAGGCCTGGCGGACGCTTGGCGACCTCTTGTTCCGCGAGGGCGACCTGCGCGGAGCCGAGGCCGCCTTCGCCGAGCATTCCAGGGCTTCGGTGACCGATCCCGCCCTGAAGACAGCGGCGGCGGCGCTCTATGGCGGGCGCCTTTCAGAGGCCGAGGCGCTGCTGCGCCGCCATATCGCCGACCGGCCGAACGAGCTGGAGCCGTTGCGGCTGCTGGCCGAGACCTATCTGAGGCAAATGCGCCTGGCGGCGGCCGAGGGGCTGCTCGCGCGCTGCCTGGAGCTGGCCCCCGGCCACGACGGCATGCGCTTCAGCTACGCCAGCGCTTTGTTCCGCCAGCAGCGGGCGGCCGAGGCGATGCCGCACGTCGAGCGGCTGATGGCGCGCGACCCGAAGCACCCGGCCTATCGCAATCTCTATGCCGGCTGCCTGGGCCTGATCGGCGAGGACGAGCGGGTGATCGAGGTCACCGAGGCCCTGGCCCGGGACTATGCCGGCCAGCCGCATGTCTGGCTCAGCTACGGCCACGCGCTGCGCGCCGTGGGCCGCCAGGACGAGGCGGTCGCGGCCTATCGCAAGGCCATCTCCATGGCCCCGGGGCTGGGCGACGCCTATTGGAGCCTGGCCAACCTGAAGGTGGCCTCGTTCGGGGCCGGCGACGAGGCGGCGATCGCTGCGCAGCTCGGGCGCGGCGACCTGGCCGCGGAGGATCGGCTGCACCTGCACTATGCGCTCGGCAAGGCGCTGGAGGACCGCAAGGACTTTGCCGGCTCGTTCGCGCACTACGCCCAGGGCGCGGCGATCCGCAAGGCCGAGGCGCCCTACGACGCGGCGGCGGTGACAGCCCTGGCGGACCGGTCGCAGGCCGTGCTGACCGCTGGCTTCTTCGCCGCCCGGGCAGGCGGCGGGGCGCCGTCGCAGGCCCCGATCTTCATCGTCGGCCTGCCGCGCTCGGGCTCGACCCTGGTCGAGCAGATCCTGGCCAGCCACTCGGCGGTCGAGGGCACCATGGAGCTTCCTTACGTCGAGCACCTGGCCTTCGAGCTCGCCGGGGTCGGGCGGGCCGAGCCGGGGCGGCCCTATCCGGATTGCCTGGAGGCGCTGGCGCCGGCGCGCCTGGCCGAGCTCGGCGAGCGCTACCTGTCGCAGACCCTGGTCCACCGCAAGCTCGGCCGGCCGATGTTCGTCGACAAGATGCCGAACAATTTCCAGCACATCGGCCTGATCCAGCTGATGCTGCCGAACGCCAGGATCATCGACGCGCGCCGCCATCCGCTGGGGACCTGTTTCTCCTGCTTCAAGCAGCACTTCGCCGAGGGCCAGACCTTCACCTACGACCTGACCGACCTCGGCCGCTACTACCGCGACTATGTGCGGCTGATGGACCACTTCGACCAGGTCCTGCCGGGGCGGGTGCATCGGGTGATCTACGAGGACATGGTCGAGAACACCGAGGCCGAGATCCGCCGGCTCCTGGACTATTGCGGCCTGGAATTCGAGGCGCCATGCCTGAGGTTCTGGGAGACCGACCGCTCGGTGCGCACGGTCAGCTCCGAACAGGTGCGCCGGCCGATCTATCGCGGGGGGCTGGACCAGTGGCGCGCGTACGAGCCGTGGCTGGGGCCGCTGAAGGCGGCGCTGGGGCCGGTGCTGGAGGATTGGCGAGGCCGCCCCAAAACGAAACCCGCCTCGGCTGAGCGAACAGCGGAGGTGAACCAGGTTCGCCAAGCGCCGTTGTCACAGGCATGACCCTCCGCCGCCCCCTTGTCCCCCTCGCAGTGGTCGCCGTGACCGCCGTCGCATTGGGCGCATGCGCCGTTGCGACGCGCGGGCGCGTCGGCAACCGGTCTGTCCCCGAACCCGCCAAGACCGTCGATCTCAATCGCTACGTCGGGCTCTGGTATGAGATCGGCCGCTACGAGAACTGGTTTGAGCGCGGCTGCGAGGCTGTCACCGCCGAATATCGCGTCCGGGACAGCGGCGCCGTGCAGGTCATCAACCGCTGCCGCAGAGGCGACCCCAACGGCCCGACCAAGATCGCCGAGGGCCGGGCCAAGGTCGTGGCGGGCAGCGGGAACGCCAAGCTGAAGGTATCCTTCTTTGGTCCGTTCTATTTTGGCGACTACTGGGTTCTCGACCACGATCCCGACTATGCGTGGTCGATCGTGGGCGAACCGTCCGGCCGCTACCTCTGGCTCCTGAGCCGCACGGCCGAGCCGTCGGTGGAGACCCGCCAGATCATCGACGCGCGCGCTCGGGAGCTGGGTTACGACATGAGCCTGGTTCGGCCGACACAGCACTGATCGGTGGTGGCGACGGCCCCTGCTCCGTCCCGCCCTTCGCGGCCATGGCCGCTCGGGAGAAATCCAGCCGAGCGTCCGCCACCAAGGAATCTGCGGGCTTTTTGACGAGCTGCGACCAGCCAATTGAACGGCGAGTTTCGGCGCGGGACCAGGCGGCGGAGCGACTGAAAACGTCAGCGCGGAGTGACGGCTCGCTCGGTTTTGCGATCGGGTCGGCCTCTATGCACGCCGTAGTCGGCCAGCGCTCTTACAAGATCCGCCGGCACGACGGGCTTCAACACCAGTCCGTCGAATAGCCTCGCCCAATCCGCAGGCGCATCGCCGACAATGTCGGCCGTGAACCCAATAATCGGGGTGGAGGCGTTGGGCCCGGGCATCGCGCGTATGATCTTGGTCGCCATCGGACCGTCGATTTCGGGCATCCGTACATCCATCAGAATGATGTCGAAGCCATCGGCCCGCGCGAGACTGACCGCTTCGGGGCCCCCGGCCGCCTCTGTCACGACCACGCCAAGCGGCTCGACTATGGAGCGCACCAGTTCCCGGTTCGCCAGCTCGTCGTCGACAACCAAGAGACGAAGTCCTCGAATGACATCCGGCTGGGGAACCGCTTCCTTCGCATCGCCGAACTCGATGGGCTCAAGCGCGACCGGTGCGGGAATCTCGACCCAGAAGCAGCTTCCTTCGCCCGGGGCGCTCATCACACCGACCTTGCCGTGCATCGCTTCCGCGAGACCTTTGCAGATCGCAAGGCCCAGGCCGGTGCCGCCAAAGCTTCGGTTGGTGGAGGCGTCCACCTGCGAAAAGCGCTTGAACAGGCGGTCCTGCCGATCTCTGGGAATGCCGGGGCCAGTGTCGATGATCTCGTAACGAAGACGCTGATCCTGGTTCCGGAACTCGCAGCGCACCTGGACGCCACCCCTTGCGGTGAACTTCACCGCGTTGCCGATGAGGTTCATCAGGATCTGGCGAACGCGGGTGTCGTCAGCGAGCACCCGCGCTGGTGCGCCGACCGCCTCGAACCGATGGGCGAGGCCCTTCTTCGCCATATCGAGTTCGAACATCTCCAGGGCGCGCAACCCGAGCGCAGCCGGATCGATGGGCCGCGGTTCGATCTCCACCTGGCCGGCCTCCAGTTTCGAAAAATCGAGCACGTCATTGACGGTCGTAAGTAGCGCCGAGCTCGCCTGCTGAATTCGGCTTACGTACTTGGTCTGCATGTCCGAAAGGCCGCCCTGCTTGGCCAGCAGATCGGCAAAGCCGATGATGGCGGTCAGCGGATTGCGCAGTTCGTGGCTGATGTTGGACAGGAACATGCTCTTCGCCGCGGCTGCGGCCTCGGCCTCGTCGCGGGCTTGGTTCAACGCAATGTTGGCTTCCTTCAGGCGCTCTTCGGCCTCCTTGAGCGGGCTGACATCGGTGACCATGGCATAAAATCCCAGCACCCGGCCGCGCCTGTCGATATCCGGTATGTACTGCGCCCAGGTATGGCCGACCTCGCCGGAGGTCTTGTACAAAGTCCGCTCAAAGCCTTGCCGCTGACCGGCCAGCGCGCCGCGGATGAAAGGCTCGTTCTTCGCAAACAGCTCTTGTCCCATCAGGTCCTGGATCGAGATGCCGATCATCTCGTCGGCTGAACGTCCAAACCACTCCAGGTACTTCTCATTGGCGAACCGGCATTTCAGCTCGCTGTCCCAGTAGGCGATCATCGCCGGGACGTGATTGATGACAGTGCGCGTCAAGCGCTCGACGGTTTTCTTCCTCATTGAGCCCACCGGAACCGCCTTTTTGGCTTGGTCGGGCCAAGACGCCGCTCAGCAAACCAGACCGTAACGGCGCGTCGGATCAAGCTAGAGGCAAGGTTGCTGCCCCACTACCGGGCGCCGCGACGGCTGGCGATGTTCACAGTCAGACGCGCGACCGCCGTCCTAGGCGTTGACGTATGTCAAGGTAGTTGAAGCCTCGGGAAGAAAGCGGGCCGGGCAGAGCTTTTGCGATTCAGCTCGGCCAGAAACTCCTCCGGATGGAGCGGGAGGGGCTCGCCGCGCACACGGCTTCAGGCTTGACGAATCCCTGGAAGAATGTTCCTATTTGTCACATAATGCATCAGCCCGAACCCTCCGATTTCGACGACGCCCGCGCGGCGGACCCCGTGTCCACCGCGGCGATGGCGCGTGGGGTGGCGGAGCGGCAGGTGGCGTTTCTGGATCGGCTGGCGGAAGCCGGGACGCGGATGGCCGAGGCCCTGGCGCAGAGGACGGTCGAGGAGGCGGCTGGCGGCGCGGATGTCGAGGGGCTGGACCGGGCGTTCCAGAAGGTCACCCGGGCGGTGCGGCTGACGCTGGCCTTGCAGACCAAGGCAGTCAAGGACCTGGCGGCGCTGGAGGCTGGGTGCGTTCGCGTCACGGAGGCGGCGCCGCAGGAAGACCCGCTGGATAAGCGTCGGCGAAGGATCGCGCGGATCGTGAACCGGGTGGTGGCCGACGACGAGGCTACGGCCTGGAAGGCTGAGCGGCTCTGCGGGCGGGTCTGGGAGCGGCTTTCCGACGAAGACATCTATGGGGATGTGCTCACGAGGCCCATGGGCGTGGTGATCGAGATGATCTGCCGGGATCTGGAGATCCCGGTGAACTGGGTGCATCTGGCCCGGGAGGCCTGGGCGGTTCAGGAGATGGCCGGCGGCGACGAGACCTCGCCATTCGTGGCGTCGGATGGGGCCTATTTGCGGTGGTTTCGGCCGCCGCCGATGGCCGGCGCGCCTTGATTTTCCACTCCCTACCCAAAACTTCGTCATCCCGGCCGGAGCGTAGCGTAGAGCCGGGACCCAGCCGCACTGGCCTCGACGCTGCTGCTATCGCGCGTCAAGAGCGGGGGTGCTGGGTCCCGGCTCTCCAGCCCGCTGCGCGGGCCTCCGGCCGGGATGACGGGGTTGGGTGTGCGGGGAGGGCCTGGGTCCCCTAAAAAATCACCTTCTCCTCGCCCCACCAGAGCGGGGAGCGGCTGTGGTCGATGAACTTGCGCTCGTCTTCCAAAAGCAGGCGGCCGGCTTCGGCCGCCGCGGCGTCGTGCTGGCCGGCCATGTCTTCGAAACTGTCCCACCAGAGCTGGGCGACGCCGTCGAAGTCGTCAGGTGCGTGGCGGCTGATGCGGATGCCTTCCGAAACCTCGGCCGGCAGGCTGTGTAGCTGGACATAGCGGCGGATTCGCAGGGGCTCCCTCACGCTCGCCACCAGGGGTGCGTGATGGTCGAACCAGTAGGCCTGGAACGCCTCGCGGGTCAGGTGGGGCAGGCGCACCAGGGCGAAGGTCAGCTTGATCACGGCGGTGTCCTTACGTCAGCGCAGACAGGGGCGTGGAGTTGGGGCTAGCCTGAACACAATCACTGGAAAAGGCCAAGCGGAGGGACTGCCATGGAACGGCTTGCGGGCAAGGTCGCCATCGTCACCGGAGCCGCCTCGGGCATAGGCCGCGCCAGCGCCGAGCTGTTCGCCGCCGAGGGCGCCCATGTGCTGGCGGTGGACAGGCCGGGGGCGGCGCTGGCGTTCGAGGATGCGCGCATCCGCGTCCTGGACCAGGACATCGCCGCCGACGAGGCGCCGGCCGTGATCGTCGAGGCGGCGCTGGAGGCGTTCGGGCGGCTGGACGTGCTCTACAACAACGCCGGGGTGTCGGGCTCGGTGCTGGTCTCCGAGCTGAGCGATGCGGAGTGGGACCGGGTGCAGGCGGTCAACCTGCGCGCCGGCTTTCGCTTGTGCCGGCAGGCGATCCCGCATCTGGTTGCGGCGCCGCACGGGCGCATCATCGCCACCGCCAGCGTGATGGCCGAGGGGACCGACTATGGCCTGGCGGCCTATTGCGCGTCCAAGGCCGGGGTGCTGGGGCTGATCCGCACCCTGGCGCTGGAGCTGGGCAAGCACGGGGTGACCGCCAACGCCATCCTGCCGGGCGCGATCCAGACCGGCATGACCGCGGCCAGTTTCGCCAACCCGCACCACGCCGAGGTCTGGGCCAAGAAGTCGGTGCTGCGCCGCCTGGGCCAGCCGATCGACATCGCCCGGGTGGCCCTGTTCCTGGCCAGCGAGGAGTCGGGGTTCGTTACGGGCCAGGCGATCGCGGTCGATGGGGGGCTGACGCTGAGGGTTTGAGGCTGGTGCGTGGTTCGAGACGCCCGCTGGCGCGGGCTCCTCACCATGACGCGGTTTGTGGATCACAAGAACTAGTCATGGTGAGGAGCGGACCATCAGGTCCGCGTCTCGAACCACGCACCCCTATTTCAACCCCTGCAACCACGTCACCACCGCCGCTTCGAGCGCGATGCGGTGATCCTGGAAGCTGTGGTCGCTGGGGAAGGTGATGTCGGTGACCTGGCCGCCGGCGGCGGTGACCGCCTGGGCCAGCTTGTGGTTTTCGGGGCCGAGGGCCTGGGCGGCGCCGATCACCAGCAGGGGGCGTTTGGTCAGCTGACCGGCCCAGGCCTGGTAGTTCCATTCGGCGCGGTGGGCGGTGACTTCTTCGACGATGCTGGCCGGGGTGGCGCCGGCCAGGGAATTGCCGAAGTCGTTGAAGCGCTGGGGCGCGGCGGCGGCGCGCTGGTCGGGGGTCAGGTGGGAGAACTGCTCGCCGGTGGCGCCGGCGTTCCAGGCGTCGATCAGGATCACGCCCAGAAGGTCGGGGTCGTGGCGGGCGTGGGAGGCGGTAGCGAAGCCGCCCATGCTGTGGCCGCCCAGCACGATCCGTTTGGTGTCGATGTCGAACTTGGCGGCGATGTCCGGCTGGCGGACGAAGGCCAGGGCAGCGTCGGCGTCCTCCTGCACATGGGTGATGGAGAACACCCCCGGGCTGCCCCAGGCGCCGCGATAGTGCAGGGTCAGGACGTTCCACCCCGCCCGGCGTACCGCCTGGGCCAGGTCCAGGTTCTGCTCGTTGCCGGGAATGCCGTGCAGCAGCACCAGGGTCGGGTGCGGCCCCGGCCCGCCGGCCAGGTAGATGAGGGCGTTCATGCCCTGGCCGTCCGAGGGGATCAGCACCTCGGACGAGCGCGGCGGCGGGGTCTGGGGCGCGGGGTCGCTGATCACGGCGGCCGGGACTGTCTGGGCCAGGGCCGGCGGGGCGCCGCCGAGCAAGGCCAGGGCGGCGAGGGCAAGGACAGGCTTCATGCGGGTCGGGTTCCTGGGGTCAGGGCGCTGGGGTCAGGTGGATCACCCGCTCGGTCGCGGCCTCGACCGCCGGGCGGGTGAACAGGAGCGGGATGAAGCTTCCTCCGGCCCATAGGGGGAACAGGTCGCGATAGTGCGGGTCGAAGGGATCGCCAGATTGCCCGGCGCCGTTGATGGCCATGCTGTTGTCCCAGGCGCCCACGTCCATGTCGAGGCGGGTGGTCGCGCCCGAGGCGGCGTTGAAGCTGTCCTTGGTGTAGCTGGAGGCGGCGGGGGTCGAGGCGCCGCCGCGCACTTCCAGCGGGCCGACGCTCATCTGGGCTCGGGTCGCCGGGTCGGCGAGGATGGCGACCGACGGCGCCCATTCGGCATGGTGCAGCCGGCCCCAGCTCCAGGTCGCCGGGTTGGGGCCGAGGCGGGCGGAGACGTCGGTGACGGCGGCCTTCAGGCTCTCCAGCAGGATGGCGTCGCGGGCGGCCTTGGGGTCCGCGCCCAGGGCCGGGTCGGCGGTCTCCAGGGCCTCGGTCACCGACTCCAGGCTGCCGCCGCCCATCAAGGGACGGGCCGGGGCGGGCAGGGCGTGCTCGGCCAGGGCGGCGCCCAGGTGGCGGGTGCTCCAGACCTCGTAGAGGGCGGCCGCTGGGCTGTGGATGCTTTCATGCCCGTCCCAGGCGGTCAGCAGGCTGAGCGCCTGCGCCACCTGCGGGTCGTCGCTGTGCAGGGGCTTCAGGAGCGCGGTCAGGCGCAGGCCGACGGTGCTGAAGTCGTCCATCTGCAGGGCCATGGAGTCGGCCAGGCTGACATGGCCGTTGGCGCCCAGGACGGAGTCGATGCGCTGGATGCGCGAAGGGTCGGACCATTCGAAGGCGACCTTGCGCTCCTTGTACGGATAGTCCGCCGGCAGGTTGATGGCGTTGGCCGAGGCGAACCAGCCCTCGGGCGGGTCATAGACGTGCGGCAGCTGGTCGAGGGTCAAAAACCCCTTCCACTCGTAGCGGCCGTCGCCGGGCACGGGCAGGAGGCCGTCCCAGTTCGGCCGGATCGGCGAGCGGCCCACCGCCTGCCAGCCGATGTGGCCGGCCGTGTCGGCGAAGATCATGTTCTCGGACGGCGTGCCCCAATGGGTCATGGCGGCGCGGAAGCTGGTCCAGTCCGAGGCCGAGAGCAGCTCGGAGGTGCCGAAGTAGCCGGCCGTTCCGGGTTCGGACCAGTTGGTCCTGAGGGCGAAAGCCTTGTGATGGGCTTCGTCGACATAGATCACCGGCCCGTGGCGGGTGAAGTCGAGCTCGATCTCACGCGGCGCCTGGCCCTTGACCTCCAGGCTTTGCCGCACCACCTGCATCGGCTCCCAGCGGCCCTGGTAGCGATACTGGTGCGGGTCGGCCGGGTTCAGGTCGTAGACGTAGAGATCCTGCTGGTCGATGGCGAAGATGGTCAGGCCGAAGGCGATCTTGTCGTTGTGGCCGATGATCACGCCGGGCTGGGCCGGCTCGCCGGCGCCGATCACGTCGAGACCCGGGGCGTTCAGTTGCACGAGGTAGCGGATCGACGGGATTCCCAACCCCCGGTGCGGGTCGTTGGCCAGGATCGGGCGGCCGGTGGCGGTGCGCGAGGGCGCGATGGTCCAGTTGTTGGAACCCTCCTCCGGCGGCGGGGTGGTGATCCAGGCGAGCTGCTTCTGTTCGGGCTGGAAGGCGACTTCCTTGGTGGCCAGCTGGTAGTCGTGCAGCACGTCCGCAGGCACGTCGCATGGGTCCAGGCCCTTGGGCGTCTCCACCGTCCAGGGCGGTTCGATCTTCTGGCGCAGATGGTCGGCGGCAAGGCCGGCCAGGCAGGCCATGCGGGCGCGGGCGACCTCGGTGGTGATGTTGCCGGTCAGGGCGTGGCTGCGGATCCTGACCACGTCCTCGGCCGCCCAGTCGTCGGGCTGGCTGTGGGTGATCTGGAACTCGACCGGCAGGGCCGCCTTGCCGGCGCGGACGGCGGCGACATAGGCGTTGATCCCGGCGACGAAGGCCCCGGTGCGCGACTGGGCCCGCGGGCCATAGGCCGCCCATTCCGCCGCCATGTCGCCGCGATAGAGGAACAGGCGCGCGGCGCGGTCTTCCTCGGCGAAGCCAGGGCCGAAGCTCTTGGACAGCAGGCCCAGGCCGCGCTTGCGCCAGAGGTCCATCTGCCAGAGCCGGTCGCGGGCGGCGTTCCAGCCCTGGAGGAAGAAGGCGTCGTGATCGTCGCCGGCATAGATGTGCGGCACGCCCCAGCGGTCGACCAGGATGTCGGCCGTCTGGTCCAGGCCAGGGACGGCGAGCTGATCCTGCCGCGCCGAGCCTGGCGTCGCCGCGCCGGCCTGGGCCGCCGCCATCGCCCAGACGGCGGCCAGCGCCGCCATGCCGATCCGCCTCATATTGGCCTCCCCTTTTGGGAGAGCAGCCTAGAAGCTTCGCCAGGAATGGGAAGAGCGGCGCCGATTGACCCAGATCAGGGACAGCTTGCGCAGGCGGGTCCAGGTTTGCGCAAAAGCGGAGGGCGTCGTGACGTCAGAGGCCATGCTGTTGGAACAGGTCGCCTTCGAGCCTGCGACCTTCACCCGGATCGGCGAGGATGTGTTGGCGACGATCAGCCTGACGCTGGACAACCATGTGGACGAGGTCTGGGCGGCCCTGACCGAGGCCGAACGCCTGCCCCAGTGGCTGGCGCCGGGCCAGATCGAGCCGCGCGAAGGCGGGGCCGCCCGCCTGGATTTCGCCGACAGCGGCACGGTGATCGACAGCGAGGTCACGCTCTGGCGACCGCTGCACGAGCTGGAATATTCCTGGAGCCAGCCCGGAGAGCCCCGGCGGCCGATCCGCTGGAGCCTGGAGCCGATCGGCCCCGAGACCCGGCTGGAGCTGAACGTGACGACGCCTGCGAGCGAGGATGCGGCCCGGGCGGCCGCCGGTTGGGCGGCGCATCTGGAGATGCTGGCCGCCAGCCTGGCCGGGGCGCCGATCAGGTTTCCGTTCGAAGTGTTCAAGGCCGCGAGAGAGGCCTACCGGACGCAGCTGGCCGGGTGAGCGGCGGCTGCGTCCGGACCTTGGCCGGCGGTGCGGCGCATCGCGCCTTGACAGGTAACGTTGATATCAACATAGGAGATTCATGCTCAAGCAAGCGCCGGCTCCTTGCGTCTCGTTCGACACCACCCACGAGGTGCGCGACGCCTGCCTTTGCCTGCACGTGCAGCGGGCCGCGCGGCGGCTGGCGCGGCGGTTCGACGACGCCTTCCGGCCCGTCGGCCTGACCAGCGGCCAGTTCTCGCTGCTGATGGGGCTGAACCGGCCTGAGCCGGCCAGCATCGGCTCGCTGGCGGGGCTCTTGGCCATGGACCGCACCACCCTGACCGCCGCGGTCAAGCCGCTGGAGCGCCGTGGCCTGCTCGAGGTCCATATCGATCCCAAGGACCGCCGCAGCCGCCTTCTGACCCTCACCCCCGACGGCATGGCCGTCCTGGCCGAGGCCGAGCCGATCTGGCGGCGCACCCACGCCGCGGTCGAGAGCCAATTGCCGGCGGGGGAGGTTCCGCGTCTGCGGGCAGGGTTGGCGGCGCTGGCCTGACACCCCAGATAGCGACTGTCCATTCCGACCGGCGCGGCGTGTTCCGCGCCTTCATTCGCCACGGGGCTCGAATTCATGGATCAAGCCGCGCCCTATCACGCGCACATCTACTATGTGGACGATCAGCGCGACGCCGCCCTGGCGCTGCGCGAGACCTTGCGGGGGTTTGGGGGCGAGGGCGGCCGGGCCCTGGTGCTGATGGCCGGCGCCCTGCGCGACGGGCCGGTCGGGCCGCACCCGATCTCGCAGTTTGAGATCCACTTTCTGGCGCGCGACCTCGGGGCGATCCGCCCGGTGCTCGAGGCCAGCGGCCTCAAGGTGCTGGTCCACCCCCTGACCCACGACGACCTCGCCGACCACACCACGCTGGGCGACTGGATCGGCCAGCCGCTGGCCCTGGACGTCAGCGTCCTGGACCCGCCCGGCGAGAACAAGGGCCTGGCGCGGTTCGGCGTCGAGGACTTCTGAGCGCTGGCCTCAGAGGCCCAGCACGGCCTTGGCCATGATATTGCGCTGGATCTCGTTGGTCCCGGCATAGATAGAGCCGGCCCGATCGTTCAGGTACTTGGCCATCACCGTCCAGCTGTGCTCAGGGCCGGCGGCGAAGTTGTCGCCGGGCGGTGTGAAGCCTGGAACAGGGCCGCCGGGACTGGTCCGGTGCGGCTGGAACGGGGCGATGAAATGGGCCGCCGCCTCGATCGCCAGTTCGGTCAGCTTCTGGCTGAGTTCTGTCGCGACCGTCTTCAGCATGGAGGATTCCGGCCCGGGCGCGGCGCCCTGGGACAGGCTGGCCATCAGCCTGAGCTCGACCCCTTCCAGGGCCGCGATCTCGACGCCGGCCTGGGCCAGCTTGGCGCGGAAGGCAGGATCGTCGATCAGCCGACCACCGGCCCCGTCGCTCTCGCTCGAGGCCATGGCGCGGATCTTGTTCAGCCGGCCGGAAAGGCCCGGCGAGGCGGCATGGCCGCCGCGCTCGAACTGCATCAGGTACTTGGCCACAGTCCAGCCGTCGCCGACCTGGCCCACCACATTGGCCTTAGGGACCCGCACGTCGGTGAAGAACACCTCGTTCTGCACGTGCTCGCCCGACAGGGAGACGATCGGCCGGACCTCGACCCCCGGGGTTTTCATGTCGATCAGGATGAAGGTGATGCCGCGCTGGCGGATCTCCTCCCTGGAGGTCCGGACCAGGCAGAAGATCCAGTTGGCGTAGTTGGCGTGGGTGATCCAGATCTTGTGCCCGTTGCAGACGAAGTCGTCGCCGTCGGCCACCGCGCTCATCTGCAGCGAGGCGAGGTCCGAGCCCGAGCCCGGCTCGGAATAGCCCTGGCACCAGTAGTCCTCGGCGCTCAGCATCCTGGGCAGGTAATGGGCCTTCTGCTCAGGGGTCCCGTAGCCGATCAGCACCGGCCCGCACATGCCGATGCCCATGGGCGACTGCGGCGGGGCGCCGGCGGCGGAAAGCTCGCTGGAGAAGATGTAGTGCTGCACCACCGACCAGTCGCAGCCGCCGTACTCGACCGGCCAAGCCGGGGCGCCCCAGCCCTGGGCGTTGAGGATCTTCTGCCAGGCCACGCCCACCGGGCCGTCGCCATAGACGCTGGTCAGGCCCTTGCCGACCTTCATCAGATCCGGCGTCAGCTTTTCCGCGAGGAAGTCGCGCACCTCCTCGCGAAATCGCCGGTCGGTGTCGCTCCAGGCCAGGTCCATGAGGTCCGCTCCCGTGTTCGCCGCCATCAGGGCGCAAGGCGCGGGCGGGCGCAATCCCGTCACGCAAGGGCAAGGGGCGGAGTTTTTCTGAAGCTTCAGCGGTCGTCGAGCTGGGCCAGGGGCAGGGCGGTTGAGTCCTTCAGGGTCTCCAGGACGAAGCTGGAGCGGACATCCTTGACCCCCGGCATCTTCAAAAGACGTTTCATGGTGAACTCGGCATAGGCGTCGAGGTTCGGCACCACCACCTTCAAGAGGTAGTCGAACGCCCCGGTCATCGCCTGGCAGGTGACCACCGCCGGGTCGCGCAGGATGGCGTTGCGGAAGGCGTCGGCCACCGTGTCGTTGTGCCGGTCCACCTGGACCTCGACAAAAGCCACCACGTCCAGACCCAGCTTGCGCCGGTCGAGCAGGGCCACATAGCCCGAGATCACCCCGTCGGCCTCCAGCGCCTTGACCCGGCGCAGGCACGGGCTGGGCGACAGGCCGACACGGGCGGCGAGGTCGACATTGGACAGTTGCCCCTCGACCTGGAGGGTTTCCAGGATACGTCGGTCGGTGCGGGACAGCCTCTGCAACATCGTGCCCTCATTTGCGCGGCTCGCGCCATGTTGCGTCAACTATTCCAGAAATCGCGACCATTTAGCAACAAACTACCGCCACAATCGCGGCATCATAGGCATTCATAGTCGCCAGCGCCGCCGAATCCGGCTTCAGGAGGTCCGTTCCCAGATGAAATTGGCTTCGCTCGAAGACGGTCCCGAGGGCCGGCTGTTCGTGGTCTCCGACGACATGGGCTGGCGGATCAGCGCCGCGGAGATCGCGCCGACGATGAGCGCGGCCATGGCCGACTGGGATCGCTGCGAACCCCTTCTGCGCGGCGTCGCCGCCTTCCTGAACCGCGGCGCTCAGCGCTTTGTTCGCTTCGAGCCCGCCGCTTGTGAATCCGCGTGCCGCGGGACGGTCGCCCCGGGCGAAGCGGCCGAGTTCAGCCGCGGCGCTGCGGTGATGGTCGGGCCGGTGGCCAAGGGCGCCAGCCGCACCGAAGCCGCCGCCGCCGTGCGCCTGGTCATGCTGCAGATGGATGGCCCGATGGGCCCGGCCCGGGCGCCCTTGGCGGTGACGGTCGATGTCCTCGGCGAGGCCTGGCGCGACGGCCGGCTGACCTGCGCCCCGACCATCGAGATCGACGCCGACCTCGCCGCCAGCGCGCCGGTGGTGTTCGACTTCGCCGCCGCCATCCAGGAGGCCGCCCGCGACGGCGGCCTGGCCGGGGGCTCGGTGGTCAGCCTCAGCGATCTGCGCCCCACAAAGGCCGCCAAGCTGGCCGAGGGCGAGGTGGTCCGTTACGAACTGCGCGACGCCCTCAGCCGCTCGACCTTCGGCGCGGTCGAGCTGCGCGCCACCGTCGCAGCCGAGGCCCGGGAGGTCGCCTGATGGGCGCCGCCGCCGACCTGACGCCCCCGCCGGGCGCAGCGGCGGACTGGACCATCGACCAGGGCTGGGACGCCTATGCGCCGGCCGAGCACCAGGTCTGGCTGACCCTCTATGAGCGCCAGGCGGCGCTGCTGAAGGGCCGGGCCTGCGACGCCTTCCTGCACGGGCTGGATGCTTTGGACCTGCACGGCGGCGGCATTCCCGATCTGCGCCGGGTCAATCCGGCGTTGGAAAAGCTGACCGGCTGGACGGTGGTCACGGTCCCGGGCCTGGTGCCCGACCCGGTATTCTTCGACCATCTGGCCAACCGCCGCTTCCCCGCCGGCCAGTTCATTCGCCGGCCCGACCAGCTGGACTACCTGCAAGAACCCGACATTTTCCACGATGTGTTCGGCCATGTGCCCATGCTGACCGACCCGGTGTTCGCCGACTACATGTGCGCCTATGGCCGGGGCGGCCTGCGCGCCCTGGGTCTCGGCCAACTGCACCATCTAGCGCGGCTCTACTGGCACACCGTCGAGTTCGGCCTGCTCCAGGCGCCCGAGGGCCTCAGGATCTACGGCGCCGGCATCGTTTCCTCGCGCAAGGAGACGATCTACAGCCTGGAGGATCCGCGGCCGAAGCGGATCGAGTTTGACCTCGAGCGGGTGATGCGCACCGTCTACAAGATCGACGACCTGCAACCGACCTATTTCGTTATCCCGTCGCTGCAGGCGCTGCTGGACGCTACCCTGCAGGACTTCGCAGCCATCTACGACCGCCTGCGCGCCGAGCCGGACATCGGCCTGGGCGAAGTTACGGCCGAGGATCACCTGATCGCGGCCTAACCGGCCTGGGCCGCCAGCCTCTCGCTCTCCGCCCACAGCCGCGCGGCGGCCGCATCGTCCTGGGCCTCGGCCGAGGGCGCGACGGGCATTCGTTTGTAGAAATAGAGGCCGGTCTGGCTCTCGACCTCAGGCGAACTGGCCAGGTGGATGATGGTGTCCGCCCCGGCCTTGGGCGTCACCGCCATCAGCTTGGCCAGCGGCATCAGCCTCTGCAGCATCCCGCCCGACTGATCGCCGAAGCGGGTGGCGACGAAGCCGGGGTGCAGGCAGTTGGCGACAACCCCTGACCCGGCCAGCCGCCGGGCCAGTTCGCGCGTGAACAGGATGTTGGCCAGCTTGGAACGGCCATAGACTTCGAAACCCGAATAGCTCTTCGCCGCTTGCAGGTCCTCGAAATCGAGCCGGGAGCCCTGGTGGGCTCTTGAGGCGGTGCTGACGACGCGCGCTCCCGGCGTCGCCTTCAGCCGGTCCAGCAGGCCCTCCGTCAGCACGAAATAGGCCATGTGATTCAGGGCGAAGGTCAGCTCCAGCCCGTCGGGCGACAGTCGGCGGCTGTTGAACAGGGCGCCGGCGTTGTTGATCAGCACGTCGATGCGGGGCTCGGCGGCGGCGATCTGGGCGGCCAGGGCGCGGGTTGCCCCGATCGAGGCGAGATCGGCGATGTACAGGCTGTGAGCCTGGCCGGGCTTCAACCGCTTCAGGGTCGCTTCGCCCCTGGCCTTGTCCCGGGCCACCAGGACAACGCGCGCCCCCTGCGCCGCCAGGGCCTCGGCCGCGACCTGGCCGATGCCGGAGGTCCCGCCCGTGATCACAACCACCTTGCCGTTCATGTCGCGCTCTCCATGGCGAGGGCCCAATCACGTTTCATGAAACGTGATCGATTCTAAAAGTTTAGAGCGGGATCGATGCGAAAAACCGGTTCCCACTTTTTCGCATCCCGCTCTAGGCCCGCGCGTCCTCGATCATCATCCGCGCCGCCTTTTCCGCGATCATCACCGTCGGCGCGTGGGTGTTGCCTGAGGTGATGGTCGGCATGATCGAGGCGTCGGCGATGCGCAGAGCTTCGATCCCTCGCACCTTGAGCCGCGGATCGACCACGCTGCTTTCGTCGGCGCCCATGCGGCAGGTCCCGACGGGGTGGAAGATGGTCGTGGCGATGCGGCCGATGGCGGCCAGAAGCTCGTCGTGGCTGGAGACCGCCGACCCGGGCAGGTGCTCGACGGGCTTGAACCGGGCCAGGGCCGGAGCGGCGCAGATCCGGCGGGTCAAGGCGATGGCGTCCAGGGCCACGGCCTGGTCGGCCTCGCTGCTGAGATAGTTGGGCCGGATCGCCGGCGCAGCCGTGGGATCGGGGTCCTGCAGAATAACCTCGCCGCGGCTCTGGGGCCGCAGGTTGCAGACTGAGGCGGTGAAGGCGTCGAAGGGATGCAGGGGCTGGCCGAAGGCGTCCAGGCTCAGCGGCTGGACGTGATATTCCAGGTCCGGCGTCGCCGCCCGGTCCGATGAATGGGCGAAGAGGCCCAGCTGGCTCGGGGCCATGGACAGGGGGCCGGAACGGGACAGGGCGTATTCGGCCCCGATCATCACCCGGCCCATCAGGCTGGCGGCGCGGGTGTTCAGGGTGCGGGTTCCAGTGACCTTATAGACCGCGCGGATTTGCAGATGGTCCTGAAGGTTGGCGCCGACCGCTGGCATGTCCCGCAGCGGCTCCACGCCGGCCGACTTCAGCCGGGCCGCGGGCCCCAGGCCGCTGAGCTGCAACAGGTGCGGCGAGCCGACGGCGCCGGCGGCCAGGATCACCTCGCCGCGGGCCTCGGCGCTGCGCAGCCGGCCGCCCTGGCGGAATTCGACTCCCCGGGCGCGACCCCCTTCGATCACCAGCCGCTCGGCCTGGGCGCCGGTGACGACCGTCAGGTTCGGGCGGGACCGCACGGGGTCAAGGAAGGCGCGCGCCGCGCTCCAGCGCAGGCCGCACTTCTGGGTCACTTCGAACTTGCCGCTGCCGAAGTTGTCGCCGCGGTTGAAGTCAGAGGTCTTGGGGATGCCGCACTGTTCGGCTGCGTCGGCGAAGGCGCCCAGGATCGGCCAATCCAGCCTCTGCCGCTCGACCCGCAAGGGCCCGCCTGCGCCATGGAAATCGTCCGCCCCGGCGTGATGGTCTTCCGAGGCCTTGAACAGGGGCAGGACGTCATCCCAGCCCCAGCCTGCGCAGCCGAGCTGGCGCCAGTGGTCGTAGTCCGCCGCCTGACCGCGCATGTAGATCATGCCGTTGATCGAGGACGAGCCGCCCAGAAGCCGCCCGCGGGGATAGTTCAGCGCCCGCCCGCCCAGGCCCGGCTCGGCTTCGGTCCGGAAGCACCAGTCGGTGCGGGCCTTTCCTTGCGTATAGAGGTAGCCGATCGGCACCTGCACCCAGAACAGCCGGTCGTGTCCGCCGGCCTCCAGCAGCAGCACGCGGTTGCGCGGATCGGCGCTCAGGCGATTGGCCAGGACGCAGCCCGCCGAGCCGGCGCCGACCACGATATAGTCGAAGCTTCCAATGCTCTCGCGCGCCTCGCCGGCCATGCAGCGCCTCCCTCGCCCGAGGGATACGCCGGATTCACCGGTTTGCAGAAGCGCCGGTTTGCGAAATGCTGGCGGACAAGATTAGGAGGCGCGCCATGCACACCCAAGACCTCGGGCCGATTGAGGCGGTCAGCCGCGTCACCCTGGGCGGAGGCGGCCTGGGCGAGCTATGGGGCGAGACCACCCCGGCCGAGGCCATCGCCACCCTGAACGAGGCGGTGGAGGCCGGGATCAACCTGATCGACACCGCCCCGCTCTACAAAAACTGCGAGGCTGTGATCGGGGCGGCGTTCCAGGGCCGTCCGCCCCAGGGCCTGCGCTTCACCAGCAAGGTCTATCTAGGCTCGCCGCCGGCGGGCGAGGTCGCAGGGCGGATCGAGGCGGCCCTGGCCGCCAGCCTCGCCGCCATGCGGCTGGAGCGGCTCGACCTCTATTTCCTGCACACCAACATCTGCCCGGACGGCTACATCTATGCCAGGGGCGCGCATCGCCAGGCGAATTTCGCCACCTTCTGGTCGCTCTATCGGGACGAGGTGATTCCCGCGTTCGAGCGGCTGAAGGCCCAGGGGCGCATAGGCGCCTGGGGGATCACCGCCACCGGCGTGCCGGCGACGATCCTTCAGGCCCTGGCGGCCGAGCCGCGGCCCCAAGTCTGCCAGGCGGTGAGCAACCTTCTCGACAGCATCGGCGATATGCGGAGCTATGCCGAGCCGCCGCAGCCGCGGGCGATCATCGCCGAGGCGGTGCGGCAGGGCGTCGGCGTGATGGGTATCCGCGCGGTCCAGGCGGGCGCCCTGACCCGCGCTATCGACCGCGAACTGCATCCCAGGAGCGCCGAGCTGGCCGACTACGCTCGCGCCGCGCCCTATCGCGCCCTGTGCGAGGCCTGGGGCGCCGACCCAGCGCTGGTCGCGCACCGCTATGCCTTGGGCATGGAGGGCGTCGACACTCTGATCCTGGGGGTCAAGAACCGCGAGGAGTTGCGGCAATGCCTGGAAGCCGAACGGCTGGGGCCGCTGAGCGCCGAGGAGGTCGCGGCGGTCGACGCCCTCGGCCTCTCCGCGCCGCAGCCGGTTTGACTTTCGCTGCGTCAGCGGCTTGATCGCGGGTCTAGCGTTCCGGAGCGTCCCTTGGTCGAACCCGCCACCCAAGAGCCCGTCGGCAGCCTGGCCACGGCCCTGGCCCATACCCGCCGCCTGCTGGCCGCGCGGCCGGACTTGGCGGAGGTGCAGGCGCGGGAGATCCTGGCCCAGGTTCGTCACCCGGAAGCCGAGCTGTTGCTCGGCGTGGCGCTGAGGCTGCAGGGCGACCTGGCCGGTGCGCGCGCTGTGCTCGTTCCCCTGGCCGCCGTCCAGCCCCGGGCGACCGAGGTGCACTACGAGGCCGGCGTGGTCCTGGGCGCCCTGGGCGAGACCCGCCCCGCTGTCGCCGCCCTGACCCGCGCCACCGAGCTGAACCCCAAGGCCCCGCATGCCTGGCGCGCCCTGGGCGACCAGCTGACCGTGCTCGGCGAGACCACGGCGGCCGACGCCGCCTATGCCCGCCAGATCCAGGCCTCGGTCAACGACCCGGTGCTGATGGAGGCCGCCCAGGCGCTGGTCGAGGGCAAGCTGGCGGTGGTCGAGCACCTGCTGCGCGGCTTCCTCAAGGCCCACCCGACCGATGTGGTGGCCATGCGCATGCTGGCCGAGGCAGGCACTCGGCTGGGCCGCTACGGCGACGTGGAGAAGATCCTTCAGACCTGCCTGGAACTTGCGCCCAGCTTCATCCCGGCCCGCTACAACTACGCCATCGTCCTCTACCGCCAGAATCGAGCAGCCGAAGCCCTGCCGCAGATCGAGAAGCTGCTGGCCGACGAGCCGGGCAACATCGGCTATCGTAACCTGCACGCAGCAGCGCTCAGTCTGGTCGGTGAATACGCCCAGGCTATCGCCATTTATGAAGAGGTGTTGAAGGCTGCGCCGGAACAGCCGCTGATCTGGCTGAGCTACGGTCATGCCCTTCGCACCTCCGGCCGGCAGGCCGAGGCGGTCTCGGCCTATAAGCGGGCGATCGAACAGATGCCGGGTCTGGGCGAGGCCTATTTCAGTCTTGCCAATCTGAAGACTGTCCGCTTCGACAGCGCCGATATCGAGGCGATGCGCACTCAATTGCAGAGGCCCGAGCTGTCGTCTTCGGACCAGCTGCACCTGCACTATGCGCTCGGCAAGGCGCTGGAGGATGAGGGCGACTACGCCGCTTCGTTTGACCACTACGCCAAGGGCGCCGCGCTGCGCCGAGCCGAGACGCCCTACGACGCCGAGGAAATGACCGCGCGACGCCAACGATCACAGGCACTGTTCACGAAGGACTTTTTCGCCGGCCGGGTGGGGTGGGGCTGTGACGCGCCGGACCCGATCTTCGTTGTCGGTCTGCCGCGCTCCGGGTCGACTCTGATCGAGCAGATTCTCTCCAGCCATTCCGCGGTCGAAGGCACCATGGAGTTGCCGGACATTAACGCCATCGCCCTGAGCCTGGGCCATAACGCGCCCAAGAAGAAGGACCGCAACTACCCGGCCAGCCTCGCCGAATTGGAAGCCGACCAGCTCCGGGCTTTGGGCGAGGAGTACCTGACCCGCACCCGAATCCAACGCAAGACGGGCCGGCCCCTGTTCATCGACAAGATGCCGAACAACTTCCAGCACGTAGGCTTGATCCACCTGATCCTGCCCGGGGCCAAGATCATCGACGCGCGGCGCCACCCCCTGGCGACCTGCTTTTCGGCCTTCAAGCAGCATTTCGCCAAGGGCCAGAACTATACCTACGACCTGGACGAACTCGGCCGCTACTATCGCGACTATGTGGCGTTGATGGACCATTTCGACGAGGTCCTGCCCGGGCGCATCCATCGCGTGTACTACGAACGCATGGTGGAGGATCAGGAGGCGGAGGTGCGCCGACTGCTGGACTATTGCGGCCTGCCGTTCGAGGACGCCTGCCTCCGCTTCTACGAGAACGAGCGGGCGGTGCGCACGGCGAGCTCCGAACAGGTCCGCAGGCCGATCTTCCGTGAGGGCCTGGACCAGTGGCGGCGCTACGAGCCCTGGTTGGGGCCGTTGAAAGACGTTCTCGGACCGGTGCTGGAGGCCTATCCCCAGCCGCTCGCGCGGGTCGAAGCACCGCCTTCGAAGTGACATAAGTCTGTTATGACTGTGTCGCGTTGGACGCAGGCGCAGAGGAATTGCCTGGGATCACAGGCGCTCGACTTGACAATGGCGCCCCGCTTGGAGGCACTGCCCGCAATCTTACAATTGTGGGGATTCGTGAATATGCGGGGATATCTGAGTCAGCGGCGGCTGCGCGGTGCGACCTGGTCGGCCACCTTTCTGGCTTCGACCATGCTGACCGGCGCTGGCGCGGCCTATGCGGCCGACCAGGCTGCGGCGCCTGCTGCTGCGGCGCCCAGCAATCAGATTCAGGAAGTGGTGGTCACCGCGCAGAAGCGGGAAGAGAACATCCAAAAAGTGCCGATGAGCATCCAGGCTCTCGACACCAAGAAGCTGACCCAGCTGAACGTCACCGAGTTCAATGACTATGTGAAGTATATGCCGAGCGTCGCGTTCCAGAGCGATGGCCCGAATAGCGCACAGGTCTACATGCGCGGTGTGTCCAGTGGCGATAACGGCAACCATTCCGGTCCGCTACCGACCGTCGGCACCTATCTAGACGAAATGCCGATCACGACCATCGGCGGTACGCTCGACGTACACATTTACGACATCGCTCGGGTGGAAGTGCTGCCTGGTCCGCAAGGCACCCTCTATGGCGCCAGCTCCGAAGCTGGCACCATGCGCATCATCACCAACAAGCCCAGCACCTCGGGCTTCAGCGCCTCTTATGATGCGCAAGTCAATCAAGTCGACCATGGCGGGACCGGCTATACTTTCGAAGGCTATGTCAACGTACCGGTGAACGACAAGGTGGCGGTCCGCCTTGTGGCGTTCGATCAGCATGACGCCGGCTACATCAACAATGTCCTTGGAACCCGGACCTTCGCCACTTCCGGAGATACGATCAATAACGCCGGGTTCGTCAAGAAGGCCTTCAACGACGTCGACAACTTTGGCGGGCGCGCGGCGCTGAAGTGGGACATCAACGATAATTGGTCGGTCGAACCGACCCTCATCGGGCAGGATACGCGCGCCAACGGCGTATTCGCCTACGAGCCGGCCTATGGCTACCTGAACGTCGAGCGGTTCCAACCGGATACCGACCACGACAAGTGGGGAGCCGCGACCCTGGCTATCAACGGTAAGCTCGGCCGGTTCAGTCTGGTTTACGCCGGCAGCTATTTCGTGCGCAGGCAGGACACCAAGACCGACTACACCGACTATTCGATCTTCTATGATCAGCAATATCATTCAGGCGCCTACTGGGTGGACAGCAACGGCAACCCGCTGGCGAGCCCCCAGCAGGAAATCGTTGGCACCGATAAGTTCACCAAGGAAAGTCACGAACTGCGAATCTCGTCGCCCTCGACGGATCGCTTCCGGATCATCGGCGGCTTCTTCGAGCAGCGGCAGACCCACTGGATCCTGCAAGACTACCAGATCAATGGCCTGGCTGCGTCGTCCTCAGTGACCGGTTGGCCTGGCACGATTTGGCTGACGGATCAGATGCGTGTCGACCGGGATATCGCTGGCTTTGGCGAGGCGTCCTTCGACATCACGCCGCAACTCACAGCGACCTTCGGCCTTCGCGGCTATCAGTATCGTAACTCGCTGGAAGGCTTCTTCGGCTACGGCATTGGTTATAGCAGCCACACCGGCGAGGCTCGCTGCTTCGATTTCATCCACTATCGCGGCGATCCGTGCGTCAATCTGAACAAGACGGTGTCGGGGTCCGGCGAGACCCACAAGTTGAACCTCACCTACAAGATCAACAGCGACGACCTCGTCTATGCCACCTATTCGACGGGTTTCCGGCCTGGCGGGGTCAACCGCAACGCCAATTTCGGCGCCTATACTCCGGACACGCTCGACAACTACGAAATCGGCTGGAAAACGTCGCTGTTCGATCGGACGGTCCGCTTCAATGGTGCGATCTATTATGAAAAGTGGAACGGATTCCAATACTCGTTCCTCGGCCCGAACAGCCTGACCATCATCGAGAACGGCCCGAACGCCAACATTTATGGGATCGAGACCAGCATCGACTGGCGGGCTACCGATCATTTGACGCTGTCATTCAACGGCGCATACAACGACGCCAAGACCGCCGGGGTATTGTGTGCGGTGTTTGCCGAGGTGCCCTGTGCTGCGGCTGATGTTTCAGCACCGAAGGGGCAGCGATTGCCCTATACGCCACCCTTCAAGGGCAACGTGACGGCCCGCTACACCTTCACTCTGGCGGATTGGGACGCTCACGTTCAGGGCTCACTGCTCTATAACAACACCAACGAGGTGGGTCTGCGGACGCAGGACGTGATCGATTACGGAAACATCCCGAGCTATACGACCGCGGACTTCGCGTTCGGGGCCGAGCACGGGTCGATGTCAGCTGAGCTCTACGTCAAGAACGCGTTCAACACGCATGCGTCTCTGAACAACTTCCTGCCGTGCGGCTCGACCTGCGCCCTCAGCTTCCCGGGCTTGCCGACGCCGCGCTACGTGGTGCCGGTGCAGCCTCTGACGGTCGGTCTGCGGTTCGGCCAGAAGTTCTGAGCACTGCAACCGCGATAGAACAGGAGCGGGGCGACGCAGCAGCGTCGCCCCGTTTTTTTTGAGCGCCGCGCCGCGCCTCAGCTACAGCGGCTGGCGGCGTGGGCGAGGTCACGGTAGGTCGGGTCGGCCTTGAACTGCACCTTGACCATCACCCGCTGGCCGGCCAGGTCGGCGGGCGGGCGGGGCGCGCGGATGCTGTTCAGGGCGTCGATGGCGGCCTTGTCGAGGTCGGGGCAGCCGCAGCTCTGGGCCGGGGCCGAGACCTGGGCGTGGCCGGCCGCATCCACCGTCATCGGCACATAGACCACGCCCACCTTGGTCGGGGCCTCGTCGGATTGGCTCAGCGCATCATTGACGGCGAAGCTCAGCTTGTCGACCCAGGCCTGGTCGGCGGTGAGCGGGGCGGCCTGCGCCGTGGAGCCCAGGGTGGCGGCGGCGAGGGCGGCGATCAGAAGCTTGGTCATGGCATGCGTCTCCTCGAAGCGCCGCCTTCGAGGAACGGCGCTGTGAATATTGGTTGGAGGCTCGGGGTCTCGTCTGTTGTGTCCTTGCCGAATGCTTCACTTTCATTCGACGGGTATTTGAATACGCCGAGATCAGCGCTAGCGTTAGTTACAACGCGTCCATTAAGTCGAATTCATCTTCGGTGAATATTGGCGGAATTGTGACAATGGCGGCGCCATTGCGGCGATCAGCCGTTCGCCACGTCCAGGGGCTGGGCTTCGTCCGGTTCGCCGGTGGTCGACCAGCGGGCGATGGTGATGAGAAGGTCTCGCGGATTGATCGGCTTGGCCAGGTGGGCGTTCATGCCGGCGCGCTGATAGGCGGCGACCTGCTCGGCCATCACATTGGCCGACAGGGCGATGATCGGGATGCGGGCATGGTCGCCGCCCAGGCTGCGGATGATCTCGGTGGCCTGGACCCCGCCCATCACCGGCATCTGCACGTCCATCAGGATCAGGTCGTAGCGGTCGGTGCGCACCGCCTCGATCGCCTCGGCGCCGTTGCCGGCGACCGCCACCTCGACCCCCACCGCCTGCAGCAGGGTGCAGACCAGCTCCTGGTTGGGCTCGGCGTCCTCGACCAGCAGCACCCTGAGGGCGTCCAGGCGGACGGCGGCCTCGTCGGTGGTGGGCTGGGCGGCCTGGCCGGCCTCGCCCAGCGGGACCCAGAACCAGAAGGTGGAGCCTTCGCCCAGGCGGCTTTCGACGCCGATCTCCCCGCCCATCAGCTCGACCAGGCGGGCGCAGATGGCCAGGCCCAGCCCCGAGCCGCCGAACCGGCGCGAAATCGAGCCGTCGGCCTGGACGAAGCGCTGGAATATCTGGCCCAGGGCCGCCTCCGGAATGCCGATGCCGGTGTCGGTGACGCTGAAGCGTACGCCCTGACCCTGGCCGACGCGGGCTTCCGGTTCTGCAGCGACCAGGACCCCGCCCTGGATGGTGAATTTGACCGCGTTGCTGACCAGGTTCAGCAGCACCTGGCGCAGGCGACCGGTGTCGCCGACCAGGCTGTCCGGCAAGCCCTCGGCGATCCGCGCGGCGAGGCTGATGCTCTTGCGGGCGGCCTGTTCGTTCAGCAGGGCCAGGGTGTCGGCCACGAGGCGCCGCGGCTCGAAGGCCTCGCTCTCCAGCTCCACCGAGCCGGCCTCCAGCTTGGAGAAGTCCAAGACGTCGTTGACGATGGCCAAGAGCGCCTTGCCGGCGTCGTCGATGCGGGTGACCCAGTGGCGCTGCAGCTCGTCTAGCCCGGCCTGGCCGCCCAGAAGGCCGGTGAAGCCGATGATGGCGGTCAGGGGCGTCCTCAGTTCATGGCTCATATTGGCCAGGAATTCGGAATTGGCGCGGGCGGCGACCTCGGCCCGGTCCCTGGCCGCAACCAGCTCGTCCTGCATGGCCTCGCGGTCGGTGACGTCGTGCACGATCCAGATCTCGCCGCTGGGATCGTCGCAGGCTCTGAGCTCCAGCACGCGCCGTTCGCCGTCCTTGCGCCGGATCACGCCCTGCACGATCGACTTGAAGCCGTCGCGCCGGTTCTGCTCGTACCGCGCCAGAAGCTTGCCCGTGTCGTCGCCGTAGAGCTTGCGGAACCAGCTCTTCAGCGTCGGCAACTCCTCGCGCGAATAGCCGGTGATCTGCTCCAGGGCCGCGTTCATGGTCAGGGCCCCGGCGCGCGCGTGCACGGCCCCGGCCGGCAGGCGCTCGATGAAGCGCGACAGCCGCTCGGACTGCTCGCGCTGCATCGCCTCTGCGCGCCGCTGCTCGGTGATGTCCTGGACCACGCCGACGATCGCCGCCGGCGCGCCGTCGGGGCCATGCTCGCAGGCGCCGCGGGAGACCACGATGCGCTCGGCGCCGTCGGCGCGCAGCAGGCGGGCCTCGAAGGCGAAGGCGACGCCTTCGGTCATGGCGCGGCTGAACTGGGCGTTGATGGCCGGGCGATCGTCGGGATGGAAGAAGTCCAGCGCGTCGCCGAGCTGGGGCGTAAAGCTTTCGGGCGAGACCCCATGAATGCGATAGACCTGCTCGGACCAGAAGGTCTGCATGTCGGCCAGGCGCAGCGACCAGTAGCCGACGCCGGTCAGGCTTTCGGCCATCGCCAGCAGCCGGCCCTCGGCGCCGCCCGCATGCACGGGCGCCGGGCCGAAGCCCGGATCAGCGCGCGCGATGTCGTTCGTCCCTAACGGCATGCCCTATCCGAAAACCCCACACGATCGACCACGGTCGGCGCGAACCGTCGGCGAAGCTGCGAGCCCGCCGGGTTCGTCGTTCAATTGGGCGGGCATATTTGCCGGCTTAGGTTGATAAATTCGAAATAGCGACGTTACCCGAGCGCGATTATCTGGGGATTGTTTCCTGGAAGTGGAGTTTCAGGCCGTTTCCAGCGCCAACGCCGCGAAACTGGCCAGCCAGTGCTCGCCCATATAGTCGCTGGCCACATGCGGCAGGCTGGCGGCCAGATGGGTCTCGGCGGCCTTGCCGAGCACGCCGCGCCGGGCGTCGCCCACAGGCAGGGCGGCGGCCACCTCGCGCAGGCACCAGGCGCGACTGAGATTGACCCCGTCCAGATGAGCGATCTTGCCGTCGGTGCGGTCACTGACCGTGGCCGGCGCGAACAGGGCGCCGGGTTCCTGGGCGGCGAGGCGAGGGAGAAACCGGTCCAGCCAGGGGACGAACGCGCCGGCGGGCAGGGCGCGGGCCATCAAGGCGGCCTCGATCAGGGCCGGGGAGAGGAAGTCGTCGCCGCCGGGCTCCCACGCCTGGCAGTCGGCGTCGGCGCCGTACCAGGCCAGGGCCTTGTGGCGGAACAGGGCGGCGAGGTCCTGATCCTTGACCGCCTCGGCATAGTCCAGCGCCAGGCGCAGGGCGAAGGCGGTGTTGCTGTGCACCCCTGCCCGCACCGGATAGGTCGCCTTGGGCAGGTAGGCGCGGAAGCGGTCGGCGAAGGCCTGGGCCAGCGGGGCCAGGGCCTCGGCCCAGGCGCGCTCGGCCGGCGCCATGCGCTGCTCCAGTTCCGCCGCCAGCTTCAAAAGCCAGGCCCAGCCATAAGGTCGCTCGAAGCCGCCGGAGAGCGGCCGGTCCAGATAGGCGCGTTCGCCGGCGACCAGCTCCGGGGTCAGCTTGCGGTCAAACAGGGCGGTGATCTCGGCGGCCTCGGGCAGATCCGGAAAGCGGCGGCCGATCCGGGCCAGCAGCCAATAGCCGTGCACGCAGGAGTGCCAGTCGAAGCTGCCATGAAAGACCGGGTGCAACTCGGTCGGCGAGCGGCGGTCGTCGGGACCCAGCAGCACCTGGTCCAGCTTGAAGGGATAGCGCCGCTCGACATGGCCCAGCGCAATGCGGGCGAAGCGGCTGGCGAGGTCAGGGGTGAACTGGGTCATCGGGGGTGGAACACCAGAAGCGCCATCAGGGCGGTGTTGATCACGAGCAGGGCCAGGGCTGTGGGGACCTGGGCCTTGATCACGGCGTAGCGGTCCTGAAGCTCCAGGAGGGCGGCGGGGACGATATTGAAATTGGCCGCCATGGGGGTCATCAGCGTGCCGCAAAAGCCGGACAGCATGCCGATCGCGGCCATGGTGGCGGGATCGCCGCCGAACCTGCGCACGATCAGCGGCAGGCCGATCCCGGCGGTCATCACCGGAAAGGCGGCGAAGGCGTTGCCCATCACCATGGTGAAGGCGGCCATGCCGAAGGTGTAGGCGCAGATCACCAAGAGGCGGTTGTCCAGCGGGATCAGGTGGCCGATCAGGCTGCTGACCGCCTGGCCGACGCCGGAGAGGGCGAAGACGGCGCCGAGGGCCGCCAAGAGCTGCGGCAGCACCGCCGCCCAGCCGATGTGGTCCAGCAGCCGCCGGCTTTCCTGCAGCGGCGCGACCAGGGGCGGGCGGGTCAAGGCCATGGCCAGGGCCACCGCGGCCAGGGCGCCGATCCCCAAGGAGACCAGGGTCGCCTGCTTGGCCTCGATCAGGGGCTGGCCGGCCAGTGTGGCGTTCTTCAGCACCAGGGCGCCCAGGAGGGTCACCGCCGGGATCACCAGCGCCGGCAGGAACACCCGCTCGCCCAGCCGGGCCGCGCTCGTGGCGCGCTGCTCGGGGCTGGTGGTGGCCGGGGCGCCGCGGCCGAGGCCGACCACGCCGGCGACGACCACCATGGCCAGGGCCAGAAGGCCGTTGGCGAAGTCGGTCAGGCGCGAGCCGAACAGGAAGCTCGTCGCAAACAGGCCCCAGAAGGCGCCGGCGGCCCAGCGGCGGGGATTGGCCTTGTCGGCGGCGCTGAGCACCGCCACCGCCGCCATCATCAGGCCGGCCAGGACATAGACCTGCTCCAGCCGGATCATGGCCGCGCCGTCCGCGCCAGCCGCCGATCGAGGCGCAGCAGCCGAAAGCCGTGGACCAGCAGGGCGCAGAGGGCGGTCGGGATCGCCCACATCGAGATCTGCAGCGGCTGGGCCTCGACCCCGTTCTGCTGCAAGACGCCCTTGATCAACAGCACCGAGGCCACGGCGACGAAGATGTCCTCGCCGAAGAACAGGGCCACGTTCTCGGCCGCCGCGGCCTCGGCGCGGACCTGCTGGCGGGTCGCCTCATTGAGGCCGCCGCCGTCCTCCAGCCGCGCCTCCGCCGCCGCCTCGGCCATGGGGGCGATCAGCGGCCGGACCATCTGCGCCTGGCCGGCTATGGCTGTAAGGCCGATGGCGGCCGTGGCCTGGCGCAGCACGAAATAGAGCAGCAGGAGGCGGCCGGCGGTCAGGGCCCTGGCCCGGCCGATCAGGGTCTTGGCCCGCTCCTGCAAGCCCGCTCGCTCCAGAAGCCCCACCGCCGGCAGGGCCAACAGCACCACCCCTACATAGCGGCTGTCGTTGAACGCCTTGCCGAAGGCCGAGATCACCGCCACCAGGTCCATCCCGCCCAGGAGCCCGGTCACAACGGCGGCCACGGTGACCACCAGCAGCGGGTTGAAGCGCAGCACGAAGCCCAGGACGACGATCGGCACGCCGATCAGGGTCAACATGCGGCGGTCTCCTTGCGCGGGCTGAGGCTGAGCCTCTAGGTTGCGGCCATGTTCAAGCATCGCCTCGGCTTCGCCAAGCCCGCCCTAGCCCTCGCCCTTGCCCTGTTCGCCGCCACGGCGCTGCCGGCCCTCGCCCAGTCGCCGATTCCCGGCGGCGGGTTCGACGCCAAGGCCCTCTCCGAGCACGTCCACGTCATCTCGTCGGACGAGTACCAGGGGCGCGGACCCGCCACCCCGGCCGAGACCAAGACGCTCGACTACATCATTGGCCAGTTCAAGAAGCAGGGGCTGGAGCCCGGCGGCGATTCCAAGGGCCCCTTTGGCGGCTGGGTGCAGGACGTGCCGCTGAACCGGTTTGAGGTCAAAGGCCCGGTCAAGCTGTCCCTGACCGCCGGCGGCAAGACCACCGACCTGACCCAGGGCGTCGAGGCCGTTGTCCAGACCCTGACTCCGGTCGACCATGTGGCGATCAAGGACGCGCCGCTGGTCTTCATCGGCTATGGGGTCAAGGCGCCGGAGCGCCAGTGGGACGACTTCAAGGGCGTCGACCTGCACGGCAAGGTCGCCGTGGTGCTGATCAACGACCCGGACTTCGAGGCCGACCTCGGCGGGCGCTTCGACGGCAAGTCGATGACCTACTACGGCCGCTGGACCTACAAGTACGAGGAGGCCGCGCGCCAGGGCGCGCTCGGCATGCTGATCATCCACGAGACCGCCCCAGCCGCCTATGGCTGGGCGACGGTGCGCAACTCCAACGGCAAAGCCCAGTTCGACATCGTGCGCGACAATCCGGCGGCCGCCCATCCGCTGCTGCAGGGCTGGATCCAGCGCGACCTGGCGGTCGACCTGTTCAAGCGTGCGGGCCTGGACTTCGAGGCGGAGAAGAAGAAGGCCCAGAGCGAGGATTTCCACCCCGTGGCGCTGAAGGGCGCGACCTTTTCGGCCGACTACGCCCTGGACCACAGCCAGATCGTCACCCACAACATCCTGGCTCGCATCCCCGGCGCCAACCGGCCGAACGAGACGGTGATCTACACCGCCCACTGGGACCATCTGGGCGTCGGCGCGCCCGACGCCAGCGGCGACACCATCTATCACGGCGCCGTGGACAACGGCACCGGCATAGCCGCACTGCTGGAGCTGTCGCGGGTGTTCGCCTCAGGGCCGAAGCCCGACCGCTCGATCCTGTTCCTGGCGGTGACGGCGGAGGAAAAGGGCCTCCTGGGCTCGGCCTACTACGCCAGCCATCCGGTCTATCCGCTGGCGACGACCGTGGCCGACATCAACATGGACGCCCTGGCCACCAACGGAAAAGCCAAGGACATCTCGACCTCGGGCGACGGCAAGGTGCAGCTGCAGGACGACCTGATTCTGGAGGCCCGGGCCGCCGGCCGCTACTTCGCCCCGGATCCCACGCCGGAGATGGGCCACTTCTACCGCTCGGACCATTTCTCGTTCGCGCGGGTGGGGGTGCCGGCCCTGTCGATCCATTCCGGCGAGGACATGGTCAAGGGCGGGGTCGAGGCCGGCCAGGCCTGGGCCAGGGAATACACCGCCCACCGTTATCACCAGCCGGCGGACAAATGGAGCGCCGACTGGGACCTGTCGGGCCAGGTCGACGACCTGGAGCTGATCTACCGCCTGGGCCTCAAGCTGGCCGATTCCAACGAATGGCCGGACTGGAAGCCAGGCTCGGAATTCAAGGCCGCGCGGGATGCGACAGCGGCGGCGCGGAAGTAGGGTGGGGTGAGGTCAAATAAAACTCCGCTCATCCCGGCGAATGCCGGGACCCAGATCATAGAGCTCAATCTCTGGGATTGATCTGCAGCTAACCCGGCTCCGCCGGAGCCATACGATCTGGGTCCCGGCATTCGCCGGGAGGAGCGGAATATATTTTGGGCTGACTTGAGTTCTTCAGTCCGTAGGCTCCGGACGCCCGTCCTCGATCACCGAGTCGAGCGCATAGATCGCCTCGTTGATCTGCACCAGGCGCTCCAGGGCGCGCTGGTTGATGCCGCCGGTGAGGGCGTAGGCCGCGCGGACCAGTTGTTCGTCGAGCTGTTCGCGGACCAGCTTCAGGTCCTTGATCGTCTTGCCGGCCACTTCCAAAATCCCTCCCAGGCGCAACCTGCGCCGACACCAGCCGTCGCCGTCCGCTCGGGCCGGCGCGAACGCGAGCCGAGAGCGAGGCCATGAACGACAGCCTGATCCTGCATCACTACGACACCTCGCCCTTCTCCGAGAAGATCAGAGTCGCGCTGGGCATGAAAAGCGCGGCCTGGCGGTCGGTGAAAATCCCCAACATCATGCCCAAGCCCGACCTCATGCCCCTGACCGGCGGCTACAGGCGCACGCCCGTGGCGCAGGCCGGCGCCGACGTCTTCTGCGACACCCAGGTGATCCTGGCCGAGGTCGAGCGGATGACCCCGGAGCCGCGGCTGGTCGGCGGCCTCGATTGGGCGGTCAACCTGTGGGCCGACCGGCCGTTCTTCATGGCCACGGTGCCGATCATCTTCGGCAGCCTGAAGGGCGAGATCGACCCGGCCTTCGCCAAGGACCGCGAGCAGCTCTCCGGCCGGCCGTTCGATCCGAACGCCATGCGCGCGGCGGTCGGGCCGATGAAGCAGCAATGGCGGGCCCAGGCGGCCTGGCTGAATCAGCAGCTCGCGGCGGACGGCGCCTGGCTGGCGGGCGAACGGCCGGGCCTGGCCGACGCGGCGGCCTACATGAACATCTGGTTCCTGGAGCGGAACGCGCCGCAGATCGCCGCCGAGCTGCTGCAGGGTCTGGACGCCGTCCAGGCCTGGAAGCGGCGGGTGGCCGAGATCGGCCACGGCGCGCCCAGCGAGCTCGATTCCACGGCGGCGCTGGAAATCGCCCGCACCGCCGAGCCGCGTGGGACCGACACGCACGATCCCGCCGATCCCCTGGGTCTTTCCCCCGGCGCAGCGGCCTTCGTCATGGCCGACGACTATGGCCGCGACCGGGTGCTGGGCCGCCTCGTCGCCGCGAACCCTGAGCGGGTGGTGATCGCGCGCGAGGACCCGGCCGTGGGCTTGGTCCACGTCCACTTCCCCCGCGCCGGCTACATCGCCGGGCCGGCCTGACGGACCTATCGTCAAGGGCGGGGTCAGCCAGATTTGAAATTCCGCTCATCCCGGCGAATGCCGGGACCCAGATCATAGAGTTCCGACCTTTGGGTTTTGTCATGGGAGCGTAGTATCCGCTGACTTCGCCATACGATCTGGGTCCCGGCATTCGCCGGGATGAGCGGGGTTTGTTGCAGTTCGGACTGATTTGAACATGCGCCAGGGAGATCCCCCATGAACCAGCTAACCCGCCAGCTGAACGTCCTCGGCCTGGAACTCGCCCCGCTGACCCCGACCATTGGCGCCGAGGTGCATGGCGTCGACCTCGCCCGGCCGCTGGACGCCCAGACCCAGGCGGCGCTGCGCCAAGCCCTGCTGGACTGGAAGGTGATCTTCTTCCGAGACCAGGACATCACCACCGAGCAGCACCTGGCCTTCGCCCGCGCCTTCGGCGAGCTGGAGGCGCACCCCTTCGCGCCGCACAAGCCGGGCTATCCCGAGGTCCTGGCCATCACCCACGACGACAAGAGCCGCGGGCGCGAGAACACCTGGCACAGCGACGTCACCTGGCGGCTGGAGCCGTCCCTGGGCTCGGTGCTGCGGGCGGTGGAGGTCCCGCCGGTGGGCGGCGACACCCTGTTCGCCGACATGTACGCCGCCTATGAGGGCCTGAGCGACGAGATCAAGGCCGAGATCGACGGCCGCACAGCGGTGCACGACTTCACCCACTTCCGCCGGGGCCTGCGCAAGAAAGGCGCGAGCGAGGCCGAAATCGAGGCTTTCGATAAGGCCTATCCCCGGCCCGAGCACCCGGTGGTGCGCACCCATCCCGAGACGGGCAGGAAGGCGCTCTATGTCAACGCCGCCTTCACCCTCAGCATCGTCGGCCTGGACCAGGACCGCTCGGACGAATTGCTGCGCCACCTCTACGCCCAGGCGGCGATCCCGGAATATCAATGCCGCTTCCGCTGGGAGCCGAACTCCATCGCCTTCTGGGACAACCGCGCCAGCCAGCACTATGCGGCGTCAGACTATTTCCCGGCGGTGCGGCGGATGGAGCGGGTGACCATCGTGGGGGATCGGCCTGTTTGAGGGCGGGCAAATTGACCTCAGTTCGCTCGTGGTGCACTGCTCTCCCGTGGCTATCGGGGGAAGCGTGTCGCGGCATTTCAATAGAAGGTGGGTTGTCTCCGGGATTTCAGGAGCGCTTTCCGGTCTTTCCTCTTCTGCTCTTGCGACCGACCAGGGTCGGAGTGGTCTGAGCGGGCCACCGTCTGAAGAGGGAAAGAGGATGGACTACCTCGATATTGATTGGCAGCAAGAAAGGCCCACACAAGCCACGCTTAACGCGGACTGGTCGAAGATTGTGATCACCGATCTTGGATCAGCCGATTCCCGACTGAGTTCCATAACTGGCGCCTTGAGAGAGACCCACGTCAACGGCGGAGCGGTTGTTGGGCGCTTCTCTATAGAAAGCCCTCCAAGTTGGCGGTGGTTTGTTTCCCGAAATCGACTTGAAGAGACGCGTTTCTTCGCTCGCTTTTTTCGGCATCCTGCTGTGGCCGAAGGACTTTCTGGCGTCGGTACGCCAACAGCGGGAACTGAAGGAACGCTCGGCTTTAAGATGGAGGCGAACTTCGCCTCTATGGGCCGCTTGGCGGACACAATCTCGCTTGGAGGAGCATATAGTTCGTACAAGGGGCGCGATGGGGAAGTGCTCCGCCTCGCGAGTGATTTTGCCCAAGCCGCGTTCCAAGACCGATATTCGGATATCTGCTCATACTTGAGCTATGAGGCGTGGTCCCTTTGGTTCAAGGGCATAGCTTGGGACGTATCCTTTTTTTGGTTCGACGCGAGGAATGGCATCGCTACCGTCCTCCTCGTAACAGACACGGATTGAACACTAACATTGAGGCGGTCGCCCTATATTCCCAGGCCGACTGTACGATGATCACCCCGCCCGATCCCCCGCCGGCTGCTCCACCGTCCCCAGGGCATCCGCCAGGCGCATCTTGGCCGAGCCCGGGCGCAGCGGCTTCTGCTGGTCGGGGTGCGGGGCCCAGCCGGTCAGGGTGATGATGTCGAAGGTGGCGACCACCCGCCCGTCCGGCTCGGCGAAGCGGGCGGCGTAGAGTTCGCAGGCCCTGGCCAGCACGGCGCGCGACAGGGGCCGGCGGGCGCGGTCGGTCAGGGCGTTGGCCTCGCCCATGGCCCGCACGTCGGCGATCAGCTTCAGGGGGTGGCTGTAGCGCACCCGCACCCGGTCGATGTCGGCGACGGGCAGGGCGAAACCCGCCCGCTGCAGGAGCCCCGCGGCGTCGAAGGTGTCGGCGAAGGGGGAGACGCGCAGGCCCGCGCCGCCGGTGATCTCGGCCTCGGCCTCGGTGAGCACCTGGCGCAGCTCGGTCAGAGTCGCGCCGCCCAGCATGGCCCCCAGGAACAGGCCGTCGGGCCTGAGCGCCCGGCGGATCTGGATCAGGGCGCCCGGCAGGTCGTTGACCCAGTGCAGGGCCAGGGTCGAGACCACCAGGTCCAGGCTCTCGTCGGCGAACGGCAGGGCCTCCTCGTCCACCTGCACCCGCGGCCCCGGCCGGCCGGCCAGCATGGCGGCGGAGAGGTCGGTCTCGATCAGGAACGGCACGCGCGGGCGGGCGTCGCTGGCGGCGAGGGCGGCGGCGAAGGCGCCGTCCCGCGCGCCGAGGTCGACCGCGACGGGAAACTCCCGCATGATCGCCTCCAGCCGCTCCACTGCGTCCTGGGCGGCCCGCGCCTTCAGGAACCCCGCGGCCCCAAAGCCGGCCGCGGCGCGGTCCAGGCGGCGGCGGTGCAGGGGACGGTCGAACAGGCGGGGCGGGGCGTTCATGGCGCTGCAACATGGCGATGATCGCCGCTCAAGGAAAGCGGCGCCGAGCGGCCTGGCCCTGCGCCTGCGCGTCGTCGCTCGCCAGGCCCTGGACCTAGTCTATCCGCCCCAGGCCCTGGACGGCGGGGCGCGGCCGCTGAGCCATGGCCTCTCCGCCGAGGCCTGGTCCAAGCTGCGCTTCATCGCCGAGCCGGTCTGCGACGGCTGCGGCACCCCGTTCGAATACGCCGTCGCCGAGCGCTGCGCCGCCTGCCTGGCCAAGCCCCGCGCCTTCGCCCGGGCGCGGTCGGCGGTGATCTATGACGACGCCTCGCGCGACCTGATCCTGCAGTTCAAGCACGCCGACCGGCTGGATTTGGCGCCGCTGCTCACCGCCTGGGTCGGGCGGGCGGCGGCGGAGCTGATCGCCGAGGCCGATGCGGTGGTGCCCGTGCCGCTGCATCCCCTGCGCCTGATCCGCCGCCGCTACAACCAGGCGGCCGAGATCGCCCGGCCCCTGGCCCGCCGCGAGGGCCTGGCCTATCTGCCCGACGCCCTGGTGCGCCGCCGCGCCACCGACAGCCAGGGCGGCAAAGGCGCCGGCGGGCGCCGCCGCAACGTCGCCGGCGCCTTTGAAGTCCCCAAGCGCCGGCGCGGCCAGGTCGCCGGGCGCAGGATACTCTTGATCGACGACGTCCTGACCACCGGCGCGACGGCCGAGGCCTGCGCCAAGGCGCTTTTGCAGGCGGGCGCGGCCCAGGTCGCCCTTGCGACAGTCGCGCGCGTGCAGGAGCGTGAACTCTAGCCTATATGAAGGGTTTCAACTGCTTGAGGACCCGATGGCGCGCGTCACGATCTATACCCGACCCTTCTGCGGCTTTTGCGCCCGGGCGCTGAGCGTCCTGGCGGACAAGGGCGCCGACGTGACCGAGATCGAGGCCGGCTTCGATCCCGCCAAGCGGCAGGAGATGATCGCCAGGGCGAACGGCCGGGCGACCTTCCCGCAGATATTTATCGGCGAGCAGCATATCGGCGGCTGCGACGAGATGCTGGCCCTGGACCGGGCCGGCGAACTCGATCCCCTGCTGGCCGCATGACCAGCCTCAGCGCCGCCCTGATCCAGCTGCGCACGCCGGCCTCGCAGGAGGCGGCCCTGGCCCAGGCCGAGCCGTTGATCCGCGAGGCGGCGGCCAAGGGCGCGGCGCTGATCGTAACCCCCGAGGGGACCAACATCCTGCAGCGCGACCGCGCGCAACTTCTGCCGCGCCTGCGGACCGCCGAGGAGGACGCCTGCGTTGCGGGCCTGCGCCGGCTGGCGGACGAGCTCGGCGTGTGGCTGCTGATCGGCTCGGCCCTGGTGGCGGCCGAGGACGGCCAGGCGGTCAACCGCGCCCTGCTGGTGAGCCCCGAGGGCCGGATCGCTGCGACCTACGACAAGATGCACATGTTCGACGTCGACCTGCCGACCGGCGACAGCATCCGCGAGTCGGCCAGCTATCGGGCCGGCGACAAGGCGGTGGCCTATGACCTGCCGATGGCGCGGCTGGGCCTGACCATCTGCTACGACATGCGCTTTCCCTATCTCTATCGCGCCCTGGCCAAGGCGGGGGCGGACATCATCGCCGTGCCCTCGGCCTTCACCCGGCCGACAGGCGAGGCGCACTGGGAGATCCTGCTGCGCGCCCGGGCCATCGAGACCGGCTCCTTCATCCTGGCCCCGGCCCAGGGCGGACGGCACGAGGACGGCCGCGGCACCTGGGGCCGCTCCATCGCCGTCGGCCCCTGGGGCGAGGTCCTGGCCATGGCCGAGGGCGACGAGCCGGGGGTGGTCATGGCCACGCTCGATCTTGACGCGGCGCAAAAGGCGCGGCAGGCGATCCCGGCGCTGAAGAACGAGCGCGACTTCATCGGCCCCGGTCTCTGAACGCCCATGATCAAGTACGCCCTCGCCTGCGAACACGACCACGCCTTCGAAGGCTGGTTCGGCTCGTCCGGCGATTTCGACGACCAGCAGGGGCGCGGGCTTCTGGATTGCCCGGTCTGTGGCTCGCACGCCGTGCGCAAGCAGATCATGGCCCCGGCCGTGGCCGGGACCAAGAAGCAGGCGGCCGTCACCGGCGAAGCCTCGGCGCCGACGCGGGCGATGATGATGGACGCGATGAACCGGGTGCGCGCCCATGTCGAAGAAAACTTCGACTATGTCGGCGACCGCTTCGCCCGCGAGGCGCGGGACATCCACGAGGGCAAGTCCGAGGATCGCGGCATCTATGGCGAGGCCAGCCCCAAGGAGATCAAGGGCCTGGTCGAGGACGGCATCAATGTCGCGCCCATGCCGCCCGCGCCGCCGAAAAAGACCGAGGTGAACTGAGAAAGACGCGGCCGGCGTCGCCCGCCCGACTTGCAACCAATTGCGACGCTGACGGTTGATTCCGCGTGGGGGGTTATCAGGAGGATTCCCCCATGCGCAGGCTTTGCAGCACTGCAATCGCCGCCATTCTCGCCCTCGGGGGCGCGGCGGCCAGCCTGAGCCCGGCTCCCGCTCAGGCGGAGGTCGCCATTGGCGTCAGCGTCGGCTTCGCCCCGCCGCCGCTTCCGGTCTACGCCCAGCCGCCGATCCCCGGCCCCGACTATATCTGGACCCCCGGCTACTGGGCCTGGGGCGACGACGACTATTACTGGGTGCCGGGCGCCTGGGTCCTGGCGCCCGATCCGGGCCTGCTCTGGACCCCAGCCTGGTGGGGCTGGGACGACGGCGTCTACCTGTTCCACGCCGGCTATTGGGGGCCTAGCGTCGGCTTCTACGGCGGCATCGCCTATGGCTTCGGCTATACCGGCTCCGGATACGAGGGCGGCTACTGGAACCGCGGTCACTTCTTCTACAACCGCACCGTCAACAACATCACCAACGTCAACATCACCAACATCTACAACCGGCCCGTCAGCGGGGCCGGCTTCAGCCACGCCAGCTTCAACGGCCCCGGCGGGGTCCGGGCCCGGCCCACGGCGCAGCAGGCGGCGTTCATGCGGGCGCCGCATACCCCGGCGACCCAGGCCCAGCGCAGCCACCAGCAGATGGCCTCGCGCGAGCCGGTCCTGAGGGCCGCCGCCAATCACGGCGCGCCGCCGATCGCCGCCACTCAACGGGCTTCGGTGTTGAAGGGCGCGGGCGTCGTGGCCGCCACCCGCGCCGGCGGCGCCTGGCATCCGCACGCCGAGGCCATGGCCAGGGCCGCGGGCCATCCGAGCGCAGCAGCGCCGCAGCATTCGGCCGCCATGGCCCGGGCGGAGCCGCATGCGGGCGGCGCTCGAAACGCCGAGGGCCGGACGGCTCATGCGCTGACGCCTGCGGAGTCCAGGACGGCGCGTGCTGTCGCCTCGCCGACTGAGAGCCGCATGGCTCGGACCGCCCATGCGCCCGCCGCCGCCGAGACCAGGACCGCCCGCGCCGAGCCCCGCGCCCGCACACCGGCGGAACACCGCGCCCCGACCCAAGAGGCCAGGGCCTATCACCCGCCGGCCATGACGCGGGCCTATCACGAGCCGGCGGGCGGCTATCACAGCATGGCGCAGTACCATGCGCCGCCGCGGCCGGAGCCGATGATGCGCGCTGCGCCGAGACCGCCGGCCATGGCGCAGTATCGCGCCCCGCCGCGGGAAGCGCCGCACGCTGCGCCCCGGGAAGCGCCCCGCGGCGAACAACGCCGCGGGCCGGGTGGACGATAGGACGGAAGGCTCGGCGGCGTCAGAATCGGCGCCGCCGGATCTTTTCCAGACTGCTCAGCGTCGCGGCGGCGAAGGCCCCGCGGCGCTTCGCCGTCTCTGCGTCCGGCGCCGAGCCGCTGAGGGCGCGGCGCGCGCCCTGTTCGACGATCCAGACGCAGCCCTGCGGCTCGCTTCGGATCACCACCACATAGTCCGCCGTCGCCAACGCTTCCCGGGCCAAGGTCGCCTCCCTTGTATTCTGGCGAACAGGCGTAGCGGCGGGGCGACCAGCGGCGATGGCCGCCGTGTGGAGATTCCGTGCAGAAGCTCTACCGTGCGAGAACTGGCAAGCTCAGCTCGAACACCGCGCCGGCCGCCGCGGCGCCCAGACGGATGTGGCCGCCGTGGGCCTCCGCCAGGGAGCGGGCGATGGGCAGGCCGAGCCCCGTGCCGCCCTCGGCCCGGCGGGTGGTGAAGAAGGGCTCGAACAGGCGCGTCTGATCCGCGGCCGGCACGCCCGGGCCGTCGTCGGCGACGGTCAGGACGATGCAGCTGTCCACTTGACGCGCGGCGATGGTCACCTGGCTGGCGCGGGCCTGGCGGCTGTTGTCGACCAGGGTGGACAGCATGGACTCCAATACCGCCTCGGGCGCCGCGGCCAGCGGCAGATCGGGCGGCGCGTCGACCGTGACGGCGAAGCCCGGGTGCGAGCGGGCGTCGGCGATGCGGCGGGCGGCGGTGCTGGCGTCGCTGGCCGCATCGGCCTCCGGCTGGGCCATGTCGGCGCGGGCGAGGTCCAAGAGCCGGCCGACCAGATGCGACAGCCGGTCGTTGTCGGCGGCGATATTGGCCAGGAAGCGCTCGCGGTCGGCCGCCTCCATGGTCTGGTAGTGGTCCTGCAACAGCTCCACCGCCCCGCCGATGCTGGCCAGGGGGGTCTTGAACTCATGGCTGACCGCGGCGGCGAAGTCGCGCAGGTAACGCGAGCGACGCTGGATCGCCGCTGCCATGCTGCGGAAGTCCTCATAGAGGTCGCGGATCTCGATGGCGGCGGTGGGCGGGGTCTCGGGGACGGTCCCATGGCCTGCGGCCACGGCGCGGGTGGCGGCGCTCAGCGCCTCGACCGGCCGCGTCACCCCGCGCGAGGCCAGGCCCGAAAGGCCGATCAGGAGCACGATGATCACCCCGGCGCCCAGCAGCATCTTGCCGCGCTCCTCATAGACCCCGCGGAACAGGGCGCGGGGCGAGCGCGACAGGAGGAGGGCGCCCACCACCTGTCCATCGACCACGATGGGGCGGGCATAGTGCAGGCGGATGTCCGAGGCGCGGCTCAGCCATTCCATCGCATAGCGGGGGTGGTAGGCGGCGTTGCGGCGCAGCACCGTCTCGCTGTGACCCGCCAGGGCCTGGCGCACCTCGGGCAGGGCGGAGAGGTCGCCACCGAGGCCCAGGCCCCGCACCACCAGGCCATGCCGGTCCAGCATGACGATCGAGGCCAGGGCGCCCCGGCTGGTCTCGGTGAAAATGGGCGCCAGGCGCGCCGCGGCCGCGACTGCGGCCGGGTCGGCCTGCGCCTTGGCGGGCGCAGGCGGCGGCCGGTCGGCCAGCACCGCGGCGCTGTTGAGGTCGATCGGCGCGGCTTCAGGTTCGGGCGCCTGGCCGGGCCCGGTTGCTGGCGCGGCGCCGGGCCAGAGGGCGGCGGCGGTGGCGGAGAGGGCGACGGCCTGGGCTGCCAGCTCGGCCTCGGTCTGGCGCACCAGGGCGTTCTCGTAGCCGCGCAGCCAGACCGCCTCGACCGCCGGCATGGTGGCGGCGAACAACAGCACGGCCAGAAGGATGGTGCGCAGCCGCAGCGCCGGCCAGTGGCGCTTGAGGAAATCCTTGGCCGCGGTGATCAAACCGCGCCGCCTGGCGCCGCGCCTTGGCAGGGACCCAGGCGATAGCCGATGCCCGGCCGGGTCTCGACCACGTCGTGCCCGCCCATCCGGGCGAACTTGGCGCGCAGGTTGCGGATATGGCTGTCGATGGTGCGGTCGGTGACGGCGAAGCCCGGGCCGTGCAGGCGGTCGATGATGGCGTCGCGGGTGAAGACCTTGGTCGGGGCGGCGGCCAGGGCGCGCAGGAGGCTGAACTCGGTGACGGTCAAAGCCGCTTCTTCGCCGGCCCAGCGGGCGCTCCAGGCCTCCAGGTCCAGGGTCAGGCGGCCCTGGGTGATCAGGGCGCCGGGTTCGGCCGCGGGCGCCGTCGGGCGGCTTGTGGCGCGGCGCAGGATGGCGGCGACCCGGGCGGTCACCTCGCGCGGGCTGAACGGCTTGACCACATAGTCGTCGGCGCCCAGCTCGATGCCCAGCACCCGGTCGATCTCGTCGTCGCGCGAGGACAGGAACAGGATCGGCAGCTCGCTTTCGGCCCGGACCCGGCGGCAGACCTCGAGCCCAGTCATGCGCGGCAGGTTGATGTCGAGCACCACCAGGTCCGGCCGCGCCTGGGCGATCAGGCTGAGGGCCGCCTCGCCGTCCTCGGCCTCGCGGGTCTCGAACCCGCCCTTGCCGAGGGCGAACACCAAGAGCTGGCGGATATGGGGATCGTCGTCGACGACCAGGACGGTCTGGGTCATGAGGGTCATGTTCAGCGGCCCGGCTCCGGCGTCAACTATCACAGGCTTTGATGGGGGGATGGCTGGCAGGAGCCAGGGCCAGCGCGCGGTCAAGGCGGACCTGCCCGCGCCAGGTCCAGCTGCGCCACTCGCCTTGCCGCGCGGCAAGATCGTCGAGAATGTTGGCGCGGACCGTAGCGACCCGGCCCTGCAGATCCGGGGGCAGTCTGCTGGCCGCCAGGGCGCTGAGCGGGACGAGGGCGGAATCCCCGAGCTGGGCCAAGTAGCAGACATCCAGCGCGGCGCCGGTCCCGCCGAACTCCCGCGCATGGGTCACGTTCCAAGAGGCCGCCACGGCGCCCAGGTCCACGGCGGCGCAGCCGGCGAGGGCCAGGGCCGCAGCCGTCGCGTTGACGCCGATCAGCCAGCCGGCGCTCTTGGTCCTGAGCAGTCGCCAGCAGATCAGCACTAGGCCGAGCGCGACCAGAACCATCCAGACCAGGGCGGCGATGCGCAGGCGGGTCAGGGAATAGGTCTCGATATAGTCCGCGGTCCTGAGGGCGCTGGAGGCCACCAGCACCAGGTTCTGCGCCACCCACAAGACCACCAGCCGGCGGATCCAGGGCCGCCGGCTGGAGTCCGAGCCGGGCCGAAGGAAGACGAGCACGAACAGGCCGGCCAGCAGGGCCGTGGCGATCAGGGTATAGGCGCCGCGATGGGCGTAACCGGCCAGGGTGACGCCGTGCGGCAGGGGCGCGCCGCTCCAGAGGAAGGCGATGTCTAGGCCGTTTTCGATGGCGAACAGGGCGTTGAACAGGCCGAGCGATAGGGCGATCGAGGCGGGGGCGACGCCGGCGGAGGGGCGGATCGGCGCCGTCCGGACTCCTTTGGCCGGCGGCAGGAGCCTTGGCCGCAGCAGGGCCCAGACCCCGGTCAGCACCATCAGGGCGTAGCCGATACGCCAGATGTCCGGCTCAGGCGGGGCGATCTCGGTCAACACCTGGCCGATCACCGGGTTCGCCACCGCAAACAGGGTCAGGAACACCGCCGCGCCGGTGACCGGCAGGGCCAGGATCGGCAGCAGGGGCGGGCGCAGCAGCGGGCGCTTGCGCAGGATGCGGCGCAGGCCCGCCAGGTCCAGCGCCGGGCCTGCCAGGGCGGCGACGCCCTGAAATGCCATGCGCGCCGCCCAGCGTCCCAGCCCGGCCTCCGGCGCGGAGCGCCCGGCCAGGACGGCGACCGAAAGGCCCGCGGCGAGAAAGGCCTCGGCGACGAAGGTCGGGCGGTCGGCCAGGGACAGGGCGGCCAGGATGGCGACGACGAAAGCCGCTTTGGCGCGTCGGTCCCGGCCGATCTCCGGGTGGGTGGAGAGCAGCGCCACCGCCAGGGCCAGGGTGAAGCCGGCAGCTACGGACCCGCCGGGATGGCCATAGAACAGCTGGTCCGCCGCCAGGGTCAGTCCTGCCGCCCAGGCGGCCTTGGCCCAGAGCCTGGGCGCTCTTGCGTCCGATCTTCCCACGCCGCTCTCCCCAGCCGCATCGTCGTCGGCCCCGTCATGCGGGGCCTGGATCGAACGGGGATGGGCGAGGCGTGCAGACGCCGAACGGCTCGGATGCAGAACCTGTGCAGCCGCCTCAGGCGGCGGGGCGCGTCACGGTCATCATGTAGTTGACGTCGGCGTCGGCCGAGCGGGCCCAGCGGCCGGTGATCGGGTTGTAGGTGACGCCGAACGGGCCCTGCACCTCGACCGGCTCGTCCTGCAGGAACACCTCGATCTCCTCGGGATGCAGGAATTTCTTCCAGTCGTGGGTGCCGGCGGGGACCCAGCGCAGGACATATTCCGCCCCGATCTTGGCCAGGGCCAGGGACTTCAGGGTGCGGTTGAGGGTGGCGACGATCATCAGCCCGCCGGGCGCCAGGAGGCGCGCGCAGTCGCGCAGGTAGGCGCCCGGATCGGCCACGTGCTCGATCACCTCCATGTTCAGCACCACGTCGAATGGCGCCTCGCCCGCCTCGACCAGGGCCTCGGCGGTGGAGCAGCGGTAGTCGATCTCGAGCCCGCCCTCGGCCGCGTGCGTGCTCGCCGTGCCGATATTGCGCTCGGAGGCGTCGACGCCGGTCACCGCAAACCCCATCCGGGCCATCGGCTCGGACAGGAGACCGCCGCCACAGCCGATATCCAGCAGGCGCAGGCCCTCGAACGGCGCTCGCGCGCGGGGATCGCGCCCGAACCGGGCCAGGGCCTGCTCGCGGATGAAGGCCAGGCGCACAGGATTGAACACGTGCAGCGGCGCGAACTTGCCGTTCGGGTCCCACCACTCCGCCGCGATGCGCGAGAAGCGCGCGACGTCGGCGGGATCGATGCTGGAGGGGCTGGCCTGGGTCATGCGGTCTTGCTCGCTCACCCAGCTATACGCGTCAACGGATAAGGCGGATGTCGAGGTCCAGGCCGAGTTCGGCCCAGGCGCGGTCTGCGGTGTAGACCGGTAGGCCGGTCTCCATCGCCAAGGCCAGACAGAACCGGTCGCCGAGCGAGACGCCCCGGCCGCGCGTGCGCGCGTGCAGCATGCCTGCCAAGGCTGCAGTCTCCAACGTAGCTGCAACGACGTTCATAGACAGGGTTTCGGTGGTCTGGCGCGCTTGCTCAGCGGTCGAGCCGCGATCGATCAGCTTTGTTATGACTTCCGCTAGGTTGACGCTGGAGATCGCACAATCACCAAGTATAGGTCCGACTAATTCGCCGCCGGATTCGCCTCTGAGAAAAGCAAGGACGGCCGACGTGTCCAGCACCGCCTCAGTCATCTGCTTCCTCTCGCGCCGCCTCACGCCGGCGGTCGGCGATCAGTTCATCGACAAGGCTAGGGCCGCCGGTCCCAATCGTCGCTCGCACCATCTCCTGCGCTCGTCGGCCCGCCTTGGCGCTGCTGATCACGGAGAACTCTTCGTCGCTGAGGTTGGCCATCACAACGCCGCCCGCGGGAACGCCGAGGGCTTCGCGGACCGCGGGTGGAAGCACCAGCACACCGTCATCACGCACGACTAGGCGGTAGATGCCGCCCGAGCGTTGTTCAAACACCGGTTCATGCACAAACGGCTGAGCAGCCTCAGCGACCGGCGCCAGCTCTGCGCGCCCCACGACATAGGTCGGTCCCTGCTCGGCGTCAGCCACCAGCACGTTGCGCACATGCTGGTAGCGCTTGCCCAGGAACCTCGCGATCTCCGCGCGTGGCACGCCCTCGGCGTTCAAGGCGCGGATCTTGTCCGACACCGTGGTGTGGGCGGCGGCGATCTCGGCCATCCTGGCGGGATCCATATCAACCTCCGTCTTTGATAGGTTGTTAGTAGGTAGTTATGTATTACGTCGCGCCGCCCTGTCAATGCGACGACGCGAAGGGTTGTGCGTTGCGTGCGGCGTCGCTAGAAGGCCCGCCTTGCGGCAATTTCTTCCAATCAAAGCGAGGTTGGTGTGTCTCGGCTGGTGATGAAGTTCGGCGGCACTTCGGTGGCCGACCTGGAGCGCATCCGCCGCGTCGGGCGCCTGGTGGCGGCCGAGGTCGAGGCCGGGCACAGGGTGGCGGTGGTGGTCTCGGCCATGGCCGGCAAGACCAACGAGCTGGTGGCCTGGACCGACGGCTCGGGCCGCGCGGCTCAAGGGCTGCCGGAGTCCGACGACGAATACGACACCGTGGTCGCCTCGGGCGAGCAGGTCACCGCCGGCCTGCTGGCCATGACCCTGCGCAACATGGGCCTGAACGCCAAGTCCTGGCTGGGCTGGCAGGTGCCGATCATCACCGACGACGCCCACGGCCGCGCCCGCATCGACGAGATCCCGCCGGAAAAGCTGGTGGCGGCGATGGACGCCGGCGAAGTGGCGGTGATCGCCGGCTTCCAGGGCGTGACCCGCGAGGGACGCATCGCCACCCTGGGCCGCGGCGGCTCGGACACCAGCGCGGTGGCGATCGCCGCGGCGGTCGGGGCCTCCTGCTGCGACATCTATACCGACGTCGATGGGGTCTACACCACCGACCCGCGGATCGAGGCTAAGGCCAAAAAGCTCGGCAAAATCTCCTACGAGGAGATGCTGGAGATGGCCTCGCTGGGGGCCAAGGTGCTGCAGACCCGTTCGGTCGAGCTGGCCATGGCCCAGCGCGTGCCGGTTCGGGTGCTTTCAAGTTTCGTGGAGCCGGGGGAAGCCCCAGGGCAGGGGACCGTCGTCTGCGACGAGGAGGAGATCATGGAAAAGCGGATCGTCAGCGGCGTGGCCTATAGCCGCGACGAGGCCAAGATCACCCTGTTCGGCCTGCCCGACCATCCGGGGGTGTCGTCCGAGATCTTCAGCCGCCTCGCCGACGCCAATGTGAACGTGGACATGATCGTCCAGTCCCGCGCCCGCGCCTCGGACTCGGCCAACATGGAGTTCACGGTCGGCAAGCGCGACGCGGCCCGTGCGCTCGAGATCGTCCAGAGCGCCAAGGACGCCATCGGCTTCGAAGACGTGCAGTGTAACGAGGACGTGGCCAAGGTCTCGGTGATCGGGGTCGGCATGCGCAGCCATGCCGGCGTGGCCAAGACCATGTTCGGCGCTCTGGCCGATAAGGGCGTCAACATCCAGGTGATCTCGACCTCGGAAATCAAGATCAGCGTGCTGATCGACGCGGCCTACACCGAACTGGCGGTGCGCGCGTTGCACGCCGCTTACGGGCTGGATCAGCTGTAGAGCCATAGGCTCCGCCACCAAGGCTTGACGCGGCGGCCACCTGTGGGGGCGCAGCTTCAAGCTCCTCTGCAATCAACGCGGCTTCTTGGCGCCCGCTCCGGCGGCGGCGGCGGGCCTTCTTGTCCCGCTTGGAACGGTTCGGCTCGACCTGCGAAAAGCATCCCCGGCTGCGTGTCCCGAATTGACAAAGTAAGCGCGCTGGTCATGATCTCGCCAGCTCGGCTGAACTGCTGGCTGCGAGCGCAATCATAAAGACGACATAGTCGCCTATTCAGTGTTCGGTGTTACAAATTGTTATAAACTCCTGACTTGACCGGACGCCGCTTGGCGCGCCGGGGCCGGGGTGCTGCGTCTCGCGTCAACAGCGGCCAATTTCGACTAGAGGCTGGAGGGAGATTCGACGTGACAGAAGCCACAAGGGACGGCGTGCGCTCAGGCGCCGCGAACAAGACGCGTGTGCAAGGCCTGGCGGCCGCCTGCGCGGGCCTGGTTTGCGCCGCCGTCGCCACCGCGAGCATCGCGGCGCCGGCGTTCAGCAGCGAGGCGGCCAAGGCCGCCTATCTGCAGCAGCATCGGCTCAATGTACGGGCGCTGCATCCCCACTACTTGAGCAAGCCACCCCACGTGAATGGCGCCCTGCGACGGATGGCGAACGGGGCGCAGCCGGGGACGGGGCTGACCATTCCCTTCTGGACCTCCCAGATCACCTCGCCGCTGGACGGGAACACCTACACCTACTCGATGGTGGGCAGTAACCCGTACAGCAACCCACACAACACTAACGTCAGCTACGTTCCGGTGGTGCTCCGCATCCACGTCGGCGGCTTCGTCCTGGATCCGACCCAGGTCTCGCATTGCGACACGCAGTCCCCGGCGACGCGGTTCTTCAATTCGCCCCTGTTCGTGGCCAACAGCTTCACCTCCAACGGGGTCAATGTCAGCGCCGTGCCCGGCGGGACCCAGCTGATCTCGGCGTTCCAGCGGGCCAACTATTGGAACGCGGTCAAGGGAAGCCACTATGGCGTGACCCTGGTCTCGGCCCTGACCAAGCCGATCGTCGTCGACTGGACCCCGACCAACCCCAGCGACACGGTTCTCGGGGTCTCCGACAACTGCGGCGGAACGGTCCCGATCGCCCTGGTGGAGATCAACGAGCTTGACGCCGAGCTTCAGGCGATCGCCGCCGCCTACGCCCAGCCGGCGCAGATCCCGGTGACCCTGGTCGAGGACGCTGCGGTCTATATCGGCACCACCGACCAGTGCTGCGTGCTCGGCTATCACAACGCCATTTCGACCATCCACGGCACCCAGACCTATGCCGTCGGCGCCTATTACGACACCAACAACGTGTTCGGGCCGGATTTCGCCGACATCACCATCTGGTCGCATGAGTTGGGCGAACTGATCGACGATCCGTTCGTGCAGTCGATCGCCGGCGCGCCGGGCGGCTACAATAATGGCGTGACGCCGAACTGGGGTTATACGGGGCAGGACTTCGGCTGCCAGGGGGATTCACAATATCCCGCGAACCTCGAGGACGGCGATCCGCTGACCCCCGACCAGATGGGCAATTTCCACAACTACCCGGTCGTGGGCGTGGGCGGCTTCGTCTACCACTTCCAGGACCTGGCCTTCCATGACTGGTTCTACCGCACCGCCTCGACCAGCGCGGGCGGCAAGGGCTCGTTCATGGGCAATTTCGCCGGCGGCGGCCAGCCGACCATCTGCCAGTAAGCCGTATCGTCGCCCTGGCTGCGTTCCGCGCGGCCAGGGTCGGCGCTTGGCATCGGCGCGGCGTCAGTTCTCGAAGGTGAGGCCCGCGTCGCGGCCGAATTGCCAGACCAGCCGCGCAGGGCGGCTGGGGCCCAGCTGGGCCACCTCCAGCACCATCCGGTTCGGTAGTTCGCCGGCGCCGCTGATGGATATGCGAGCCCCGGTCTCGGAAATGTTGGTCACCTCGCAGTCGTAGCTGACCGCGCGCTGCTCGTCGGCGATCCGGCCGGACCAATTGGCCGCCCGGCGCTCCTGCAGGCGGCGCTCGCTGCGGGCGCGGACGGCGGCAAGTTCATCGGGCGCAAAGGCGAGAGGCTGGCTGGACATCGGCGTCTCCGATGGGCTGGAGCGCAAAGTCCTACACGGTAAATCGGAATTCACCGTTAACGCGAAAGAACGTGGCTATTTCGCTTGCGCCCCCCGTCGCCTATCTCGGTCCCGGCGGACTTGTGAACGCCGGACGGAGGCGACAGGTGCACTGGAAGACACGGCTGATCCACACGGCGGCGGCTGCGCCGGCCGGCTTCCGCTCCCTGACCCCGGCGATCGAGCGCGGCTCGACCGTGGTCTTCGCGTCCCAGGCCGACGCGCGGGACGACTGGCGCCAGGACCGCAACGGCTACACCTATGGTCTCTATGGGACCCCCACCGTGCTGGAGCTCAGCGCCCGCATCGCCGAACTGGAAGGCGCGCGGCACAGCTTCATCGTCCCTGGTGGTCAGGCGGCCATCGCCCTGACCTACCTGGCCTATTGCAAGGCGGGGGGCCACGCCCTCCTGCCCTGGGCGGCCTATGGCCCCAACCAGGACATGGCCCGGGACTTCCTGTCCGGTTTGGGGATCGAGGTCGAATTATACGACCCAATGATCGGGGCTGGCATAGCCGCGTTGATCCGGCCCAATACGGCCCTGATCTGGACCGAGAGCCCGGGCTCGGTGACCATGGAGGTTCAGGACGTGCCGGCGATCGCGGCCGCAGCCCATGCCCGCGGCGTCCCGGTCGCCCTCGACAACACCTATGCGGCCGGGGTGATGTTCGACGCCTTCGCCCATGGGGTCGATGTCAGCGTGCAGGCCCTGACCAAATATGTCGGCGGGCACAGCGACCTTCTCCTGGGCAGCGTGTCGGTGCGCGACGAGGCGACTTACGAGGCGGTAGGCGCCGCGGCCAAGATGCTGGGCATGGCGGTCTCTCCGGACGACGCGGCCCTGGCCCTGCGCGGCCTTCTGACCTTGGGCGTGCGGCTGGAGCGGCTGGAGGCGAGCGCCAATGCGGTCGCGGGCTGGCTGGCGGGGCGCCAGGAGATCGAGACCGTGCTGCATCCCCCGCGGTCCTCATGCCCGGGGCACGAGATCTGGCGGCGGGACTTCACCGGCTCGGCCAGCGTGTTCTCGATCGTATTCGACCGGCGCTTCTCCCCGCGCCAGGTGGAGCGCTTCGCCGACCGGCTGCGACTGTTCAAGGCCGGCTACAGCTGGGGCGGGGTCACCTCGCTGGTGATGACCTATCCCGACCTGCAACGGCCAGGGCTGGACTATGCCGGCCGGATCGTGCGCCTGAACATCGGGCTTGAGGCGCCGGAGGACCTGATCGCCGATCTGGACCAGGCTCTGGAGGCGTTGGGCGAACCCGAGTAAACTCAATTCTCGTCGCGCTGCGGGGAGCTTCCTATTCGAGGCCCGTCCGGTCGACCATGATCCGCGACAGCACGCGCGCGCGCTCCAGATGATCGGGATTGGTCGGGTCCAGCCGGTCTGTGGTAGCGATCATCAAGAGCCCGCCATCGGGCGTTTTCTCGGCGGTGATTGGTGGTGGAACTACAAGGCCTTCGGCCTTCGCTGCCGGCAGATACGACATCCAAGGCATGTGGAAGATGGTGTAGGGAACCGGGGCTGCGCCCGGAACCGGGGAGGTCTTGGAATAGGTCATGTCGAAGGCATAGGCGTTGGCCCAGTCGCTCGGCCAGTCGGCGATCATCGCCAGCAAGGCGCCCCTGTAGATTGGAAAGGTCACAATCGATGGCTTAGGCAGTGTCATCATGAAGCCTGCTTCGAACTGTGCTCGGTTGTCGCCGCGCGAGCCGGCCTTGACACCGAAACCGAACATTTCAGCATGGTCGGTCTCCAGTTCTTGCGGTGTGTTTGTCGCGTTCACCTGATAGCCGTCTTCCGGTTCGGGATCACCGAAGTCGTCGGTCGCGACGCCGAACTGGACCAACTGGGAAATTCGGGCGCGCGCCTGCGCCAAGGGCACGCTGCGCATGGCCTCATAGTCGGCGAGGCGCCAATGTCGGAGGATCGGATCCACCTTGCCGAGCGCGTCGAGCGTTCGCAAAAACGTGTCCCCGATTACCCGGGGAGGCTGAGGGCGATTTTGCCAACGGCAAAGAATATTGTAGTTGTACCCTATTGACTTTGTGGGTTTCTCAATTTTCGAGAACATAGACGTGAATTCTCTCCCGACCATTGTCTTTCGCCTCGAAAATCTTCTGCGCATACTCGGCAGCTGATGGTTCTTTGAATATCCAATATACGGGTCTTGGCCCCGCCGCGGCCACCTGTCTGGCAGACTGTTTCAGCCAGTCATCTTCGAAGTCCGGCGTGAAGCCATATTTGAGCGCTGCAGCGGCGATCTTCCCGTACTGGCCTTTGATTTCAAAGAGAATTCCGGTCTGGCGCTGGCAATCGTCGAACACAACCTGGCCACCATTGTCTGGATTGGGCAGCCAATAGCCGAAGCCACGCGGTGTCGGCGGCTTCGGGTTTATCAGCGCCTTGACCCGATCTTCAAAGTCGCGGTCGCTTTCCTTTCCCCCCGGCCGGTCCGGCTTTTGGGTTGGGCAGAGGTTGGGCTCATCCTTCTTAACCAGATCCGGCGATATCGCCGGCAAATCGACGGCCAGCGTGTCGTCGGAGAGTTTTCGGGCGACGACATTTCCCGCCGGGTCTCGGAACAGGCCCCCGCCACTGAGCTGGGCTGTCAGCTGTTTGCGCCGGCCGTCAGCGCCGTCGTAACTGAGGAACAGCGCGGTGCCGTCGCTGTACCAGAGATAGTGCAGCCGCTTCAGCTCGAAGACGCTCCCCTCGACCCGCAGGCTCTTGTTGGTCGGAATCAGCAGGACCGAAAAGAAGACGACTGGCGGCGCGACCCGGCCAACATAGGGCAGGTAGTCGGCGGCGAAGGCGGCGAGGCGCTTAACCGCACTGACGGAAAGCCTCGCCAAAGCCCCGCCGACCCGGGTCCATTCTCCGCTCGGTCTCCCGTTGCCAGCCAGAATGCGCGGCTCCAGCGGATTGAATCCTCCGCCGGTGCTTAGGAATTTCCGCACGGCCTGGTCGCCGCGCGCTTCGGTGGTCAGCCTCTGGACCATTTCGGGGTCGGCCCCGGCTTGGATCAGGCCGTCGGCCATGAACAATCGACGGGCGGCTTCGCGCGGTCGGGCAAGCGGCCCGAGGCCCGTCAAGGCCAGATGGAGCTGGGCGATGTCGTCCTCGCCCGCATGCCGCCTGCGCAGAGCGCACTGAATGTGGCCCAGCGCGGTCGGTGGCGTTGGCCTGAGGTAGGCGGCGCTGATCAAAGCAGACAAACGCGCCGCGTCGCCGCATGTCATCTGCGTCGTTGGCGATCCCGATGGCGAGTTCGCCGCCAACAGCGTCCCCGCGCCCAGGACCAGGCCCTCGGGCGCAAAGCGCATGGTTGCGTCTATCGGGGTGGTCGCCTCGCGGGAGCGCCATTGTTTGCGCAGGTGTTCGACCAGCAACCGGCGTCTCCGTCTCAATGGCCGGATTCGTCGGCCGTCTGCAATTCAGGGTGGAGGCGCAGTACGCCAGAGATTCCTGTGCTGATCAAGAACAAAAAGTGAACAAACGGCACGCCTCCGAGTTACATCAAGTTCTCCCTCTGATCGGCGTGGCGGGGATAATCAACCTTGACAGAAGTCCTGAACGACCAGAACATAAATAGAACATTTTGGGGGTGGGGCGATGCGCGCCGGTATCAAGTTCGGCTCAAGGTGGCTTATTGCCACCCGGTTAGCGTCCGCCGTGGCTGTCCTGCTCCTCTCGCTCTTCGCGCCATCGCTGGCGCAGGCCGAGAAGGTCCCGCTGTCGCCGGACGCCTTCACCGCAGCGCTCGCAGAGCGGTTTCGGGCGGCGCTGCCGCGGGGCAAGGTCGAGATTGCCGGGGCGCTCACACTGAAGGTCGATGCGGCCGCTGGTCCTGGGACCGCTTACCTCGACCGCATCTATCAGGCTTGTCAGCAGGACCAAGGCGCCTGCGATGGTCTCGTCGACGATTTCGTCGCCAAGATGGCTGCCTATCAAAACACGCCGCCGGCGCCGCTGAGCCGGTCCCAATTGCGCGTGGTCGTGCGGCCTTCAGACTACGTAGAGGCCTACCGGCAGGCGATGGCCGGAAAATTCGAGTTGGTCGCCGCGCCCCTGGTCGGCGATCTCTGGCTTGTCGGCGCAGCCGACGAACCCACCACCATCGACATGCTCAATTCCAAAATGGCCACGCTGCTGAAGCTCTCGCCAGACGAAGCGATCGCGCTGGGTGAAAAGAACATGCGCGATTCCGTCCGCCGTCAGGTCGAGGGCGTCACGCGGCAGCCTGTTGGCGGCTTCGCTGTACTTTCAGGCGACGCCTATGCTTCGAGCGCACTGGCTTTTCCCGACCTGTTCGCACCGCTCGCGGCGAGAGCGAGCGGTGACCTGCTGGTCGCCGCGCCGGCCGCAGACACGCTTGTCCTTCTGGCGGGTGGCGGAGATAGTGGACCTAAGGACCTCGCCAAGGTGGCCAAGGCCGGCGTGGCCTCAGCGGAGCGGCCGATCTCCGCCGCCGTGTTCCGCTGGAGCGACAAGGGCTGGGTCGAGGTCCTGGTCCCGGCCAGGCGCAGTCGGCGCGAGGCCGCCGCGTCCGGCCAATGACGCGCCCTCAAACGCCCCCGATCCGCGCCTCGTAGCTCTGATACCCGCCCTCGACGGCCGGGATGATGTCGACCACCTGGTAGTAGGGCGCGTTGAAGAAGGGCGTGTCGCGCAGGGCCTCGACCAGGTCGCTGTAGGCCTCGGCGTCCTCGGTCTCGAACACGGCGATGTCGGTGCAGCGGCCGCTAAAGGCTTCGGCGTCGTAGTAGCGCATGGAGACGGCCGGATAGCGGGCGAGGATCGGGGCGATCACGCCTTCGGTGAACTCGCGCCGTTCGCGGCGGGTCTTGGCCAGCCAGACGGGCTGGCTGTTCAGCAGCATGAAGAAGGTCAGTTTCATAGCGGGCTCCTTTGCGCCTTGGACTTGCTGGACTTTCCCGCATAATGTGAGCAAATATTCGCATAATTTGGACTCGCGTTCCCCATGACCGCCCAGGCCATCCTGACCCCTCGAAAAACGCCGGCTCAGGGCCGCTCGCGGGCGATGGTGGAGACCATCGTCGAGGCGGCGGCTCGCGTTCTGGAAGAGGCGGGGGCGGCCGGGTTCAACACCAATGCGGTGGCGGCGCGGGCGGGAGTGTCGGTGGGGTCGCTCTACCAGTATTTCCCCGGCAAGCAGGCCCTGGTGGCCGAGCTCAGCCGGCGCGGGGCCGAGACGCTGCTGGCCGATCTGGCCGCCGCCGTCGAGGCGGCCGAGGCGGCGCCGGAAGGATCGCTGCGCGAGGATGTCCGGCGGCTGGCGCAGGCGGCGATCGCCTGGCAATGCCGCCGCCCGGCGCTGGAGAGAGCCTTGGACCAGATGGAAGCGGGGCTGGACCTGCCTACCGACGCCCGGGGGACCGCCAGCCAGATCCAGGCCCTGATCGTGCGCCTGATCGGCCGCCGGCTGCCGGGCCTCGCGCCGGACGCGCTGAGCGTCGCCGCCGCCGACTCGCTGGCGCTGGCGCGAGCGCTGATCGACCAGGCCGTGGCGCGTGGGGACGCCCACGAACCGGCCTTCGAAGCCCGGCTGACAGGCGCCCTCTGCGGCTATCTGAGCGTGGTCGCCGCAGTGTGACCGCAATCAACTCGAAACGGGGCCGGGGCTTGCAAAAGATCAATCAAACCGGCGCATAAAATTGCGGGGGCGGCCGGCTTCCTTTAGGTAGGGCGAAGGTCGCTTCCGTTCAGTCAGTCCAGGGGGAAACGCGCAGCCGATGTCGCCGGGTCTGGGCATTCGAGGACCGCGCAGCCTGTTGCGGCAGATCCGCGAGGCCATGGCTGGCGGCGGGCCGATCCAGGCGCGGCTGGACATGGCCGTGCGCATCATCGCCGGCTCGATGGTGGCCGAGGTCTGCTCCCTTTACCTGCGCCGCGGCACGGGCGATTTCGAGCTGTTCGCCACCGAGGGCCTGAGCCCCGAAGCCGTGCACGTCACCCGCCTGCAGCCCGGCGAGGGCCTGGTGGGCGAGATCGTGCGCCTGGGCCATCCGCTGGCTCTTTCGGACGCGCCCAGCCACCCGGCCTTCTCCTACCGGCCGGAAACCGGGGAAGATCCCTATCACGCCTTCCTCGGCGTGCCGCTTTTGCGTGGCGGGCGGACCATTGGCGTCCTGGTGGTGCAGAACCGCACCGAGCGGGTCTATTCCGAGGACGAGGTCGAGGATCTGCAGATCATCGCCATGGTGCTGGCCGAGATGGTGGCCGGCGGCGAGCTGGCGACCCAGGGCGGCTTCAAGGACGTCGAGATCGCGCCGCACCGGCCCGAGCGGCTGAAGGGCGTGCGCTTCGCCGAGGGACTGGCCTTCGGCACCGCAGTGATGCACGAGGCGCCGGTGGCGCCCGAGCAGCTGCTGTCCGACGACCCGGCGGCGGAGGAGGCGCGGCTGACCACGGCCACCACCGCCCTGCAGGCCCAGATCGACAAGCTGCTGGAAAGCCCGCACGGCCTGGCCGGCGCCAGTTTCGAGGTCTTGGAAACCTACCGCATGTTCGCCCACGACCGGGGCTGGAACCGCTCGCTGATGGAGGCGGTGCGGTCGGGCCTGACGGCGGAGGCGGCGGTGGAGCGGGTGCGGTCCGAGCATAGGGCCCGCCTGGGCCAGGCGCGCGACCCTTATCTGCGCGAAAGATTGCACGACCTTGAGGACCTGAACGACCGCCTGCTGCGCCACCTGGCCGCCGGGGCCGACGGGGCCCAGGCGCGCGAACTGCCGCCGGACGCCATCCTGGTGGCCCGCAACCTCGGCCCCGCCGACATTCTCGAATACGACCGCGGCAAGCTGAAGGGCATCCTTCTGGAGGAGGGCTCGGTCGCGAGCCACGCCGGCATCGTCGCCCGGGCGCTGGAAATCCCCTGCGTCGGCCGCCTGGAGGGCCTGCGCGACCACGTCAGCCAGGGCGACAAGGTGATCGTCGACGCCGAGAGCGGGGAGGCGTTCCTCCGGCCCCGGCCGGACGTGGTCAACGCGCTGAACGCGCGACTGACCGTGCGCGCTCAGCGGGCGGCCGAGTTCGCCCGCCTGCGAGACACCCCGGCCTTCACCCGCGACGGGGCCAAGATCAACCTGCTGATGAACGCGGGCTTGGCGGTGGACCTGGACATCCTGAAGGAGACCGGGGCGGAGGGCATCGGCCTGTTCCGCACCGAGTTCCAGTTCATGGTCGCCGAGGAGCTGCCGCGCTTCACCGCCCAGGCCAAGCTCTACGAGCAGGTGCTGGACGTGGCCGACGGTCAGCCGGTGACCTTCCGCACCCTCGACCTCGGCGGCGACAAGGTGCTGCCCTACATGGAGGCCGAGCGCGAGGACAATCCGGCGCTGGGTTGGCGGGCGATCCGCATGGGCCTCGACCGGCCGGCCCTGCTGCGCCTGCAGCTCAGGGCCCTGATCGCCGCGGCGCGCGGGCGCGAATTGCGGGTGATGTTCCCGTTGGTGGCGAGCGTGGACGAGTTCCGGGCGGCCAGGTCCCTGGTGGAGACGGAGGTCGCCTGGGCCGTGCGCCGCGGGCGCCCGGCGCCGGCCAATCTGCGCGTCGGGGCGATGATCGAGGCCCCGTCCCTGGTGTGGCACTTGGACGCGCTTCTGCCGATGACCGACTTCGTCTCGATCGGCACCAACGATCTGATGCAGTACATGTTCGCCGCCGACCGTGGCAATCCGCGGGTCGCCGATCGCTACGACCCCCTCTCGCCGCCGGCGCTCCGCGCCCTGTCGGCCATCCAGCAGGCCTGCGCCGACAGCGGAACCCCGGTTTCCGTGTGCGGCGAGATGGCCGGCCGGCCCTTGGAGGCCTTTGTGTTGATCGCCCTCGGCTATGACGCCCTCTCCATGCCCCCGGGCGGCATCGGTCCGGTCAAGCGCATGGTGCTGTCCTGCGATCGCGAGGCGGCCCAGCGCGGCGTCTTGAGCCTGCTCAAAGGAACTGCCGGAACCGTGCGCAGCGAGGTCGAGACTCTGGCGCGAAAACTGTCAGTGGCGATCTAGAAACTTCTGTGACGCTTGAACCGTTTGATTGACCAGAAATTTTATAGAGGTTACAAATTCTTAGGACTTTGTTGAGTGACCTGGCCGCAAGCTTGGCGCCATAGCGGGACGAGGATGAACGTAGCCATGCCGTTGGATACGGGCGCGGTTACAGGCGATTTGAATCTTTCCTGGGGGGATCATCCGGATTTGACGGCCGCGTCGCCAGGACTTGGCGACGGCCCGAATCTGGGAGCCGCCCTGAAAGCCGTGCGCGAATATCGCGGCATCGATCTGGATCGACTGGCGCTCGCCACCCGCATCCGCCGCCAATACTTGCAGGCGGTCGAGGAGATGCGCCTCGACCAGCTCCCCTCCCGTCCTTTCGCCATCGGCTATGTCCGCGCCTATGCCTCGGCGCTCGATCTCGATCCCGATCAGGCCGTGCTGCGCTTCCGTCGTGACGCGCCGGAAAAGGACGAACCCCTGCGCGCGCCGGTCGGCGTGACCCGCGAACGCGATCCCCGCCTGGTGCTGGTTGGCGTCTCCTGCGCCATCGTCATCGGTGGTGTGCTGCTGTGGAACATCGCCCAGCGCGCCATGATGGCCGAGGCGCCGCCCCCGCCCACCGTGGCGGACGCCGGCGCCCTGCCGCCGCCGCCGGTCAACAATGGGACCCCGGTCGCCATCGGCGCGCCGACGCCGCCGCCTCAGGAGGCCACCACTCCCAAGCCCTATGTCACGCCCGGGCTGGAGCAGCAGCTTTCCGCGTCCAACGACACCGCCGCCAGCGCCGCGGGCGAGGTGACCGACGCCCAGGCCGCCGCGGCGGGGCTCGAGACAGCCGCGCCTGCGGGCACGCCCTTCATGGCCAAGGGCGAGGTGTTCGGCGCGCCGCCGAGCGAGGCCGCGGTCATCCTGCAGGCGCGCAAGGCTTCGGCCCTGACCATTCAGGGCGCCGACGGCACGGTCTATTTCGCGCGCCTGCTGGCGCCCGGCCAGGCCTACCGCGCCCCGCTGATCAAGGGCCTGACCGTCGTCGCCCCGCAGCCGGACGACTTCGACCTCTATGTCGGCGGCCTGCTCAAGGGCCCCCTGACAGCCGGCAAGGCCCAGGCCACCACCCTGGCCGAATAGGCGCAATCTCGCAAAAATTTCGCCACGCTCTTGGGTGAAAAGCCCGAACCGCTTAACTTGGGGCCATCATGACCGCACAAGACCATCAGCATGTGCGCCCCTGGCGCATGATCGAACGCCGCAAAAGCCGCAAGATTCGTGTCGGCAATGTCGAGGTGGGCGGCGATGCGCCGATCACCGTCCAGTCGATGACCAACACGGTCACCGCCGACGCGGCCGCCACCATCGACCAGATCCGCCAGCTGGAGGAGGCCGGGGCCGATATCGTCCGCGTCTCCTGCCCGGACGAGGAATCGACCGCGGCGTTCAAGACCATCGCCAAGGCGGCCAAGGTGCCGCTCGTGGCCGACATCCACTTCCACTACAAGCGCGGGATCGAGGCGGCCCAGGCGGGCGCGGCCTGCCTGCGCATCAATCCCGGCAACATCGGCTCGGCCGCCCGGGTCAAGGAAGTGGTCCAGGCGGCCCGCGACCACGGCTGTTCCATGCGCATCGGCGTCAACGCCGGCTCGCTCGAACGTGAGCTCTTGGAGCGCTACGGCGAGCCCTGCCCGGAGGCCATGGTCGAGAGCGCGCTGAACCACGCCAAAATCCTCCAGGACCACGACTTCCACGAGTTCAAGATCAGCGTGAAGGCTTCGGACCCGTTCCTGACCGTGGCCGCCTACCAGCAGCTGGCCGAGGCCATCGACTGCCCGCTGCACCTGGGCGTGACCGAGGCGGGGCCCTTGCGCGCCGGCACCATCAAGTCCTCGATCGGCCTGGGCTCGATGCTGTGGGCCGGCATCGGCGACACCATCCGCGTCTCCCTGGCCGCCGATCCGGTCGAGGAAATCAAGGTCGGCTTCGATATCCTCAAGTCGCTGGGCCTGCGCCACCGCGGGGTCAACATCATCGCCTGCCCGTCCTGCGCGCGTCAGGGTTTCAACGTGATCAAGACGGTGGAGACCCTGGAAGAGCGCCTCGCGCACATCTCGACGCCGATGTCGCTGTCGATCATCGGCTGCGTGGTCAACGGCCCCGGCGAGGCCCTGTTCACCGACATCGGCTTCACCGGCGGCGGCAAGGGCGCGGGCATGGTCTATCGGGCCGGCAAGCCGGACCACAAGATGGACAACGACAAGATGGTCGAACACATCGTCGAGCTGGTCGAGGCCAAGGCCGCCGAGCTTGAAGCGGCCAAGGCGGAAAACTTGCAAGCCGCAGAATAGTTGACGTTAGCGTCAGACTTGCGTCCAGGCTTTGAACACTGTTTAGATCGCGCCGCTCGCAACCGGCCGGCACAATAAGGAGGACCCCATGTCCGTCGACGGCACCTGGAATGTTACGGTCAATTCGCCGATGGGCCCGCAGCCCAGCACCCTGACGATCAAGGCCGAAGGCGGTGCGCTGACGGGCACCCAGAGCGCTCAGGGCAACTCCCAGCCGATCGCCAACGGCAAGGTGGACGGCAACAACGTCAGCTGGTCCAACTCGATCACCACCCCGTTCCCGATGACCCTGGAATTCTCCGGCGCGGTCGACGGCGACAAGATCAGCGGCAGCGTCAAGGCCGGCGCCTTCGGCTCGTTCCCCTTCTCGGGCAGCCGCGCCTAAGCCTGGCTACAGTTTAGCGGAATTCGGGGCGGCGTCCGCAAGCGGGCGCCGCCCTTTTCGTTGGGGCGAGAGCCTAGATGTGCACGCCCCCCGCGACCTCGATCCGCTGGGCGTTGACCCAGCCGAACTCGTCCGACAGCAGCCCGGCGATCACCGGCCCGACATCCTCCGGAAGGCCGACGCGGCCCAGGGCGGTGATGTCGGCGACCATCTTGTTGACCGCCGGAATATCGCGAACCATGCCGCCGCTGAAGTCGGTGGCGATGGGGCCCGGGGCCACGACATTGACGGCGATCCGCCGGGGGGCCAGCTCCACCGCCATGTAGCGGGTCAGGGCCTCGACCCCCGCCTTGATCGCGCCATAGCCGATACGGTTCGGCATGGCGAAGCGCGCCAGGCCCGAGGAGATGTTCACGATGCGGCCGCCGTCGTTCATCAGCGGCAAGAGCTTCTGGGTCAGGAACAGCACGCCCTTGAAGTGGACCTCGTAGAGCGCGTCCATCTCCGCCTCGGTGATCGACTCCAGGTTGGCGCTCGACGAGGTGCCGGCGTTGTTGACCAGGTAGTCGAAGCGCTCGGCGCTGAATGCCGTGAGCGCCTGCTTCACCTCGTCGGCGAAACCGGCGAAGGCGCCGGACTTTCCAACGTCGAGCTGCAGCGCCACCGCCTGTGCGCCCGCCTCGGCCGCGAGCCCGATCACCCGCTCAGCTTCCGCACGGTTCGTATTGTAGGTGAAAATCGTACGAACCCCCCGCTTGGCGAGGCTGAGCACCGCGCTGCGGCCGATGCCCCGGCCGCCGCCGGTGACGATCGCGATCTTACTCTCGGACATGGCGTATCTTTCTGTTGACTTGGTGCGCCTCTGACAGCGCGGTTTACGGCCCACTATGGCGGGCCGGGGCACGGAGGGGGATGCCGGATCCCCTCTCTTTCTTGCCTAATCCTGTCTGTCCGATATCCTCGCCACCACCTCGACGAGGGCGGCGACATGATGGACCGGTTGGCTGAAGCGCTGCTGCGCTACACGGACAGACACCCTGGCGCTAGCCCGCTCGCGACCCCGATCGACGGGCTCGTGATCATGCGTTCGGACCATCCGAAGCCGCCGAACCACATGCTCTCACGCCCGGCCATTTGCATCGTGGCCCAGGGCGCCAAGTGGGGGACGTTCGGCGACAACCGCCTGGAGTACAGGGCCGGGCAGGCGCTGGTGATCGGCGTTGAGACGCCCTCTGTCGGCCGGGTGGTCGAGGCAAGCCCCGGAGAGCCTTGCCTGGTCCTCGCCGTCGAGCTGGACCTCGCCATCATGCGGAGCGTCGCCGATGGGCTGGAGGCGCCGCCCAAAGCGGCCGGCGAGCCGAACCGCGGCGTCTTCGTCACGGACTTCCAGGGGCCGCTGGCCGACTGCGCCCTTCGCCTCGTCCACTTGCTCGAAAAGCCCGAGGCGATATCGACCCTCTACCCCGGCGTCATGCGCGAGATCTGCTATTGGCTGCTGACCGGGCCTCACGGCGGGGACTTGGCCCGGCTGGCCCTGAGGAACAGCCCGTCGCAGCGGGTCATCGGCGCCCTGCACGATCTGCGGCGCCGCTTCCGCGAGACGGTGCGGATCGAGGAGCTGGCCGAGGCCGCGCATATGAGCGCCTCGGCTTTCCACCGCCAGTTCAAGGCGCTGACCTCGCTCACGCCCCTGCAGTACCAGAAGCAGCTGCGCCTTCTGGAAGCCCGCCGCCTGATGGTCGCGCGGGGGTTCAACGCCGAATCCGCCGCCTTCGAGGTTGGCTACGAGAGCCCCTCGCAATTCAGCCGCGAATACGCCCGCATGTTCGGCGCCTCGCCGAGGCGGGACCTTAGGCGCCTGCAGGCCATGCCTGACCGCCTGGGCGAGGTTGGAGTAGATCCGATAGCGCTGGGCGCAGCGTAGAACACCCCAGCGTGGTGGAGTTCATACCCCTATACGCTCCCGGCTTTTCATTCGGAGCCGTTGGCCGGACCTTCGCGGGCGCAGCCTGAACGGGAGTATTGAGCATGCGAGTGTTTGTAACCGGGGCCACGGGCTATATCGGCTCGGCCGTGATCGACGAACTGGTGAGCGCGGGCCACAGCGTGCTGGGCGTGGCGCGGACCGACGAGGGCGCCAAGGCGCTGGCGGAAAGGGGCGTCGATGTTCAGCGCGGCGACCTCACCCAGCCTGAGACCCTGGCGGCCGGGGCGCGGGCCTGCGACGCCGTCGCCCACACCGCCTTCATCCACGACTTTTCCCGCTTTGCCGAGAACGCGGAGATCGAACGCGTGGCCGTGCAGGCGATGCTGGATGTGCTCGAAGGCTCGGGCAAGCCGCTGGTGATCAGCTCAGGCGTCCTGCTGACGCCCAAGAGCGGCGAGGCGCTGATGGAGACCGACGTGGGCCCGGATTTCGGCCGCACCGCCACGGAGAACATGGTGATCGCCGCAGCCGAGCGCGGGGTGCGCACCGCCGCGATCCGCCTGGCGCCGACCGTGCACAGCAAGGACGACCGGGGCTTTACGCCGATCCTGATCGACGCCGCCCGCCGGACTGGCGTTGCGGCCTATATCGGCGAGGGCGCCAACCGCTGGCCGGCGGTGCATCGCCTGGACGCGGCGCGCCTCTATCGCCTGGCGCTGGAGAAGGGCTCGCCCGGCGCCCGCTACCACGCCGTGGGCGACGAAGCCGTGCCGACCCGGGAGATCGCCGGCGCCATCGGCCGCCATCTCGGTCTGCCGGTGGTGAGCATCCCCGCCGAGAAGGCCGGCGACCAGTTCGGCTTCCTCGCCATGTTCTTTGGCCTCGACGCGCCGGCCAGGGCCGACCGGACCCGGGCCGAGTTGGGCTGGGCACCCCGCGAGCCGGGCCTTCTCGCCGGCCTCGCCACTGACGCCTATTATCAGAGCGGCAGCAAGTACTGAGGGGCGCTTACAGGGTTTGGCATTTGCCGCAGGCGGCGCTAGAGGAGGCGCCTTCCGTATCGAACCACCGTCAAAGCGCCGTCCTTGCAACTCCCCCAGGCCCGTCTGCAGCAGGTTCTCGAACGCTTCCAGGAAGTGGAGGCGCGGATGGGCGCGTCCACGGACGGCGGCGAGATCGTCAAGCTGTCCAAGGAGCATGCCGAGTTGCGCCCCGTGGTCGACGCCGTGCAGGCGCTGGAGCGCGCCCGCGGCGAGGCGCCCGAGCTGGAGGCAATGGCCCGGGCCGACGACGCCGAGATGGCCGCCCTGGCCCGCGACGAGCTGGAAGCGCTGAAGGAGCGCCTGCCGGATCTGGAGCGCAGCGTGGCGCTCTTGCTCGCCCCCAAGGACAAGGACGAGAACGCTTCGGCCATCCTGGAAGTGCGCGCCGGCACCGGCGGCGACGAGGCGGCCCTGTTCGCCGGCGACCTGTTCCGCATGTACCAGCGCTACGCCCAGCTGCACGGCTGGCGGGTCGAGGTCGACAGCGTCTCGGAGGGCGAGGTCGGCGGCTACAAGGAAATCATCGCCTCGATCACCGGCGAGGGGGTGTTCGGCCGGCTGAAGTTCGAAAGCGGCGTGCACCGGGTGCAGCGCGTGCCCGAGACCGAGGCCGGCGGGCGCATCCACACCTCGGCCGCCACGGTGGCTGTGCTGCCCGAAGTCGAAGACGTCGAGATCGAGATCAACGACGCCGACCTGCGCATCGACACCTACCGCTCCTCCGGCGCCGGCGGCCAGCACGTCAACAAGACCGACTCGGCCGTGCGCATCACCCACCTGCCCACCGGCATCGTGGTGACGAGTTCGGAGAAGTCGCAGCACCAGAACCGCGCCCGAGCGCTGAAGGTGCTGAAGGCGCGCCTGTACGAACAGCAGCGCGAGGCCCTGGACACCGCCCGCGCCTCGGCGCGCAAGAGCCAGGTCGGCTCCGGCGACCGCTCCGAGCGCATCCGCACCTACAACTTCCCGCAAGGCCGGGTCACCGACCACCGCATCAACCTGACCCTCTACAACCTGCCCAAGGTGCTTGAGGGCGAGGCCCTGGACGATGTCATCAACCCCCTGATCGCCGAGGACCAGGCCGAACGCCTGGCGACGCTGGAGGAGGGGTTCTGAGACGACCTGCCGAATAGGGCGTGAAATTCTTGCGGGCGGCGCCCGCCTGGGTCTAGTCAGGGAGCATGGCTGGGCGGATTCAATCCCTGTGGCGTCATCCGGTGAAAGGCTTCACCCCTGAGCGGGTCGAGAGCGCGACCCTGACCGTGGGCGGCTTTTTTCCCTGCGACCGCATCTATGCCGTCGAGGATGGGCCGTCGGGGTTCGATCCGGCGGCGCCGCGCTTCATCTCCAAGCAGAAATTCACCGTGCTGGCCAAGATCGCCGCGGTCGCCCGGGCGCGCACGGCCTATGACGAGGCCTCGGGCGAGATTCTTGTGCGCGCCGAGGGGCGGCCGGACTTGGCCGCCCGGCTGACCGATCCGGCGGGGCGCGAGGCCTTCGCCGGATGGCTGGCGGCGTTTCTGGACGGCGAGGCCAGCGGGCCTTTGAAGGTGGTGCAGGCGCCAGGCCATCGCTTCACCGACCATCCCCAGGGCCACGTCTCGATCATCAACCTTGCCAGCGTGCGCGACCTGGAGGCGCGGATCGGCCGGCCGTTGGATCCCCTGCGCTTTCGCGGCAACCTCTATGTCGATGGATGGCCCGCCTGGGCCGAGAACGGCTGGATCGGGCGAACCCTGAGCCTGGGCGAGGCGATGGCCGAGGTGTTCAAGCCGATCGTCCGCTGTGTGGCCACCCACGTGGACCCGGCCACGGGCGAGCGCGACATCGAGGTGGTGAAGGCGCTGCACGACAATTTCGGGCACCTGCTCTGCGGGATCTATGTTTCGGTGACCGGCGGCGGGCGGATCGCTGCGGGCGATGCGGCGGAGCCCGCTGCATGAGCCTGACCCTCGTCCAAGCCTGGACTTCGGCGCGCAAGCGGCTGGAGGCGGCGCACGTCGACAGCCCAGTGATCGACGCGCGCCTGCTGGTCGAGGCCGCGGCCGAGGCGACCCGGGTCGACATCATCGCCGATCCGCACCGCCTGCTCACCGGCGAGCAAGAGCAGGCGCTGGAGGCCTATGTGGCGCGCCGCGAGCGCCGCGAGCCGGTCAGCCATATCCTGGGGCGCAAGGGCTTCTGGAAAATCATGGTCGGGGTGACGCGCGACGTGCTGACGCCCCGCCCCGACACCGAGACCCTGGTCGATCTGGCGCTGAAGAGCTTCCCGGAAGGGCGGGTGTTCAACATGCTGGACCTGGGCGTGGGCTCGGGCGCCATCCTTCTGGCCATCCTGGCCGAACGACCGGGGGCCAAGGGGCTCGGCGTCGATGTTTCGGAAGAGGCCCTGGCCGTGGCGCGGGAAAACGCCGCCAATCTCGGCCTGGCGGGCCGGGTGGCCCTCTTGCGCGGCGACTGGACCCAGGGCCTGGCCGACGAGAGCTTCGACCTGGTGGTCTCCAACCCGCCCTATATCCCGACCCGGGATATCGAAGGGCTGCAGCCCGAGGTCAGCCGCTATGAGCCGCGCCTGGCTCTGGATGGCGGCCCGGACGGCCTGGACGCCTACCGCATCCTGGCTCCCGAGATCCTCCGGGTGGTCAAGCCCGGTGGCCGGTTCCTGGTCGAGATCGGCTTCGATCAGGCCGAGGCCGTCCAGGCCCTGTTCAAGGCGGCCGGCGCCGCGGAAATCGCCACCGTGCGGGATCTGGCCAACAAGGACCGCGTCGTCATGGGTGTGCGGCCTGCCTAAGAAACCCCTTGGAAAACGGTCCGCGACTCGCTAGATCAAGAGTGTTCCCACCCAAATCGCCGGGCGACTGGGGTCAGCTTTCGAAATCATCGAAGGCGTCTCAGCGGCGGATATGGCTGGCGCCGCCGACGCGGCGCGCTGACGACGGGAACTAGGACGACGCGTTCTCGAACAGGATCGATCCCGGGGCGGAAAGCCTCGATCCGACCACCTAGATCAGCCGCTTTCGAGGGTCCGCCCTCCGGCGCTGGTCAAGACCACTGGAAAACATGAGAGATTTCAAGGGTATGAAGCGGCAGCGTAGCCGCAATCGCAGCGGGGGCGGCGGCGGCAAGCCGCAGCACAACGCCAACCGCGCGTTCGAATCCAACGGTCCCGACGGCGTCAAGATCAGAGGCGCCGCCCAGCACGTTTACGAGAAATACCAGCAGCTGGCCCGCGACGCCCTGACCTCGGGCGACCGCATCCTGGCGGAAAGCTACCAGCAGCACGCCGAGCACTACTTCCGCGTCCTGCGCGCCATGCAGCCGCAGCGCCCGGCCAGCGACATCATCGGTCGCGACGCCTTCGCCGGGGGCTTCGACATCGATTTCGAGGACGAGGGCCAACAAGAGGCCGAGACCGCCGAAGCCGCTGAAGGCGAGGGCGAACAACGCCAGGAAGGCCGCAGCGATTGGCGCGGCGAGCGCCAGGACCGTCAGCGTGACGACCGTGGGCGCGACGACCGCCAGCGGGATGATCGTCCCCGCGACGAGAACCGGCGCGATCGCGACCGCGGCTTCAATCGCGACGACCGCAACCGCGAAGACCGCTATCGGGACGATCGTCCTCGCGACGACCGCCCGCGCGAAGATCGCTCACGTGACGATCGTCAGCGTGATGACCGGCCCCGTGACGACCGACCCCGCGACGAGAACCGCCGCGACCGCTTCCGGGATCGTGACCGCGACCGCGATCGTGGCGAGCGGGACCGCGACGACCGCCCGCCGCGTGAGGAGCGCTCGTCCGAGCGCCGCTTCGAGCGGGTCGATCCGATGGCCGTCGTCGAGCCCCAGGCTCTGCCGCTGACCGCTCCGGCCGAGCCCGCGCCGTCCTCGCCGATGCTCCGTTCGGAAGACGGCGGCGTCAGCCACGCGCCGGCCTTCCTGCAGGCTCGCAGCGAGCCCAAGGCGGCCGCAGACGCCAAGGCGCCAGACGCCGAAGAGACCGCTGAGACCAAACCGGCCCGCGCGCCGCGCCGCCGCCGCGCGCCGCGCAACCTAGAAACCGCCGAAGGCGCCGGCCCCACCGCTGGCGAGACCGAGGACGCCTAAGATCCAAAGCGCCCGCTCCCGCCATCGCGCCAGAGCGGGCGCTTCTATGGCTTTTCCGACACAGGCTGAACTGCGGCCGGCCTGAAAATCAGGCAAGCGCGGCCATGGGCCTTGCCTTGATCGCTGCGCTGCAGCATCTAGGCCGCCGCTGCGCGGGGCGCGCGGCGAATTGATCCGACTTCGCCCCATTCTCCCGATGCGGAACCGCTCCACCGGTCCGGCCGATCAGGCCCGACCCGCGGCGGCTCGGTCGGGATATTTGACGAAGGGGCTCGGGGCATTGGCCAGCGAAGGGCGCGGCGAGCGGCGTGTGTTTCACGCCCTGGACGGGATGCGTGGCGTCGCGGCCCTGTTCGTGGCCATGCGCCACACCGCTTTTTTCCACAAGCTGGGAATCCCCGGCGGCTACATGGCCGTCGACCTGTTCTTCGTGCTGTCGGGCTTCGTCATCGCCCACGCCTACGAGCGGCGGTTCCAGGAGGGCCTATCCGCCGGCCGGTTCCTGGCGCTCCGCTATGTGCGCCTGTGGCCGGTCTACGCCCTGGGCGCGGTGATCGGGCTTTTGGCCGCCTTGCTGCACGCCCTGCCGGGCCGCGACAATCTGAGCGCCGCCCAGGTGGCGCAGACCGCGCCCTACGCCCTGGCCATGCTGCCGGGGCCGCATATCCGCCAGATGCTGTATCCGGTCAATTCGGTGGCCTGGTCCCTGGCGCTGGAGTTGACCGTCAACGCCGTCTACGCCCTCTGCTGGCGGCCGCTGCGCCGGCCGCTGGTGCTGGCGGTCAGCCTTGCGGTCTCGGCCGCGGCCCTGGTGGCGGCGGTGGCCTGGTTCGGCAAGCTGGACATCGGCTTTCTCTGGCGCGACTGGATCGGCGGCCTGCCCCGGGTGGCGTTTTCCTTCACCGCCGGGCTTGCGATCTATCAGCTCTATCGCCGCCGCGGCCTCGCGTTGAAGGCGCCGGCCTGGGCGCTGCTGGCGCCCCTGCCTGTGCTGTTCTGCCTGCCGCTGGGCGAGACCGTCTATCCGCTCGTTTGCGTGCTCCTCATATTCCCGGCCCTGGTCTTCGCCATCGCCTCGGCGCCCGAGCCCGGCGCCCGACAGGCGCGCCTTTTCGCGCTGCTGGGCGCAGCCTCCTATCCGCTCTACGCCCTGCACAAGCCGCTGGGCGAACTGGTGGTGCTGGGCCTGCGCCATATTGCGCCGCAGATGGTCGACAGGACGCCGCTGATGACCGGCGTTCCCTATCTGGTGCTGCTGCTGGCCGTCTCGCTGCTGGTCGAGCGCTGGTTCGACCAGCCGGTGCGCCGGGCGCTCAATGGCGGGATCGGCCGGGTCAGCAGGGTGCTGCGCCGCTGGGCCGGCATCAGGCTATGGCCGCTGGCTCCGGACAAGAGCGAGGACGCGATCGCCGAGCGCTAACGCTAAAGTTGTGGCGTGAGGGGCTGTATTAGCCCCTTGCAACCGTGGCTTGGATCGGCCCTTATCAGGCGACAGCCTGACAGGACGCCGCCATGAGCCGAGCCGCCAGCCGCCAAGTCCACCTGGTCCGCCGCCCCGAGGGGGTCCCCCAGCCCGACGATTTCGCCCTGGTCGAAGCGCCCCTGCCGGAGCTGGCCGAGGGCGAACTGCTGGTGGAAAACCTCTGGATGTCGGTCGATCCCTACATGCGGCCGCGCATGACGGCAGGGTTTGAGCTGGGCGAGGCGCTCAGCGGTGGCGCGATCGGCCGGGTGGTCAGCTCGCGCCATGCGGTGTTTCGCGAAGGCGACCTGGTCAGGAGCGGGCTCGGCTTCCGCGACCGCTTCGTCAGCGACGGGCGCGGCCTGCAGACGCTGAAGCCTGATCCCGACCTGCCGCTGTCGGTCTATCTGCACGCCCTGGGCGGGACCGGCTTCACCGCCTATGGCGGGCTCCTGGAGATCGGCAAGCTGAAGGATGGCGAGCAGGTGTTCGTCTCCACGGCGGCCGGGGCGGTCGGTTCGGTGGCGGCGCAGATCGCCAAGTTGAAAGGCTGCTACGTGGTGGGCAGCACCGGCTCGGACGACAAGTGCGACTGGCTGGTCAATCAGGCCGGGATCGATGTCGCCATCAATTACAAGACGCACCCGATCCGCCAGGCCGTGGCGTCGGCGACCCCGCGGGGCATCGACGTCTATTTCGACAACGTCGGCGGCGAGCACCTGGATGCGGCGCTGAGGCGGATGAACATGCTGGGCCGCATCGCGGTCTGCGGCATGATCTCGGGCTACAACGGCGGCGGCGCGCCGGTCAGCGAGCTGGCCAACATCATCTATGGCCGCGTCACCCTGCGCGGCTTCGTCGCCGCCGACTTCATGGGCGCGCACGAGCGGTTCCTGGCGGAGATGACCGGTTGGCTGAAGTCGGGCCGGATCAAGTACCAGGAAACTGTCGTGGACGGGCTGGACCAGGCGCCCGGGGCGCTGATCGGCCTCTTCAGCGGGGCCAACAGCGGCAAGATGCTGGTCCGGCTGGCGAAGTGAACGCTGCAGGCTCCTGACGCGTCCTGTCAGGAGGCTCGGGCTAAACGTTCTCTTCGCATTGATGAGACTGCCTGTGATCCAAAGCCGATTGTTTCTCGCCTCCGTCGCCGCAAGCCTCAGCTTCGCGTTCGTCGCACCCGCGGCGGCAGATCCCCTCCCGCCTGACCTCGCCGAAGCGGCCAGGGGCTATGACCAGGCGCAGATGAGCAGCGACGCCGGCGCACTCGGGAGATGGCTGGCCGATGACTACGTGCTCGTGAACGGCGGCGGCCAGGTCTTCACCAAGGCCCAGTTCATCGCCGATTCGACCGCGCCCGGCTTCAGCCTCAAGCCCTATGTGGTGGAGAATGCGATCAACAAGGTCTGGGCCGACGCGGCGGTGCTCGCGGGCGAGGTCTCGCTCGAAGGCGCCGACCACGGCCAGCCCTTTAAGACCCGTTTCCGGTTTGCCGACGTCTGGCGCAAGACCGGCGATCGCTGGCAGGTGGTGTTCACCGAGGTGACGCGATTGACGGCGCCGAAGCAGCCATAGGCGCGAGCGCGCGGCGCGGCCGCAGCCAGGGCAGCCTCAACTTCGGCCAGGCGAAGCGCGGTTTGGCCGGCGGGAGGCAGCCCTCGAGCAGCGACACCAGGGTTTCCGGCGGGCCGTCATTGAGGAAATGGTTGGCGCCCTCCTCGCGGTGGAAGCGCATGGCCAGGCCGGGGGTCTCGGCCAGCAGGCGTTCGACCGCCTCGATCGGGGCGAAATCGTCCTTGTCGCCGTGGATCACGTGCACTGGCGCACGCAGCCGGGGCAGGGCGCGGCGCATATGAGCCAATTGGGCGGTGTGACCGGTGACCTCGATCACCGCATGGCGCAGGTCGCGCGGGATCACGCCCGAGAAGCGCTCGCCGACGTCCACAAGCCAGCGCGAGGTGGGGCCAAATTCGCCGAGGAAGCTCGACAGAAGGACCAGGCTAGAAACCTTGCGCGGGTGCTCGGCCGCCATCAGGGTCGCGATCGCCGCGCCATAGGATTGGCCCACCAGCAGCACCTTCTGTCCCGGCGCGGCCTCTAGCAGCGGGGCCATAGCGGCGGCCTGGATACGGATGTCGGGCACGCAGGTTTGCGGCTCGCTCAGGGCGAAGCCGGGCCGGTCGACCACCACCATGTGCCTGTCCTCAGGCAGGGCGGCCAGCACCGGCGCCCAGTATTCCGCCCAGGACGGCGCCCCGGTGATCACCACGATCTTCCAGGGTGTCGGCGCCTGGCGCGGGGTCTCCAGGGCCGAGAGGGTCCAGCCGAGGCCGCCGCCGGCGCGCACCTGGATGCGGCGCACCACCGTGTCCGGATAGTCGTTGGCGGTCGGGGCGTGCTCGCTGCGCCCGAGGGCTGCGGATTCGAAGGCCGCCCAGCCGACGCCGATCACGCCCTTAGGTCTGCGGTCGCGTAGTTTCCGGGGTTGGTCGCTGAGCATGGACAGCCTCGTTTTGATCCGCCTCAAGGCCGCAACGCATGGCTCGGGCCAGAGTTCAGGAGATCGGAATCCTCGCCCCTCGGGCCAAGCGCCCGCTGTGGCGGGGGCGACTTGTGTTGCCGCAATGCCACACCTACATCAGGCCTCGGGCTGACCGTGCTTGTTGAAGGCGGATGGCTCAATTCGCCGCCCAGAGGGGAGCTTATGAACATCGATCTCTATTCCGACCGCGCCAAGCAGGCGATCCAGTCGGCCCAATCGCTGGCGCTCGCGCGCCGCCACCAGCAACTCGCGCCCGAGCACCTGCTCAAGGTGCTTCTGGAAGAGAAGGACGGCCTGGCCCGCGCCCTGATTCAGAGCGCCGGGGGCCGGCCCGACGCCGTCGACCAGGCCGTCGAGGCGTTGCTGGCCAAGATGCCCAAGGTGGAGGGCGGCTCGGGCCAGCTCTACATGAACCCCAACAGCGCGCGGGTGTTCGCCACCGCCGAGGCCGACGCCAAGGCCGCCGGCGACGCCTTCGTCACCACCGAGCGCCTGTTGATCGCCACCGCCAAGGACGGAGGCGAGGCCGCCGATGCGATCAAGAAGGCCGGCGCCACGCCTAAGGGCCTGGAAGAGGCCGCGACCGCCCTGCGCAAGGGCCGCACCGCCGACAGCGCGGGCGCCGAGGACAGCTACGACGCCCTCAAGCGCTACGCCCGCGACCTGACCCAGGCCGCCCGCGACCAGAAGCTCGACCCGGTGATCGGCCGCGACGAAGAAATCCGCCGCACCATCCAGGTGCTGTCCCGCCGGACCAAGAACAACCCGGTGCTGATCGGCGAGCCCGGCGTCGGCAAGACCGCCATCGTCGAGGGCCTGGCCCTGCGCATCGTCAACGGCGACGTGCCCGAAAGCCTGAAGGACAAGAAGCTGCTGGCCCTCGACATGGGCGCCCTGATCGCCGGCGCGAAATACCGCGGGGAGTTCGAGGAGCGGCTGAAGGCGGTGCTGAACGAGACCACTGCCGCCGAGGGCTCGATCATCCTGTTCATCGACGAGATGCACACCCTCGTGGGGGCCGGCAAGACCGACGGGGCCATGGACGCCTCCAACCTCCTCAAGCCCGCCTTGGCGCGCGGCGAGCTGCACTGCGTCGGCGCCACCACGCTGGACGAGTACCGCAAGCACGTGGAGAAGGACGCCGCCCTGGCGCGGCGCTTCCAGCCGGTGTTCGTCAGCGAACCGACGGTCGAGGACACCATCTCGATCCTGCGCGGCCTGAAGGAGAAGTACGAGCTGCACCATGGAGTGCGGATCTCGGACAGCGCCATCGTCGCCGCCGCCACCCTGTCCAATCGCTACATCGCTGACCGCTTCCTGCCGGACAAGGCCATCGACCTGGTGGACGAGGCCTCCAGCCGCGTGCGCATGGCCATCGACTCCAAGCCCGAAGAGCTGGACGAGATCGACCGGCGCGTCGTGCAGTTGAAGATCGAGCGCGAGGCTCTGTCGAAGGAGAAGGACGAGGCCTCCCGCCAGCGGCTGGAGAAGCTCGAAGACGAGCTGGACGACCTGGAAGGCCAGTCCGCCGAGATGACCGCCCGCTGGAAGGCGGAAAAGGCCAAGGTCTCCACCGCCGCCCAGTCCCGCGAGGCCCTGGACCGGCTGCGCGCCGAGCTGGAGCAGGCTCAGCGCCGCGGCGACCTGCAGCGCGCCTCGGAAATCCTCTATGGCGAGATCCCGGTGCTGGAAAAGCGCCTGACCGAGGAGGAGGGCGAGAGCGCCGATTCCATGACGCCCGAGGTGGTCGACGCCGAGCAGATCGCTGCGGTGGTCTCCCGCTGGACCGGGGTGCCGGTGGATAAGATGCTGGAGGGCGAGCGCGAAAAACTCTTGCGCATGGAAGACCAGCTGCGCCTGCGCGTGGTCGGTCAGGAGGACGCCCTGGTCGCGGTTTCGGACGCGGTGCGGCGGGCTCGCGCCGGCCTGCAGGACCCGAACAAGCCGATCGGCTCGTTCCTGTTCTTAGGGCCCACCGGTGTCGGCAAGACCGAGCTGACCAAGGCCCTGGCCGAGTTCCTGTTCTCAGACGAGGCTGCGATCACCCGGATGGACATGTCGGAATACATGGAAAAGCATTCGGTCAGCCGTCTGATCGGCGCGCCTCCCGGCTATGTCGGCTATGACGAGGGCGGCGCCCTGACCGAGGCCGTGCGCCGTCGCCCCTACCAGGTGGTGCTGTTCGACGAGGTCGAGAAGGCGCATCCGGACGTGTTCAACGTGCTGCTGCAGGTGCTGGACGACGGTCGCCTGACTGACGGTCAGGGCCGCACGGTCGACTTCAAGAACACCCTGATCATCATGACCTCGAACCTGGGTTCGGAATACCTGGCGCAGCAGGCGGCGGGGCCCGAGAGCGACCTGGAAAGCGTCGAGGCGGTGCGGCCCCTGGTGATGGACGTGGTGCGCAAGCACTTCCGGCCCGAATTCCTGAACCGGATCGACGAGATCATCCTCTTCAAGCGGCTCGGCCGCGGCGAGATGGACTCGATCGTCACCATCCAGCTCAAGCGGGTCGAGAAGCTCCTGGCCGATCGCCGCCTGAGCCTCGACATTGATGCGGCCGGCCTGCACTGGCTGGCCGAGCGCGGGTACGATCCGATCTATGGCGCCCGTCCCCTGAAGCGGGTGATCCAGAAGGAGTTGGTCGACGTCATGGCCAGAAAGCTCCTCGCCGGCGAACTCGCCGACGGCAGCGTGATCCACGTCACCGGCGGCGAGCACGGCCTGGAGATCGGCAAGCCCATGGTGCACTGATCCATAGCGACGTTTGACAAGCCCGCCCCTGCCGCCGACTGTTCCGATCCGGGATCGATCAGCGGCAGGGGACAGGTCATGGCCGGGGTTCGCAATGTCGCCGTGGTGGTCGGCAGCCTGCGCAAGGGCTCGTTCAACCGCATGGCGGCGGGCGCCCTGGCCGAGCTTGCGCCGTCGAGCTTGCGCCTTTCCATCATCGAGATCGGGCAGCTGCCGCTCTATGACCAGGACGAGGACGCGGAACCGCCGGCGGCCTGGACCGCCTTCCGCGCCCAGATCAAGGCGGCCGATGCGGTGCTGTTCGTAACCCCCGAGTACAACCGCTCGGTCCCGGGCGTCTTGAAGAACGCCATCGACGTGGGCTCGCGTCCCTACGGCCAGAGCGCCTGGGCCGGCAAGCCGGCGGCGGTGATGAGCGTCTCGCCCGGCGCCGTCGGCGGTTTCGGCGCCAACCATCACCTGCGCCAGTCGCTGGTGTTCCTGGACATGCCGGTGCTGCAGCAGCCCGAGGCCTATGTCGGCGGGGCGGGGAACCTGTTCGACGAGGCCGGGAAGCTGAAGAACGAGGGCACGCAGAAGTTCTTCAAGAGCTTCATCGACGCCTTCGCGGCGTGGATCGAGCGGACGGCGCTGTAAAACCCTTCCCCTCTTTGTGGGGGAAGGAGGGGCCCGCGCCGGCCGATCGTCTGACTGAGGAGTCTTCAGTCGCGCGGCTATCGCCGCGCGTCCCCTCATCCTCCCACGGCTTCGCCGCGGTCCCCTCCTTCTCCCCCAGCGGGGAGAAGGCAAGTTCAGTCCACCCTCTTGCCCATCCTGATCAAAGGCACCGCCACTCCGCCGCGGTCGTCCTCGAAGGCCTGGATAGCCTCAAACCCGTAGGCTTCGTAGAGCGGCTTGCCTGAGAGGGTGGCGGCCAGTTCCAGCCGCCTGAAGCCCTCGGCCTTGGCCGCAGCTTCGCAGAGGGCCAGGATCAGCCGGCCGACGCCGCGCCGGGCGAAGGCGGGGCTGGTGTACATGGCTCGCACCCGCGCGGGCTCGGTCGCGGGGTCCAGCAGGCGAGGCTCGCGGCCCGGGGTGTGGTCGCCGCCATAGAGGGTGTCGCGTCGACTCCAGCCGCCGCAGCCGGCCAGCGCCCCATCCTGCTCGACCACGAAATAGGTGCCGTCGGCCACCAGCTGGCTGTCCAGGCCCATGATCATGCGGCTGGATTCGATCTGCTCGGGGCTCAGGAAACCCTTCTGCAGCTCGCCGATCGCCTCGGCCATCAGGGCCGACAGGGCCGGCAGGTCCTCCAGGGTGGCGATACGGTAGGTCAGCTCTGCGCTCATGCCTCGAATATGGCGGCCAAAGCGCCGCCCGCAAGAAAAAGACTTGGCCAAAGACTTGGCTCACCTTCCCCGAGGTCACCATTGCGCCGGGCGCGAGAGCGCGCAGGATGGGAGAAAAGCGATTTTCTGTAGGAGGATTTCAGATGGCCCTGCGCACCCGATTGACCGAACTCTTAGGCGTCCAGCACCCGATCATGCTGGCTGGCATGGGCGGGGTCTCCTTCGGCGAACTGGCCGCGGCGGTGACCAACGCCGGCGGCTATGGCGTGCTCGGCATGGCCGGACGCGACCCCGACTTCATCCGTGAGGAAATGCGCAAGGTCCGGCGCCTGACCAAGGGGCCGTTCGGCGTCGACCTGCTGGCCGCCAGCCCGGAATCCCTGACCGCTTCGGTGGACGTGATCATCGAGGAAGGCGCCTCGGCCTTCATCGCGGGCCTGGGCGTGCCCATGCCGATCATGCAGCGGCTGAAGGCGGCCGGGCTGAAGGTGATGGTGGTCTGCGGGGCGGTGAAGCACGCGGTCAAGGCCGAGCAGGCCGGCTGCGACGCCGTCATCTGCCAGGGCGGCGAGGGCGGCGGGCACACGGGTCTTGTCGGCACCATGCCCTTGGTGGCCCAGGCGGTGGAGGCGGTGAAGGTGCCTGTGGTGGCCGCCGGCGGCCTCTATGACGGCCGGGGCCTGGCGGCGTCCCTGGCGCTGGGCGCGACGGGGGTGTGGATGGGCACTCGCTTCATCGCCTCGACCGAGGCCCATGCGGGCGCGCTCTATCACGAGACCATTCTGGGCGCGTCGGACGAGGACACCATCCGGACCCGCTGCTATTCCGGCAAGCCGATGCGGGTGAAGAAGAACCCCTATGTCGACGATTGGGAGAGCCGTCCGGCCGACATCCAGCCCTTCCCCTACCAGGCCGGGATCTCGGTCCGCGCCGGGGTGATGGGCGGCATCGGCGGCCAGCTCGAGGGCCTGGACCCGGACAAGTCCTGCTTCGCCATGGGCCAGTCGGCGGGCGGGGTGCATGACGTGATGCCGGCCGGCGAGATCGTCCGCCGCATCATGGCCGAGGCCGAGGCGGCGATCGACCGGGTGGCGCAGGTGCGGGCGGAGGGGGCGACGGCCTGAACCTGCGCGCCGGGGCGTGGAGCCCCGCCCGCTTGAACCCTATGCCCCCGCGGCGACCTCGGCCGCGATGGCGTCGGTGAGCCGGGCGAGCTCGGCGTCGGTGATCACGAAGGGCGGGGTCAGGTAGATCACCTTGCCCATGGGGCGGATCCAGACCCCGCGGGCGGCGAAGCGGGCCGAGAGGGCGCCGCAGTCCAACGCATGGTCGAACTCGACCACGCCCATGGCGCCGCGCACGCGCACGTCGACGACCCCCGGCAGGTGGCGGCAAGCGGCGAGACCTTCGCGCAGGGCGCAGTCGATGCGCGCGACCTCGACCGCCCAGCCGCCGTCCTCGAACAGGTCCAGCGAGGCGTTGGCCGCAGCGCAGGCCAGGGGATTGCCCATATAGGTCGGCCCATGCATCAGGGCCGCGCCCGCATCGTCGGACCAGAAGGCCTGGAACACCCTGGCCGAGGCCACGGCGGCTGACAGCGGCAAGGTCCCGCCGGTCAGGGCCTTGCTGAGGGTGATGATATCGGGAACCACGTCCGCGCCCAGGCAGGCGAAAAGGTCGCCCGTGCGGCCGAAGCCGGTGAAGATCTCGTCGAAGATCAACAGCACCCCGTGCCGGTCGGCGAGGCGGCGAAGGGCGCGCAGAACCTGATCCTCGTGGAACAGCATGCCGCCGGCGCCCTGGACCCGTGGTTCGACGATCATGGCGGCGATCTCGTGGGCGTGCTCGGCCAGAAAGGCGTCGAGCACCACCTCGCCGTCGGCGTCCAGCGGCAACGGGCGGACGTGCTGGGTCGGCATGACCCCGGCGAACAGGGCGTGCATGCCTTCCTCCGGGTCGCAGACAGTCATGGTCGCCAGGGTGTCGCCGTGATAGCCGCCGGCGAAGGACAGGAACCGGGTGCGGCCTGTGACCCCGCGGTTGATCCAGTATTGCAGGGCCATCTTCATGGCGATCTCGACGGCCACCGAGCCCGACTCGGCGAAGAACACGTGGTCCAGGTCGCCGGGCAACAGGTGGACCAGCCGCCGGGCCAGGCGATAGGCCGGCTCGTGCGCCAGGCCGCCGAACATCATGTGCGGCGCGCGCTCCAGCTGGGCCTGGACCGCGGCGCGGATGTGGGGGTGGTTGTAGCCGTGGCAGGCGGTCCACCACGAGGCCATGCCGTCGATCAGTTCGCGCCCGTCCTCCAGCACCAGCCGCACGCCCTCGGTGCGCGCCACGGCCAGCGGGGCGGGGGCGGTTTTCATCTGGCAATAGGGCCGCCAGACGTGGGCGCGGCCCTGGGTCAGCCAGAGGGGCTCGGCGCTCGGGTCGGTCATGATCTCTCCTGCCGCAACGATGGCGGCTTCAAGCAGACGATGCGCCTTGCTAGAGGCTGGCGCCCCTTTGGCAAGCCGGAAACCGACCATGGATAGCCTGACGGCCTTTGCGGAAGCCAAGCTGGAAGCCCTGGACGCCCAGGCCCTGCGCCGGCGCCTGGCGCCGACCCGGCGATTGGACGGCCTCTGGGTCGAGCGGGGCGGGCGGCGCCTGCTGTCCTTTTCCTGCAACGACTACCTGAACCTGTCGCACCATCCGGCGGTGAAGGCGGCCGCTGTGGCGGCGATCGAGGTCCATGGCGCGGGCGCCGGCGCGTCGCGGCTGGTGACCGGCGACCATCCGCTGCTGGCCGAGTTGGAGGCGCGGCTGGCGCGGCTGAAGCGGACCGAGGCGGCCTGCCTGTTCGGCTCCGGCTACCTCGCCAATACTGGCCTGATCCCGACCCTGGCCGGCGAGGGCGATCTGGTGCTGGTGGACGAACTGGCCCACGCCTGCATCTGGGCCGGCGCCCAGCTGTCGGGCGCGCGGGTGGTTCCCTTCCGCCACAACGACATCGGCGAGCTCGAGCGGCTGCTGGCCGAATTGCGCGCGGCGCACCGGCGCTGCCTGGTGGCGACCGACGGGGTGTTCTCGATGGACGGCGATCTCGCCCCGTTGGACCGGCTGTCCGAGGTCTGCCAGGCCCACGACGCCTGGCTGCTGAGCGACGACGCCCACGGGATCGGCGTTCTGGCCGAGGGGCGAGGTTCGGCGGCGCTGTTCCCCGGGGCGACCATCCCTTTGCAGATGGGGACATTGTCCAAGGCGATCGGCTCCTACGGCGCCTATGTCTGCGCCAGCCGGGCGGTGGTCGATCTCCTCAAGACCCGCGCCCGGACCCTGGTCTATTCCACAGCCCCGCCGCCGGCGGCGATCGCCGCGGCCCTGGCGGCGCTGGACCTGATCGAGGCCGATTCCGAACTGACCGCCCGGCCCCTGTCCCGCGCCCGCGTCTTCACCCAGGCGCTCGGCTTGCCTCGGGCGGAAAGCCCCATCGTGCCGGTGATCATCGGCGGAGCGGAAGAGGCCCTGGCCGCCTCGCGCGCCCTGGAGGGCCAGGGCCGGCTGGTGGTGGCGATCCGCCCGCCGACCGTGCCGGCGCGGACGGCGCCGCTGCGCGTCGCCTTCACCGCCGGCCACAGCGAGGCCGACGTGCTGGCCCTGGCCGCCGCCGTGCGGCCGCTTTTGCGAAAGGAAGCTGCCTGATGCGCCCCCTGTTCGTCGCCGGCGCGGGCACCGATGTCGGCAAGACCCACGTCACCGCCGGCCTGATCCGGGCGCTGCTGGCCGAGGGGCGGGCGGTCCGGGCGATCAAGCCCCTGGCCAGCGGTTTCGATCCTGAGGATTGGGCCGAAAGCGACCCCGGCCGGCTCCTGGCCGCGCTCGGCCAGGCGCCGACGCTTCAGGCCCTGGACGCGATCACCCCCTGGCGCTACCGCGCGGCCCTGTCGCCGGACATGGCGGCGGCGCGCGAGGGCGCCCAAGTCGATTTCGAGGCCATCGCCCGCTTCTGCCGGGCGCGAGCGGCCGAGCCGGGCGAGGGCCTGCTGCTGGTCGAGGGCGTCGGCGGGGTGATGTCGCCGATCTCGGCCGAGACCACCAATCTCGACTGGATGCTGCGGCTGGGCGCGCCGGTGCTCTTGGTCGGCGGCTCCTATCTGGGCTCCATCAGCCACACCCTCACCGCCGCCCGCGTGTTGCAGGGCGCGGGCCTGTCGCTCGCGGCCATCGTCGCCAGCGAGTCACAGGACGCCGGCACGCCGTTCGGCGAGACCGTGGACAGCCTGGCGCGGCTCTCCGGCCTGCCGGTCATCGGCGCAGGCCGGGACGCAAGCTGGGCCGAATGGGCGACCGCCGTGATCGAGACGCTAGGCGACGCGGGCGTGCTCGCATAGGCTGTAGCGCAACTACCGGGAGAAATGTCACTTTTCGCGTGACGGTTCCGTTACCAACACGCCCAATGGTCGCCGCAAACACAAGCCATTGGCCGCACCTCGGCATGTGCGGTTCGGTTGCAAGGCGTTGCCAAGGCGGCGGCGAAAGGCCATCGTCGGCGGGCGTGGGAAGGGCGATGGGATGGCGGTGGAGCTAGGCATCCTCGAAGGCTATTACGGCCCGCCGTGGAGCTGGTCGGCCCGCGAGGAGCAGGTCGCATTCCTGGGGGAGCGGGGGTACGGCTTCTATCTCTATGCGCCCAAGGCGGACAAATTCCTGCGCCGCCGTTGGCGTGAGCATCATCCCCAGCCGATCACCGAGCACCTGCTCAGCCTGGCCCGCCAGTGCCGGCGGCACAAGGTGCGCTTCGGCGTGGGCCTGAGCCCGTTCGAGGTCTATCGGAATTTCGACGCCGACGCCCAGGCGGCCCTGGCCGACAAGCTGGCCTATCTGGACGCTATCGGCATCGACGACCTCGGCATCCTGTTCGACGACATGCGCGGGGACGCGCCGGAGTTGGCGGTCTCGCAGGTCCGGATCGTCCACTGGATCGCCGAGCGCACCCGCGCGACGCGGATCATCGTCTGCCCGACCTACTACACCGACGATCCGGCCCTGGACCGGGCTTTCGGCGAGCGGCCGCCGGGCTATCTGGCCGAGCTGGGCGCGGCCCTGGATCCCACGGTCGAGCTGTTCTGGACCGGCGAGGAGGTCTGCTCGCGCGAATACGGGATCGCCCATCTGGAGCGGGTGGCCGAGACCTTCCGGCGCAAGCCGTTCCTGTGGGACAACTATCCGGTCAACGACGGCCCGCTGATGTCGCCCTATCTGCATCTGCGCGCCATGACCGGTCGACGCGCAGCGATCGGGCCCTACCTCGCCGCCCACGGGGTCAATCCGGCCCTGCAGCCGGTCCTGTCGCGCATCCCGGCCCTCAGCCTGATCGAAAGTTACCGCCTGGGGGACGCCTACGAATACGGCAAGGCCTTCCTGACCGCGGCCACCGAGGTGCTGGGGGAGGAGTTGGCGGGCCTGGTCTGCCGGCACATCTCGCTGTTGCAGGACGCCGGGCGTGACCGGCTGGGGCCGGCGGCGCTGCGCCTTCGCGAACGCTACGGCGACTTCGACCATCCGGGGGCCAAGGAGATCGTGGCCTGGCTGGACGGGGAGTACCGCATCACCTCGGAAATGATCGAGGCGCAGTAGGCGACATCCGGCGGCAAGCCGACAAGATGTCGCTGTGACTTCCTCTGTGACTTGCGTCACACCAACAATCCCTTACACCACCTAGAACAGAGTCGTTCGCAATCGACGCCTGCCTGGAGTTTCCCGGGGGGCCTGACCCGATGGAGCGGCGATGAACGCTTTAATTCCGTCTGTGCAAGACGTGTTTGCCCGCAACTCTCGCAGGAGGCCACAGCGCTTGGGGGTGCTCGATGAAGCTTCGGCCCTTTTGGGCTCCAGCTCGGTGTTTTCGGTTCTGTCGCCGGGGCGGCGCACTCAGCTCCTGCGCGAAGGGACCACGCTGACGCTCAGCAAGGGGATGCGCCTGTTTTCGCGCGGGGATGCGGGCGACGCCTGCTTCCTGGTGCTGTCCGGCGAGTTGGAGGTGGTGGCCTCCGACGCCGAGGGCCGCGACGTGTGGCTGGCCTCGCTGGGGACCGGCGCCCTGATTGGCGAGGTGGCGGTGCTGGACGGCGGGCCGCGCTCGGCCGACGTCACCGCCATGCGGCGCACGACCCTGTTCAAGATCCGCCGCGACAGCGTGCTGGAGACCCTGCGCGAAGAGCCGGCCGGGGCCTTGGCCCTGCTGTCGGTGCTCGCCGCGCGCCTGCGCTCGACCGACGCGCGGGTGGAGGAGACCGCCCTGATCGACCTGCCGGGCCGCCTGGCGCGGCTGCTGCTTCAATCCGGCGACGCGCCGGTGACCCAGCCCCAGGGCGAACTGGCCCGGCTGATCGGCGCCTCGCGCGAGCGGGTCAACAAGACCCTGGCCGTGTGGCGCCAGCACGGCTGGATCGAGATCGGCCGCACCGGCACCCGCGTGCTGGACCGGCCGGCCCTGGCCGCCCTGACCCAGAGGTCGCGGCGCCGCTGACGGCGAGGTTTCCTCCGTAAGGGGGATGTGGGGCGGGATGAGGGGCCATTGCGGCCCCTCATTCTTTTTCTACGCCGGATAGCCGACGATGTTGGCCAGGGCCGGCGCGCCGCAGACTGCGTGCGAGGCCAGGCGTGCGCCCATCACCGTCCCCTCGACGCTGCCGACATTCAGCCCCGTATAGATCCAGTCGCCGGCGAGGACGAGGTTGGCGAAGCCCGAGTCCCAGGCCTTGAGCCGATATTTGGTGCTGCCCGGCGGGCTGGCCACGTAACGCTCGGTGGGGTCGATATTGGCGCGCCAGAACTGACTCTGGAAACGCGCCGTCCCCTTCCTGCCCGAGGCGTCGACCAAGAGATCGAAGTCCAGCCCCGCCGGATCGCCAGGCGGCCGGGTCGCGGCGGTGGTCGCCTTGGGCAGCAGGGGGCCGATATTGGTCTGCAGGTACTGGATGAACTGGTCACGCACCCGGTCGGCCTGGCGGCGGGGATAGTCATGGTCGCTGAACGGCGGCTGGGCCTCGTATTCCGGCATCAGGCCGCAGAAGTACCAGAGCGACTGGGGCGACAGGTCCGCCGGCCAGTCCTCGAAGGCGATCAGGTCCGTGAAGTCGACCTGCCCATCCGGCGGGCCGGCATAGGTGCCGCTAATGATCACTCCGGCTCCCTCCGGCGGCAGGGCGCCGCCCATGGCCTTGGTCGGGCGGCTCAGCCAGACCTGGGCGGCCTGGGTGATCAGGGCCGGCACATTGGCGGTCATGTCCCGCCAGGCCGGGCTGGCGTCCAGCAGTTCGGGGCACAGGTGAGGGATGGCGCCGATGGAGATGGCGAAGACGATCCGGTCGAAGTCCTGTCCGGCCTGCAGCGTCTTGCGGGCCGGGGCCCGCCACGGCGTCCAATAAGACTCCAGGTCGATCTCTTCCGCCTTGAGCGCCTCGCCCTCGACAAGCTGGTCGTAGAGCGGCTCGGCCGGCCAGCAGTCCAGGCCCTTGATGCGAACAAGCGGCGAATAGGCCGGCACGCCCGGCTTCAGCGTCGCCTGCACCGCCATGTCGATGGCGGCGACGCTGGTCTTGTCGCCGTTTAGCTTCAGCGCCTCGACCTTGTGGAAGAATTCGAACTTCACCCCGCGCTTTTGCAGGAGTTCGTACAGCGGCTGGATGATGGTCTCGCCGGTTCCGGCCTTGAACAGGAAGCCGAAGGCGCCGCGGAAGTCGAACATCCTCAGCGTCCAGTGCAGATAGGCGCCCGCCGCCATCTGCGGCGGTCGCGAGGTGTCGCCGTTCGGGTACTGGTAGGAAAGGTTGGTGGTGTTCAGCGCCAGCGGCGAATTCAGGGTCAGCTCGTCGATCCCGTGCCGCCGCAGCCAGGCGGCGAAGTCCTCGTCGTCCAGCCGGTCGAAGCCCTTGTCGATCACCTCGTCCGCCAGCGCCCCGCGCACAAGGGTGAAGATGTAGTCCAAAAGCAGGTAGAGCCGGCGCAGGCCGGTGTTCAGGTGCTGCAGCAGCCAGTCCTTGAGGTGGCGCCAGAGGCTGTCGACCGCCTCCACGACCCGCTCCAGGGCCAGGGCGGAGAGCATCTGATCGATCTCATGGAACAGGCCCTTTACCAGGCCGACGAAGGGGATGGCGGCCTTGGCGACGAAGTGGCCGGCCGTGGCCAGGAGTTTGCGCATGGTCCCGGCGACGGTGAACTGTCCCGGAGCCAGGCCCGGCGGATCGTCATTGGTCGGATAGACCATGCTCCAGGGCGACCAACCGCCGTCGATCCACTCCCACATCAGGATCGCGCTCTGCGGGTCGAAGGCGGTATCGAAGCTGGACAGGGGCGTTCCGGCCGGCCGGCCGAGCTCCTGATAGCAGCGGACCATCATCGGCAGGGTGTTGTGGTAGGAGCCCAGGAAGCCGTGGATGCCATGCTCCTGTATGCGCCCGTTGGGGCCGCGGCCGGTGGCGCACTTGCCGCCCAGCCGCCAGCCCATCTGGTAGAGGGTGATCTCGTACCGGTCCCGCCAGTCCGGCTGGCTGGTCAATTCGAAGGCGGTGGCGAGGCCGGCTATGCCGCCTCCCAGTATGGCGATCTTTTCCACGTGTCGGCCGCTCGTCCTGCTTGGTTCAGTCAAAGAACAGCGTTATTGATCGGGGCGGCGGCTCACGTCTAGCGAACCGGGCGACGATCCCGGAGACTGAACGCCAAGCTTGCAGCGAATGCAACGCTTCGGGGAAGGGAGCGCGTTCTGCACTTGCAAATCATTTGCGATCCGAAAGGCTTCGCAAGTGTCGCAGGTTGAAGGGGCGTCACAGCCTAACAGGTTGCGGTTGTAGGGAAATCCGTCGCGGGCAGGCTTGCTTGCGGCCGTTTTGGTGTAGGCTTGGGAGGCGCGGCGACACCGCGCATGGTGGGGTGATTTTCGACTTGGCTGGACGCGCACCTGTCCTGACGACCTCCTCGCGTCGTCGCCGCAGCGCCATCGTCTTCACCGACCTGGTCGGCTACAGCCGCCACGTCGAGGCCGACGAGGCCGGCGTGCTGCAGGCGCTCGGTGAGCTGCACGGCCGACTGGCCGAGCTGGTCGGAGAGCGGGGCGGCCGCGTGGTGGCCCTGCGCGGTGACGGGGCGATGCTCGAGTTCGCCGACGCCGTCGAGGCGCTGTCCTGTTGCCTGACCTTTCTGACCGAGTCTCGCGAGGCCAACGAGGTCCGGCCGCTGGAGCGGCGGCTGAGCTTCCGCATCGGTTTGCACTTCGGCGAGGTCACGGTCGCGGCCGACACCCTTCTTGGCGCCAGCGTCAACCTGGCTGCGCGGCTGGAGCAGACCGCCGAAGCCGACACCATCCAGATATCGGACGCCGTGCGAGAACAGGTCGACGGCCGGGTGCCGGCCAATTTCGACGACCTGGGCTTCCAGCAGATCAAGGGCCTTCGGGCGCCTGTGCGGACCTGGCGGGTCAGCGAGGCCGGCGAGTGGGACACCCCGCGTCCGTCTCCCAATGGCGAGGTCGGCGAGGCCGGCGCCGAGCGGCCCTCGGTCGCGGTCCTGCCTTTCGTCGTAGTGGGCGGCGGCGCCGACGAGGCCTATCTGGCCGAGGGCCTTGCCGAGGACATCATCGGCGGGCTGAACTACAACAAGTGGCTGTTCGTCGCCTCGCGCCACTCTTCGTTCCGCTACCTGCCCGAGGCGATCGACGCGGCCAAGGTCTGCGAAGAACTGGACGTGCGCTACCTGGTGCTGGGGCGGATGCGCCGCCTCGGCGGGCAGATCCGCATCTCGGTCGAGCTGGTGGACGGGCGTAAGGGCGAGTCGATCTGGTCGGCGCGGTATGACCGGCGGATGGAGGACGTGTTCGCGGTCCAGGACGAGATCACCGGCACCCTGGCCTCGACCATCGCCCCGGTGCTGCTGGACCGCGAAGAGCAGCAGGCGGTGCGCAACACCCCGCGCAGCCTGCAGCATTGGGACCTTTACCTGCGCGCCCGCTGGCATTTCTGGCGCGGCACCCTGAAGCACACCCAGGCGGCGCAGAAGCTCCTGACCCAGGCCCTGGCGCTGAAGCCGGAAGACGCGCCGAGCCTTGCGCTCCTGGCCCATTGCTATTTCGGCGAGGTCTGGTCGGGCTGGTCGCCCAATCTGGATGCGGCGATCGCCGAGGCCACGCGGCTGGCCCTGCAGGCGGTGCGGATCGACGCCGGCGACGCCTTCGTCCACTTCACCTATGGCGTGGCCCTGTCCCTGACCGGCCAGCTCCCGGCGGGCCTGGCCGAGCAGCGTCACGCTCTTGAGCTGAACCCCTATTTCGCCCAGGCGACCGGCGAGATCGGCCGGCTGATGGCCTTTTCGGGCCAGACCGAGCAGGCGGTGGACTATCTGGACCGGGCCATGGCCCTGTCGCCCTCGGACCCGCACATCAGCCTCTATTTCCGCGCCAAGGCGGTGGCCTTCTTCCTGGCCGGACGGTTCGACGAGGCGGTGGAGCAGGCGGCGGGGGCGCTGGCGCGGCGGCCGGACTTCTTCTTCCACCACTACATGCTGGCCGCCTGCCTGGCTGGCGCCGGCAAGATCCCGGCGGCCAGGGACGCCCTGGCCGAGGGGCGCAGATTGCTGCCGGACTATCCTCTGCCGGTTCTGAAGGCCGGCCACCCCTTTGCAAAGCCAGAGGACCTTGAGCGGTTCACGGACGCGTTGAAGCTCGCGGGCTGGTAGCGGCGTAGGCCTCCGATACCGGGTCCGCGGCGATGCAGCCCAGCAGCCACTCGCGGAAGGCGACGATCTTGGCCGCCCGCCGCCGCTCCTTGGGATAGGCCAGCCAGTAGCCGCCGCCGTGGTCCCAGGCGGCCTCGAACGGGCGCACCAGCCGGCCCTGCGCGATCTCGGCGGCGTAGAGCACCGGTGAGCCCAGCGCCACCGCCTGGCCGCTGAGGGCCGAGGCCACCTCGATGGTCTGCAGGTCGGCCACCAGGCGCGTGCCCGCGGTCTCGCCCGGCGCGGCGACCCCTGCCGCGGCGAACCAAGCCGCCCAGTCGCTCTCCAGCCCCACCCGCGGGGCGCTGAGCAGGTCGCCGGGGTGGCTCAACCCGCCCAGGGCCTCGCACAGGGCGGGCGCGCAGAGCGGGGTGACGTTGGCGGGATAGAGATAGACGGCCTCCAGCCCTGGCCAGTCGCCGTCTCCCGAGCGGATCGCCAGGTCGAAGGGCTCGCGCGTCAGGTCGACGATGCGGCCGGCGGTCTCCAGCCGCACCGCGATCTTGGGGTGGGCCAGCTGGAAGGCGCCAAGTCGTGGGGCCAGCCACTGGGTCGCCAGGGATTGCAGGGTGGTGATCGAAAGTATGCCCTCGTCCGCCTCGGTGAGGTCGGCCAGGGCCGTGCGCAAAAGGCCGATCGCCTCGGTCGCGGCACGCGCCAGCCGCTCGCCGGCGGCGGTCGGCGCCACCTCGCGCGGCAGCCGGCGAAACAGGGGCTGGCCCAGCCGCCGCTCCAGGGCCTTCACCTGCCAGCTGACCGCCGCCTGGGTCATGCCCAGTTCGTCGGCGGCGCGGGTGAAGCTTTTCAGGCGCGCGGCGGCTTCGAACACGCGGATGGCGCTGAGCGGCAGGGTGGCGAGGGTGTCTGGCATAAGTTCCGCTTATGCATAGAGCAGGAGAACCGCTTTGTCACGCTAGGCGCTCGGGGAGCATAGTCCTTTCCAGGATAGGGTCTTGTGACGGAGACGGATCATGCAAGCGTTGCTCGAGAACCATAAGCAAATTTCGGCCGAATGGGTGCTGTGGCTGCCCATGCTGGGCCTGTGGGCCCAGGCTGCCCTGGCGGCCCTTGGGCTGAACCGCGGCAAGCGTCGCGAGCCGCGCAAGCCGGCGACGCCCAAGGCCCGCCAGCCCTTTGATCCCGCCTGCCCGCCGCGCCTGATCACGCCGCGCTGAAGCTTGATATGGGAGTTCGCCGCTCATGACTGAAGAGCAAGCCCTGAACGGAAAGCTGCTCGCCGCGCTGCTGCTGACAGAACGCCGTCAGCAGCGCCGGCGGGGTTTCCGTCCTGTTGTGGAGATTGTCCCGGGCGATGTGAAATCCAGGGCTCCTCGCGGTCGCTCGCCGCTGTGGCGCGATCCGGTCCGGGGCGCGCCAGGGCGACGGGCGGCCACTGTCCTGTGATGACAGCCGCCGGCCAGGCCGCATGATGGCCTCATGCGGCGGCGGGTTGATTCGACAGCGGGTGGGGCGCGATGAGCCCGGCGATCCTGGGCCTGGTGCTGGCGGCGGCCCTGCTGCACGCCAGCTGGAACGCGCTTCTGAAACAGGCCGGCGACCGGCGATGGATGACCATCGTCATGCAGCTGACCTCCATGGCCGTCGCCGGCGTCGTCGCCGTGTTCCTGCCGCTCCCGGCCTCGCACAGTTGGCCCTGGCTGGTGGCCGGGGCGATCGTGCACATCGGCTACAACATCTTCCTGGTGCGGGCGCTGAGCCTGGGCGACCTCGGCGAGATCTATCCGATCTCGCGCGGGGCCTCGCCGGTGATGGTGGCGGCGGGGGCGGCGATCGCGGCCCACGATCACCTGACGCTGCAGCAGGTGGTGGGCATAGCCGTGGTCTCGGGCGGCATTGTCAGCCTGCGTAGGGGCGCGGGGCGGCCGATGCCTGCCGCGGCGATCCTGGTGGCCCTGGCCACTGCTGGCTTCACCGCCGCCTACACCATCATCGACGGCATGGGCGCACGCCAGTCGGCTGGCGTTGCGTCCTATATCGCCTGGCTTTGGGTGCTGGACGGGGTGTTCACCGGCGGCTGGTTCCTGCTGGCCCAGCGGCGCGACGGCGGGGCCAGGCCGAGCCTGGGCCAGACTGCGACCGGCGCTGTCGGCGGGCTGATCGCCATGGCGGCCTACAGCGCCGTGATCCTGGCCACGACCCTGGGCGCTCTGGGCGCGGTGTCGGCCTTGCGCGAAACCAGCGTGCTGTTCGCGGCCGTGATCGGCGCCCTGTTCCTGGGCGAGCGGCTGACGGCGGCGCGGCTCCTGTCCTGCCTGGCCATCGTCGCCGGCTCGGTGATCATCTCGCTGGGCTAGGGTTCAGCGCGCCCCGCGGCGCCCGAGCACGGCCGGGGCGGTGGCCAAAAGGATCTTGAAGTCCAGGCCAAGGCAGCGGGAGCGGGCGTAGATCACGTCCAGGGCCACCCGCCGGCGATAGCGCAGGTCGCTGCGGCCGCTGACCTGCCACAGGCCCGTAATGCCAGGGCGCATTTGGCAGTAGTAGCGGAAATAGCGGCGGTAGCGGGCGATCTCGGCCTGCACGATCGGCCGCGGGCCCACCAGGCTCATCTCGCCGCGCAGCACGTTGAGCAACTGCGGCAGTTCGTCCAGGCTCGAGCGGCGCAGGAACTGGCCCAGGGGCGTGATGCGGGGGTCGCAGGTCAGCTTGTGGTCGCGCTCCCACTCGGCGCGGGCCGCCGGATCGCGGGCCAGCAGGGCCTGCAGCTGGGCCTCGGCGTCCACCGCCATGCTGCGGAACTTGAAACACGGGAAGGTGCGGCCGAACCGGCCGATGCGCGGATGGGCGAACAGCACCGGCCCGCCGTCGTCGAGCTTGATCAGCACCGCCACCACCGCCATCAGCGGGGCGAAAAAGATCAGGATGGAAAGGCACAGGCCGATCTCCAGCGCCCGCGCCCAGCCTTCGTCGAAAACGATCCGTTCGGCGGATCTCATGTCGGCCTCTCGCGCAGTTTCGAGCATGGAGATTGTGACGCCCTGTGTGACGCCGGCATGTAAGGCCTAGCGCGGCCGGCGGCGGTGACGATCGTCACCGTGCGGCTTGTGGAACCTGAGCCGTGCTTGTGCGTTGCGGCAACAAGCGGGTCAGTACGGCCCGCCCATGGGGTGTTCCGTACTTCGTAAAACTGGTTTGCAGCGCTGTGACGCCGCAACGGCAAGGCCTCGCGTTCCGCTGGCTTTGCTGTAAAGGCCGGTTGGCATTCTTCGCTTTGCTCAGTTTAGACAGAATCATCGAATAACGTTGTTATATATATCGATCCAAATGCGGCTAAAAGCCGCTAACCCTTCTCGTTAACCAAATATATCGCCGAGGCGTTATTCAACATCGGCTTATCTGGCGCGAAACCGAAGGGATCTCGTCTTGACCACCTATTTGGATTTCAACGGCCTATCTACGCCGCTGAGCGCGGCGCCAACCTATTGGGCGTATACGACTACGGTTGGTCAGACCCTGACGGGCGTCAATCAGCCCGAGCAGCTGCGGGATTCACTGGGCGGTTCGCCAACCCTGGTCGGCGGCGCCGCCGACACGACCTTCAGCGTCATTTCGCCCACGACCAACATCGTCGCCCAGGCCGGATTCATCAATACGGTCGTCGCCTATCACAACTTCATCCTGCCGGCGAACGTGCAGAACCTGACCTTGGCGGGCGCCAGCTCGACCGGGACCGGGAACAGCATGAACGACCTGATCATCGCCCAGGGGCAGGGCGATACGGTGATCGCGGGAACCGGCAATGACGTGATGGTCGACGCCGGTGCGGGCAAAGACCTCTTCACCTTCAACACAGGCTTCGCCAAGGACGTCATCTACGGCTTCCAGGTCACCGGGACCAACGCCGACCGGATCGTCTTCACCGATCCGAACTATGCGAGCTTCGCCCAGATCCAGTCGCACCTGACCCAACAGGGCTCCGACGTGCTGCTGACGCTTTCCAGCACCTCGCAGATCCTGATCAAGGGCGTAAGTCTGTCCAGCCTCACGGCCAGCAACTTCGGCCTGCCGCATCCGGCGACCGGCTATGTGGACTTCAACGGCAACGCCATGCTGGGCAGCATGGCGCCGACCTATTGGGCGAACACGACCACGGTGGGCCAGACCCTGACCGGGGTCGATCAGGCCGAGTCGCTGCGGGATTCTCTGGGCGGTTCGCCGACCTTGGTCGCCGGCAAGGGCGACACGACCTTCAGCGTCATTTCGCCGACGACCACGGTGGTGGGCCAGGCCGGGTTCATCAACACGGTCGTCGCGTATCACAGCTTCGTCCTGCCCTCGAACGTGCAGAACCTGACCCTGGCGGGCGCCAGCTCGACCGGAACCGGCAACAGCCTCAGCAACCTGATCATCGCCCAGGGCGCGGGCGACACCATCGTGGCGGGGACCGGCAATGACGTCCTTGTCGACGCGGGCGCCGGCCATGATCTCTTCACCTTCAACCCCGGCTTCGCCAAGGATGTCGTCTACGGCTTCCAGGTCTCGGGGACCGCGGCCGACCGGATCGTGCTGACCGATCCCAACTTCGCGTCCTTCGCCCAGATCCAGTCGCATCTGACCCAGCAGGGTTCCGACACGCTGCTGACGCTTTCCAGCACCTCGCAGATCCTGATCAAAGGCGTGTCCGCGACCAGCCTCACGGCGGCGAACTTCGGCCTGGCCCAGCCGATGACCAGCTATCAGGACATCAACGGCCACGCCATGGCGGGGAGCATGGCCCCGGTCTACTGGGCGAACACGACCACGCTCGGCCAGACCCTGACCGGCCTCAACGAGCCCGAGAGCCTGCGGGACTCCCTGGGCGGCTCGCCAACCCTGATCGGCGGCAAGGGCGACACGACCTTCAGCGTCATTTCGCCGACCACGGCGGTCACGGCCCAGTCGGGCTACGTCAACACCGTCGTCGCCTATCGCGGCTTCACCCTGCCGGCGAACGTGCAAAACCTGACGGTGGTCGACGACCACTCCACCGGCGTCGGCAACAGCCTCAACAACCTGATCATCGCCCAGGGCCTGAACGACGCCATCGACGGCGGCATGGGCAACGACGTGCTGGTCGACGCCGGGGGCGGGCAGAGCGTGTTCACCTTCGATCCGGGCTTCGGGCAGGATGTGCTCTACGGCTTCAAGGTCAGCGGGACCAACGCCGACAAGATCGTGCTGACCGACCCGAGCATCACCAGCTTCGCCCAGGTCCAGTCGCACCTGACCCAGGTCGGGTCCGACACCCTGCTGACCCTGTCGAGCGGGTCGGAGATCCTGCTGAAGGGCGTGACGGCGACCAGCCTGACGGCCAGCGACTTCGGCCTGCATCTCGACATGACCGGCATGACCGAAACCTTCGCCGGCGACTTCAGCAGCGGCCTCTCGCTCTACAACGCCTCGACCGGCGCCGGGACCTGGAAGTCCAACTTCGCCTTCGGCGTCCAGAGCGGGACGGGCGACTGGGCCAGCCGCACAGAAGTCGGCAACAGCGAACTCCAGCTCTATGTCGACCCCAGCTACAAGGGCAGCGGCACGACCGCCCTGGGCATCAATCCGTTCTCGGTCTCGAACGGGATCCTCGATATCCACGCCACCGCGACGCCGACTGCCGACGTCACCTATCTGAACGGCTACCACTACACCTCGGGCCTGCTGACCACCGAGAAGTCGTTTTCGCAGCTCTACGGCTATTTCGAGATCAAGGCCCAGCTGCCGAATACGCCCGGCGCCTGGCCGGCCTTCTGGATGCTGCCGACCAATCCGACCTCGGCCGCCGAGATCGACGTGCTGGAGGATTTCGGCGGAAGTCCTATCCACCAGACGGTGATCCATGGGGCGACCGGCTCGCCCAGCCAGACCTACTTCGTCAACACCGTGCCGACCGACGGGACCGCCTTCCACACCTACGGGGTGCTGTGGACCTCGCACGAGATCGATTTCTATATCGACGGGGTCAATGTCGGCTCGACCCCGACGCCGTCGGACCTGAACACGCCGATGTACATGCTGACCAACCTGGCGGTGGGCGGGATTTCAGGCACGCCGGGCGCCGGCTTCAGCGCGGATATGCAGATCGCCTATATCCATGCCTACAGCCTCTCCAACCTGGCCAGCTCCACTGCGCCGACGGCGGTGAAGGCGGCGGCCGCGGCGCAGACCTCGCTGGCGAGCCCGACGACGGCCACGGCGGCTGCAACGACATCGACGACGACGACGACCGAGCACGCCACCGCCACGACCGTCGCCCAGCCGGTCCATCTGATCGGCGATGCGCACGCCAGCCTGGACTTCTCATCTCTCGGCCTTGGCGGGCACGAGGTGGGCTTCGGCGCCCACATGCACGAGCATTGGGCCTGATCTGATCCGAAGGGCCGGTTGGCCCGGCCCTTCGCGCCTGCCTCAGAACGTCGCCCGCACGCCCACAAAGCCGCCGCGGCCCAGGCTGCCGTACTGGTAGGCGGTCTCGTAGTGGCGGTCGAACAGGTTCTCGATCCGGCCGTAGAGCTCGAACCGGCTGGTCAGCGGATAGGACGCCCTGAGGTCGACCACCGCATAGGGCTTCAGCACCTTCGGGACAGTGCTGAACGTGTTGGTGTCGAAAAACGCGTCATGGCTGTCGCCGGCATAGCGCACGGCCAGCGCCATTGTCAGCTTGTCCGGCCAGTCATAGCTCGCCGTTAGATTCGCCCTATTGCGCGGGCGGCGCAGCAGGGCTGTGTGGTCGGTCAAGTCCTCGGCGTCGGTATAGGTATAGTTGGCGGTCAGGCTGAGGGCCGGGGTCAGCTGGGCCTGGGCCTGCACCTCGACCCCCTCGGCGCCCGCGTGGCCGACATTGGCGTAGCCGCCGAACGGCGCGCCCGGCAGTTGCCCCAGGAACTGGATCAGGTCGCGGGTGTCGCGGCCGAAATAGGTCACCGACAGCATGGCCCGGCGGTTCCGGAAATGCTGTTCGACGCCCAGGTCCCAGCTGTTGTCGGTCTCGGGCCTCAGGCTCGCCAGGTGCAGGGTCTGGCTGCCGTAGGCGCTATAGAGCTGGTAGAGCGAGGGCGCCTTGAACCCTTGCCCGAAGCTGGCGCGCAGGATGGTGTTCCCGCCGTTCAGCGACCAGGCGGCCGAGGCCTGGCCGGTGGTGTGGCCGCCGAAGGTCGAGTGCTGGTCCTGGCGCACGCCGGCGGTCAGGTTCAGGCCCGGGATCACCTCGCCCTCGATCTGGGCGTAGCCGCTGGCCAGCTCGGCGTGGGCCTTCAGCGGCGGGGTCGGGCCGAAGTCGTAGGCCGGGGTGTTGGTGGTGATGCTCGTGCGTTCGTACTGGGCGCCAAAGATGGCCCGATAGCCTTGGGCGATGCTCCATACGCCCTGGTACTCGACACGCTCGGCGGCGCCGTAGCTGTAGAAGGTCTCGTCGTTGACCCCCAGGCCCGGGTCGTAGAGCCGGCGGTCGATGTCGGTGTACTGCACCGCCAGCCGGTTTTTCAGCGCCCCGGCGAACAGCCCGAAGTTCAGGCCCGCATAGCCGACATACTGGTCGGAAATCCCGAATTCGGCGTCGTCGCCAAAGGTGAAGGTCGGGGTGTCGTAGCCGTCGAAGGCGACATGGCTATGGGTGGCGTAGCCACGCAGGTCGAGCTGAACGTCGGGGGTGATCGCATAGCCCAGCCGGCCGCTGAACGCCGAGTTCCGGAACCCGTCCAACTCGTGGCCGCCGAAAGCCTTGTCGAAGGCCGAGATCCCGTCGGTGGCGTAGTAGCCGCCGGCGAGGCGCAGGCTGATCGGACCCTCGGTTCCGCCGACGGCGGCGCGGTAGTACTGCGTTCCGCGAGAACCACCCTCGGCGCTGGCCTCGCCGCTGACGCCTTGCCCCGGCTCGGCGGTGACGATGTTGACCACTCCGCCCATGGCCTGGCTGCCCCACAGGGTCGATTGCGCGCCGCGCAGCGCCTCGATGCGCGAGATGTCGCCGGTGAGCAGGTTGGAGAAGTCGAGCCCGCTGCTGGGCGTGCCAGGATCGGTCAGGGGCACGCCGTCGACCACCACCAGGGTCTGATCGGAATCGGCGCCCCGGATAAAGATCGAGGTGACCTGACCCTCGCCGCCGTTGCGTTCGACGCTGATCCCGGGGACCTGCTGCAAAAGATCGGTGACCACAGTGGCCTGGCTGGCCTGGATGGCGCCGGCGTCCAGCACGGTGACCGAGACGCCGACCTTGGACTGCGGGTCGGGGGCGCGGTTGGCGACCACCACGATCTCGTCGTTCGGTTGGGTCTGCTGGGCGAGGGCGAGCCCGGGCGCGGCGACCAGGGCGGCGCCGGCCAGGAGGAGGGACTTTCGAAGGCGTAACTTGGGCATGAGATGGACTCCAGAGAGCGACGTTGACTGACACGTCGCCTCTCGGGAGATCCCCGTTCGCTCGGCGCACCCCGGCCGGACGAAGGACGACCGCGTCAGGCAGGTCTCCTGGCTCGTGGGTCTTCGCCAACACGCATCGCCTTCCCGGAGTCTCGACCTTTCGGCCTTCGGCTCCAGTGGCCCTTGATGCGCAGGCTCGCCATCTACAGTTGCGGGGGCAGCCCGGATCGCTCGTCCGAGTTCCCTTTTCACCCCTTTCGGGGACCTGACACAGGCCGCGAACTAGGCCGTTCGGGTTGCGGCGTCAACTGGCTCGACGCGGCGGCAAGGTCAGGCCAGCCGTTCGGCGTGCCAGCGCAGGTGGTCGTCCATGAAGCTGGAGATGAAGTAGTAGCTGTGGTCGTAGCCGGGCTGCAGACGCAGGGTCAGGGGCAGGCCCGCCGCTTCGCAGGCCGCCTGCAGCAATTCGGGCTTCAGCTGGCTTTCCAGAAAATTGTCGGCCCCGCCCTGGTCGACCAGGATCTCCTTCACCCGCGCGCCGTCCTCGATCAGGGCGGTGGCGTCATGGGCGCGCCAGGCGGCCTGGTCCCGGCCCAGATATCCGCCCAGCGCCTTATGCCCCCAGGGACAGCGCATCGGCGAGACGATCGGGGCGAAGGCGGAAACCGAGCGGAAGCGGTCGGGGTTCTTCAGGGCGATGGTCAGTGCCCCGTGGCCGCCCATGGAATGGCCCATGATCGCCTGCCGGCCCATGTCGGCCGGGAAATGCGCCTGAATCAGCGCGGGCAGCTCGCCGGTGATGTAGCTGTACATCCGGTAGTTCTCGGCGAACGGCGCCTGGGTGGCGTCGACATAGAAGCCGGCGCCCAGGCCGAAGTCGTAGGCGGCCTCGGCGTCGTCCGGCACCCCCTCGCCGCGCGGGCTGGTGTCCGGGGCGACGAAGATCAGGCCCAGCTCGGCGCAGGCTTTGCGGAACTCGCCCTTTTCGGTGACATTGGCGTGGGTGCAGGTCAGGCCCGACAGGTACCAGACCACCGGCAGGGGCGCGCCGGCCTCGGCCTGGGGCGGCAGGAACACCGAAAAGGTCATCGGGGTCCCGGTTTCGCCCGAGGCGTGGCGATAGACGCCCTGGACGCCGCCGAAGCTCTTGGTGGTGGACACGGTCTCGAAGGTCATGGCGGCCTGCCTGGGGAGATTTCAGGGACCGCGGATGACTAGAGAGGCGCCGCCGTTGCGGCAAGCCCTCAGGCTGGATCGAACGCCTGGATGATCGTCAGGCCCTCGGCGTTGGTCGCGACCGTGACCCGCGCGCCCAGCGGGTCGCGCGCGATCATGGCCTCGACGACCGCCGGATCGGCAGGATCGGTCATGGCCACGAAGCGGCCGCCGCCGTGGTCCAGATGGCCGACGATGATCCCGCGCGGCGCCTTGCCGGCGTAGTCGATGGTGTAGGTCAGGACCGTGGCCGAGCCCTCCGCGGCCTCGACCATGGTCGGCGCCGGCCAGGCGTCGATCTCGGCCTGCAGCGCCTTGCTGTCGGTCCCGTGCCAGGCCGCCGGCCGGGTGGAATAGATCCCGACGGAATACTTCGACAGGAAGCCGCCGTTGGCGCCCACCAGGCCATAGTCGCCGGGCCGCTCGCGCAGGGCGCGGACCATGCTGGCTATGGCGTGCATGGAGTAGTTGTTGCCGGCCCCGCCGAAGAAGGGCAGGCCGCCGGTCATGGTGAAGGGGCGCGGGTCGTCCAGCGCCAGGTCCAGACCCTCCAGCATGTTGAACACGGCGATGGGGAAGCAGCTGTAGAGGTCGAACAGGTCGATCTGGTCGATCTCAAGCGCGGCGGCGGCCAGGGCCTGGCGCGCCGCCAGGACCGAGGCCCGGCTGCGAGAGATGTCCTCGCGCTCGACCACGGTGCGCTCCTTGGCGTCTGCCCCGCCGTGCAGATAGACCAGCTTCTCCTCCGGCACGCCCAGCTCGCGGGCCTTGCCCAGCGAGGTCATCAGCACCGCCGCGCCTTGATTGGCCTGGTCGCGCGCAACCATGCGGCGAGGGAAGGGATCGGAAGTCAGCCGGTTTGCGGCGGTGACTGTGGCCAATTGCTCGGCGGTATAGACCTCGCGGGACATGGCGTGCGGATTGTGCGAGGCGACCTCGGTGAACGGCGCGAACAGCTCGCCCATGGCCAGGGCGTAGGCCTGGCGGTCAAGGCCGAGACGGGCGCGGCGGGCGTTCTCGAACAGGGCGTAGACGCTGATCGGGGTCATCGCCCCATGGCGAATGAGATCCCCGGTGATCAGGCCGCTGACCCCATAGCCGCGGTCCTCCATCTGGCCGCCGACGCTCTCGGCCCAGTCGCGCGTCTCGCCCTGGGCCTGCAGGTGGCGGACGGTGGAGATGGATTCCGAGCCGGTGATCAGGGCCGTCTCGACCGCGCCGTCGTGGATCGCCTGGCACAGCTCGTTGACCAGGTGCTGGGGGCCCTGGCCGCCGGTCACCTCCAGCACCGCGCGGGCCGGGTCGGCGCCAAGGCGGCGGGCGATGGCCCTGGGGAAGTTGTCGGCGGCGCCGAAGGGCGGAACGGCGCGCGGGGTCGAAACCTCGAACTGGCGGATGGCGGCGATCAGGTCGATGTGCGGGGCGATCGCCTGGCCGGCGCCGGCGTCGTCCAGCGCGGCTTGCGAGGCGAGGCCCGCCAAGTCCGCCGGCGACAGCGCCCGATAGTCCGGCGCGTCTATGCGTTCGGAAGCTTCCCCGACCCCGATGATGACCGGCGTAAGCGCGTCCAAGGCGAACCTCCCGTGTTGGCGGCCTTTCAAAGAGCCTGATCGGTGATAGCCCGCATTCGGGCCGGGCTCTACGGCGACGCAGCGTCAGGGGCGGCAGGTTTTTTGCGGGGGCTCAGCCGCGTCCGACGAACGGCATCTTCGTCGCCATCACGGTCATGGTCAGCACGTTGGCGTCCAGCGGCAGGGCGGCCATGTGCAGCACGCTCCTGGCGACCACGTCCACGTCCATGGTCGCCTCGACCGCGATCCCGCCATGGGCCTGAGGGACGCCGCCGGCCATGCGGGCGGTCATCGCGGTGGCGGCGTTGCCGATGTCGATCTGGCCCACGGCGATGTCGAAGGCGCGGCCGTCCAGGGCGGCGGCCTTGGTCAGGCCGGTGATGGCGTGCTTGGTCGCCGTGTAGGGCGCCGAGTTGGGCCTGGGCGTATGGGCCGATATCGAGCCGTTGTTGATGATCCGCCCGCCGCGCGGGGCCTGGGCCTTCATCAGGCGGAAGGCGGCCTGCAGGCAAAGGAAGGCGCCGGTCAGATTGACGTCCACCACCCGCCGCCACTGATCGAACGACAGCTCTTCGAGCGGGACGGGCGGAGCGCCGGTCCCTGCGTTGTTGAACAGGAGGTCGAGGCGGCCGAACTCAGCCTCGATCCGGCCGAACATGGCGGCGACCTGATCGGGGTCCGAGACGTCGGCGGCGACGGCCAGGATACGGGCTACGGGGCCGGCGAGGGCGGCGGTCTCCTCCAGCGCGCCGAGACGGCGGCCGGCCAGGGCCACGCTCCAGCCCTCTCGGGCCAGGGCCAGGGCGACCGCGCGGCCGATGCCGCTGCCGGCGCCGGTGACCAGGGCGAACTTGGTGTGAGCGGACATGAGATGGCGCCTCGGCTAGGGGAGTGTCAGCCCTCGACCCCGATCTGTCCTGCGGCTGCGGCCGCGGGCTTGACCGCGCTTCTGGCAGGCAGGAGGCCGGCCCAGAAATCGCGATAGTCCCGCCATAGGTCCGGGCCGATCCAGGCGCCGTGGCGATAGGGGGTCTCGACCCCGATCACCAGGCTCTGGTCGGCGTCGCCGCGCCAGGTGCCGAACAGGCGATCCCAAAGGGGCACGAGGGCGAAGTGCCCCACCGGAACCGACAGGTCGAGTATATGGTGCAGGCGATGATGGTTCGGCGACTGCAGCAGCCACCGCCCGACGAAGCCCCAGGTGGAGTCGATCCGGGAGTGGATCAAGTAGCGCAGCACCAGAACGAAGAAGTTGACTTGGACCAGGGTCTCGGGCTGGACGCCGCAGATCACCGCGGGCGTGACGACCGCCACCAGATCCGTGAACACCGCCGGGTGGGTGCGCACGGAGTTCAGCACGCAGAAGTCCTCGGCCGCATGGTGGAAGCGGTGCAGCGGCCAGAACCAATGCGTATGGTCCAGGCGGTGGCCCCAATAGTCGAAGAACGAGAACAGCACGAAATAGCCGGCGAACTGAACCGCCGGCGGCAGATGCGCCAGCGTCAGGTCGAAGCCGATCGCGGCGGCTAGCTGCTGATGCAGCCAGGCGCCCGAGACCAGGGCCACGCCCAGGCTCATCACCACAGTCAGGGCCGACATGATGCGGCCCTGCCAACCCAGAAAGCAGACGAGGTCGGAAAGGCTGGAGCGGGGGTGATCGATCAGGAGCAGCCGCATCGAGCTGCGGCGCCAGCCGACGAAGCAGAGCTCGAGCACGAAGATGGCCGGTATCACCAGCACCATGACCGCGGCGGTGGCGAAGATGCGGCGATGTAGCTGGGTCAGCGTCGCGACGTGGCCGCCGATCGCAAGGCGCAGTGTATCCGGCGTCAGCCGCTCGATCCCCCAACTGACCGCCGCGCCGAGGGCGAGGTAGATCAGAAAGCCGGACAGGATCGCGTTGCGCACGCGCGTGTCACTGTTCACTTCCGAATTCGACACCAGATAGCCCCTGCGCCGCAAACACGCTGGCTCGTCAGCAAGCTTCAGGCCATCGATGGCGCCGGTTGGAGCGGGCCGCAACAGGAGATGTTTGTCTTCTGCGAGCCATCAGGCTGGACGAGTATCGCTTCAGGTCGCGTTGAACTCCCGCGCCGCCGATCCGAATTCAAAGGACCCGATCGATTTTGGAAGTCCAGGGCGAGGCGAAGCGGCGGCCGACCCGCGCATTTCCTTGTCCCGCTTTGGGTATGGCGGGGGCAGGCAAGGGGTTGTTAACCATAACACCTGGATAGTCATGGCGACGCGACCCTGGGTGAAGACTGCGCATCGGCGGCGTATCCCAGGCGCAAAACCTGCAGACCTCGGAGGCGTCATGCCTACCATCGCCTTCATGAGCTCCAAGGGCGGCGCCGGCAAGACGACGGCCGCCCTGACCCTGGCCCTGGGCCTCGCCCGGCGCGGCGAAAACGTCTCGGTGATCGACGCCGACACCAACCAGCCGATCATGCGCTGGCGCACGCACGCCGCGGGCCTGGAGAACCTGACCGTATTCCCCGCGCGCACCAGCGCCCAGCTGCTGCAGGCGCTGGACGACGCCCGCGCTCAGGGGGCCTGGCTGATCGTCGACACCGAAGGCACGGCTCGGTCCTGGGACCAGGTGGGCGCGATCAAGCCGGACCTGACGATCATCCCGGTCGGCGCCTCGCCGCTCGAGGCCGCCGAGGCGATCCGCACTTCGCGCTCGTTGCAGAACATGGCGACCTTCTTCGACCGGCGCCTGCCGCACGCCTGCGTCTTCACCCGCCTGCCGGCGGCGATCCGCGCCCGCTCGTTCGGCCTGGTGGTGCGCCAGCTGCGCGCCGAGCGGATCGCCATCATCGAAACGCCGCTGATCGAAAAGGAAGCCTTCCGGGCCATGTTCTGGAACGGCGGCACCCTCGACAGCCTGGACCCCGAACAGGTCTCCGGCCTGGAATCGGCCCGCAACAACGCCGAACTCTATGCCGGCGACGTGCTGCGTCTGTTCGCCCCCGGCGGCCCGCTGCACCAGGCTCCGCCGGCCCCGGCCGTCGCGCCAGCCCAGGGCTGGGCGCCCCAGGCGGCGCCGGCGGCCGCGATGATGCCCAACGCCGCCTGAGCGGCTGGCGGGATCAGCCCGCCAGCATGTCCGCCAGCCGGCCGCGGATGATGGCCTCCGCCTCGGTCATGATGCGGTCGATCAGCTCCTGGCAGGTCGGAATGTCGTGGATCAGGCCCGCGACCATGCCGCAGGACCAGGCGCCGGCGTCCATCTGACCCTCGACCATGATCTTCGGATAGACCCCCGCCACCTCGGGGAAGATGTCCTCGAACTTGATGTTGGCGCCCAGGGTCCGCTCCTTCTCCAGCAGGCGCTCGACCCCGGCGTTGACCAGCACGCGCTCGGTGTTGCGGAGCGGGCGCATGACCAGGCGTGTGTCGAGCTCGCTGGCGGCGACGATGGCCTGCTTCACGTTATCATGCACCGGCGCTTCCTTGGTGGCGATGAAGCGGGTGCCCATGTTCAGGCCGTCCGCGCCCATGGCCAGCGCGGCGACCAGCTGGCTGCCGGTGGCGCAACCGCCCGAGGCGACGAAGGGGATCTTCAGCTCTTCCGCCGCCCGCGGCAGCAGCACCCAGTTGCCGACGTCGTCCTCGCCCGGATGCCCGCCGCACTCGAAGCCGTCGACGCTGACCGCGTCGCAGCCGATGGACTCGGCCTTCAGCGAGTGGCGGACCGAGGTGCACTTGTGGATCACCTTGATCCCGGCCTCTTTCAGCGCCGGCAGCCACTTCTGCGGATTGTTGCCGGCGGTCTCGACGATCTTCACCCCCCCGTCGATGATCGCCTTCACATAGCCCGGATAGTCCGGCGGATTGACCGAGGGAAGGAAGGTCAGGTTCACCCCGAACGGCTTGTCGGTCAGGCCGCGGCACTTCTTGATCTCGGCCGCCAGCTTCTCGGGCGTGCCCTGGGTCAGGCCGGTGATGATCCCCAGGCCACCGGCGTTGGAGACCGCCGCCGCCATCTCCGCGAAGCCGACATAGTGCATGCCGCCCTGGATGATCGGGTGCTTGATGCCGAACAGTTCGGTGATGCGGGTCTTCATGGGGCGGTTCCCTGGCGTTGTTGGTTCGCCGCCAAGGACCCGGGTTTACGCGAGGGTTGTCAAGGCCGTTGCGTTTGGAAACGGGGAGGTCAGGGCCGGTCCGCCGTGACCTGCGCCTGAACCTGGACCGCCGCGGGGACCGAGTCGGTCGAGGCGAACTCGCCCTGGCCGACGCCGAAGGCGGTGCGATCGAGGCCGACGGTTCCCCTGGCGCGGGCGGTCTTGCCGTCGATCTTCAGGGTGAAGGGCAGGCTGACCGGCTTCTTCACCCCGCGCAGGTCCAGGGTCCCGTCGGCGACGAAGCGGCCCTCGCCGGTCTTGCGGAACTTGGCTGCGGTGAAGACGGCCTTGGGATGGGTGGCGACGTCGAACCAGTCCGCGGTCGGCAGGGTGGCGTCGCGCTGGGGGTCGCCGGTGGCGGCCGAGGCCAGGTCGATCTCGACCTTGATGTGGGATTTGTCGAGGGCGTCCGGCGAGAACCGGATGTCGGCGGTCCAGCGGTCGAAGCGGCCCTGGATCGTCTGGCCCGACCAGGTGGTGGTGAAGCCGAGGCTGGAGCCCTTGCGCACGGTCCATTGGGCCGGCGGCAGGGGCGCTTCGGCGGTCTGGGCCGCTGCTGCTGCGGACTGGGCGGGCGCCGACGAAGCCGGCTGAGCGGCGGAAGCGGCCGGCGCGGGCGGCTCGGGCTGGGCGATCGGGGCGGGCGGCGGCGCGGCGGCGGCTTGCGGCAGGGGCGGGCGGTAGGTCAGGCCAACCCCGATCACCGCCAGGAAGGCCGCCGCGGTCAGCCACAGGCGCGGCTCGGCAATGCCCGGCTTGGCCCCGGCCGCCATGTGGGCGAACACCCGGTCGCGGTCGATGATCTGGTGCTTGGCCACCGCGCCCAGGTGCAGGGCCAGCAACAGGTAGGCGATCTTGACCAGGATCTCGTGCGATTCCTTGGAATTGGCATACCAGACGTGCTTGGCCGGGGCGGCCAACTCGGCCACGCCCGGCACGTGCGGCCAGGGTATGGCGCCATAGAGCAGGGTGGGGATGCCGGTCGGGCTGGCCGACACCGCCAGCCAGCCGGTGAGCGGCAGGCCGATCATCAGGCCGTAGAAGCCCACATGGACGATCTTGGCCGCCGCCGCTTCCCAGGCCGGCTGGTCCACGTGCGGCGGCTTGTTCACGAGGCGCCAGCCCAGCCTGACGAGGCTCAGCAGCAGGATGGTGATACCCACCGACTTGTGCAGCTGGAACAGGGCGAAGGCCAAGGCGCTGTGCTTGGGCGCCCAGCCCATGCGCCAGCCCAAAAGGATCTGGAACACGATCGCCACGGCGATCAGCCAGTGCAGCACGATGGCCACGGTGGTGTAGCGGTCACGCGGCGCAGCGCTCATGCGGGGCTCCTTCTGGCGATCGTCCCGGCGCCGTCGGCCAAGGTTCGAGCGCTGCAGCATATAGGGGCGGTCATTGAGGCGGCAATCCGGCGGCTGGCGCCGTGCGCACGCGCGGGCGCAGCTTGAAATTGGCATAATGCGTGCCACTATGCCGTCGAGCCGGACAGTCGGCGGCGGGGGAAAGCGCATGCGCCGGGTGAGCGGGTGGCTTGTCGTCTTGGGCGTGGTGGCCGTGATCGGCGCGGGCGTCTGGCTCGCGCGAGGTGCGGCGGCCCTGAGGCTGATGGCGCGGGTCTATGATCAGGCCCTGGCTCAGGATCCGTTGCAGAGCCTGCCCGACGGCCTGCATGTCGGCCTTTGCGGCACGGGCTCGCCCATGGCCGATCCGGCGCGGGCCGGGCCCTGCACGGTGGTGGTGGCCGGGCGGCGCATGTTCGTGGTCGACTCCGGTCCCGGCAGCGTGCGCAACCTGACCCTGATGAACCTGCCGCCGGCGCGGGCCGAGGCGGCGTTTCTGACCCACTTCCATTCCGACCACATCGGCGACCTGGGCGAGTTGATGCTGCAGCACTGGGCCGGCGGTGCGGCCGGCGCGCCGTTGCCGGTCTATGGCCCGACCGGGGTGGACCAGGTGGTGGGCGGGTTCATGGCCGCCTATGGCCTGGACCGCGGCTACCGCATCGCCCATCACGGGCCCAAGGTGGTGCCGCCGCCCGGCTTCGGCGGCGCGCCGCACGCCTTTCCCATGAACAAGACCGCGGTGGACGTGACCTTGATCGACGACGCCGATCTGAAGGTGGTGGCCTTCCCGGTGGATCACGGCCCCGTCGATCCGGCGGTCGGCTATCTGTTCGCCTACAAGGGGCGGCGGGTGGTGGTCAGCGGCGACACCGCCCCCTCGGCGCGGCTGGAGGCCGAGGCGCGGGGCGCCGACCTTCTGGTGCACGAGGGCTTGCAGCCGCGGCTGGTGGAGATGCAGCGCCAGGCGGCCCTGCGCCACGGCCGCACCAACCTGGCCGCGATCCTGCACGACATATTGAGCTATCACACCACGCCCGAGCAGGCCGCCGGCATAGCCGAGCGCGACCATGTGCGGATGCTGGTCTTCACCCACGTGATCCCGCCCCTGCCGATCAAGGCGCTGGAGGGGCCGTTCCTGGGCGACGCGCCGAAAATCTATCACGGGCCGATCCGCGTCGGCCACGACGGCGACTTCTTCAGCCTGCCGCCGGGCGGGACCGAGATCCGCCAGACCAGCCGCCTCTTGCTGCGATAGGAGCAGAGCCATGACCGAGACCGACCGCATCGCCTTAAGCGGCGCGCCGGGGTCGCCCTATACCCGCAAAATGCTGGCGGTGCTGCGCTATCGCCGCATCCCCTATCGCTTCCTGCTGGCCAGCGTGGACGGCCTGGCGGGGATGCCCAAGCCCAAGGTGCAACTGCTGCCGACCTTCTACCTGCCGGGACCGGACGGCGAGCTGGAGGCGGTGGTCGATTCCAGCCCGATCATCCGCCGGCTGGAAAAGGAGCGCGCCGGCCGATCCGTGATCCCGTCCGACCCCGCCCTGGCCTTCCTCGACGCCCTGATCGAGGACTATGCCGACGAGTGGCTGACCAAGGCCATGTTCCACTATCGCTGGTCCTATGCCGAGGACATCGACAAGTCGGCCCGCATCCTGCCCCTGTGGCGCGGGGTGTCGATCTCGGGCGAGACCCATGCGGCCATGGCCAAGGCGTTCGCCGAGCGCCAGATCGGGCGGCTGGGGGTGGTCGGCTCCAACGCCGTGACCGGGCCGGTGATCGAGGCCAGCTACCGGCGCTTCATCGCCGCCTTCGAGGCCCACCTGACCCGCCAGCCCTTCCTCCTCGGCCGCCGCCCGGGCGCCTGCGACTTCGGCGTGTTCGGCCAGCTGACCCAGCTCGCCGGCTTCGACCCGACGCCGATGGCCGAGACCCTGAAGGCGGCGCCCCGGGTGTTCGCCTGGGTCGGGATGATGGAGGATCTGTCGGGCCTGGAGCCTGCCGAGGGCGACTGGACCCCGATCGAGGCGATCCCTGAGACCCTGACCGCGCTTCTGGCCGAGATCGGCCGGGTCTATGCGCCGGTCATGCTGGCCAACGCCCGGGCGCTGATGGGCCGGGCCGAGGCGGTCCAGGCCACCGTCGATGGCCAGGCCTGGACCCAGGCCCCGTTCCCCTATCAGGGCAAGTGCGTGCAGTGGCTGCGCGAGGGCCGGGCGGGCTTGGGCGACGACGCCCGGGCTGCGGTGGACCGGGCGCTGGCGGGAACGGGCTGCGAGGCCCTGTTCGCCTGACCCTCAGCCCGCCAGCCGCTGGGCCGCCGACAGCAGCACCGCGCGGGCGGCGTCGGGGGACAGGCGCTGTTCGCGGCGCAGGCGGTCCCAGGCCTCGAAGCTGAACAACAGGTCCAGGGCCTCGAAGGTCGCAGCGTCGGCGACGATTTCGGGCGGGGCGATCTCGCGCAGCAGCTCGCGCAGGCGCCCGTTCAGCCGCTGGATGTCCTGCTCCAGGAACCGCGAACGATGCCGCTGCGAAGCCTCGGCGCGCTTGAACGGGGTGATCAGCTCGAACAGGGCCGCGCGACGGCGGACCACCTCGGCCAGCCGCTCGGGCCAGGGGCCGTCGAACTGGCCGCCCTCGATCTCACGCGCGACCCGGTCCTCGACGATCAGCGACATCTCGCGAAACAGGCTGTCCATGTCGTTGAAGTGGCGGAACACGGTGCGCAAGCCCACCTGGGCGCGCTCGGCCACCTGTTCGGCGCTGGCGGCGATCTGGCCCTCCTGCACCAGCTCGACCATGGCGGCGACGATGCGCGCGCGGCTGTCCGCCGATCGCCGGCGGCGCCCGTCGGTCTCCAGGGCTGCGGCTTCGAGCACGCAAGGGTCTCCTTCGGCCGCGGGCGGAAGGCTTCACGGCGCAAGGACGATATATTGACAGGGTCTGTGCCGCTAGTCGCCGAGGCCGGCGGCGAAGGCGCGGAAACCTTTGGCGAAGCTGTCCGGCTGCTCAAGGAACGGGCTGTGCCCGCCTGGAAACACCGTCAGGCTGGCGCGCTTCAGCCGGTCGATCGCCGGACGGCAGAAGGAGAGAGGGATCACCCGATCGCTCTTCGCCCAGGCGACCCAGATAGGAATGTCGAGGTTCGCGGCGAGGTCGCGGATGTCGGCCTCGGGCCGGGCGAAGCTGGCCCAGGCCTGGCGCAGCTGCGGTGCAAGGCGCGGGCCGTTGCGGACGATTTCGCGCCGATGGGCGGCCGCGGCGCGGGTCGGCAGCACCAGGCGGTAGTAGAGCGCATAGGCGGCACGGAACCAGGCCGCGCCGCGTTCCCCGGCGGCGAAGAAGGCCTCGACCAGGCCGCAGAATCGCCGGGCCGTGGCGTCCACCGCCACCAGCCCGCCACTGTCGCAGAGCACAAGGCCGCGGACGGGAAGGGCGGCGGCGTAGCGGACCGCCGTCGCCCCGCCGATCGAATTGCCAATCAGGACGGGCCGGCTCACCCCCAGCACGCCCAGGACCCCGGCCAGCAGCTCGGCGTAGCGGCCCGGATCGACCGGCTCGTGATCTGGGCCGGAGCGGCCGTGGCTCGGCCACTCGATGCGGATGAACTCGAACCCGTCCGGGCAGCGCTGCGCCAGCGGGTCGAAGTCGCGGGCGTCATGGCCGACGGCGGTCAGGCAGACCACCGGGGCCCCATGGCCGATCCGCTCCACCGCGATCTGAACCCCGTCCACCTCGACCTTGGTCAGTTCCGCGCCAGCCAGCATGTCCGCCCTCCATTTCGGCAAGTGATATCTATATCACATTACCGATCGGTCAGGAAGCAGGAACCCCTCTGGCGTCGCCGTGAGTCGTCGGACAGTGTGCCCCGCTTGCTGGAGGACCCATGCGCTCAACCGTTTCCGCCCTGGCGCTCGCCGTTTCGCTCGTCGCCGGCGCCGTGCAGGCCCAGTCCATCCCCGAGACCGCCGCCGCCCTGCGCGACAAGGCCCTGGCCGGCTCGCCCGCCTATGACATCCTGGAATCCCTGACCACCGAGGTCGGCCCGCGGCCGACTGGCTCGCCGGCGCAGAAGCGGGCCATGGAATGGGGCGTGGCCAAGCTGAAGGCCCTGGGCTTCAGCAACGTCCACGTCGAGCCGTTCAGCAAGCAGGCCTGGACCCGCGGGCCGGAGTCGGCCGAGATCACCGGGCCCTATCCGCAGAAGCTGGCCATCCTCGGCCTCGGCGGCACGATCCCCACCCCGCCGGACGGGATCGAGGCGCCCATCGCCTTGTTCCACACCTATGCCGACATGCTGGCCGCCCCAACTGGCTCGCTCAGCGGAAAGATCGCCGTCGTGACCGAGCCCATGGTGCGCACCGAGAACGGGGCCGGCTATGGCGCCGTGATCCTGATGCGGGTGATCGGCCCGCAGGAGGCCGCCAGGCGCGGCGCCGTCGCCTATCTGATCCGCTCGCTCTCGACCGCCGACGACCGCTTTCCCCACACGGGTAACATGGAGCCGGCGTCGATCCCGGCGGCGGCCCTGTCGCCGGTCGACGCGGCCCTGATCGATCGCATGGCCGCCCGCGGCCAGCCGGTCACCATCCGGCTGAAGCTGGACTCCCATATCACCCAGAACGCCCAGGCCTGGAACGTGGTCGGCGAGATCAAGGGGCGCGAGCATCCCGAGCAGGTGGTGGTGATCGGCGGCCACCTCGACAGCTGGGACCCGGGGACCGGCGCGATCGACGACGGCGCCGGCGTGGCCATCACCACCGCCACGGGCAAGCTGATCGCCGACCTGCCGCGCGCGCCCCGGCGCACGGTGCGGGTGGTGATGTTCGGCTCGGAGGAGACCGACGGCAGCGGCGCGGCCTATGCCGCCGCGCACAAGGGCGAGGTCGCCAATATCGTCCTCGGCGGAGAGAGCGACCTGGGCTCGGACCGCATCTACAAGCTGCGCCTGGCACCCGGCGGTGTGGCCGACCCAGCCTTGAAGGGGCTGGCCGACCTGCTCGCGCCGTTGAAGATCATCGTCGACAAGGCCCCTGCCGATGACGCCGGCGCCGACATCGAGGGCCTGCAGGCCCTGGGCGCGCCGATCATGACCTATTACCAGGACGCCAGCCGTTATTTCGACACCCACCACTCGGCCAACGATGTGATCGAGCGGGTCGACCGCAAGAGCCTGGACCAGAACGTCGCCGCCTGGGCCGCCCTGATCTACACCGTGGCCGAGAGCGACGTGGATTTCAGGAAGGGCGGGAAGTAGGCCTGCCGCTCAATACGGCGTCCCATCCACGTGCGTCTCGCCGGTTTCCGGCGACCAGAGCAGGTCGATATCGGGATAGTGGACCAGCGAGCGCTCCGGCAGGCTGACCCCGATCAGGATGCAGTCGCGGTCGCTCTCGTTGATCAGGTAGTGGCCGTTCCCGTCGTTCTTGGGAAACGTGGCCACGTCGCCGGCCTTCATTGGACGGCGCCCATGGTCGTCGATCAGCACCGCCTCGCCGGACAGCACCGCAACCAGTTCGTCCTCGCCCTCGTGCCAGTGGCGCTGCGAGGACCAGCAGCCGGGCGGCAGCACCACATGGATGGCGACGAAGTCTGTCAGGCCCCCCGCGGCGCCGACGTCGCGCGCGGTCCGCCGGGCCAGGGGCTGGTCGTAGGGCGCGGGATAGCTGCAGCCCAGCGCAGGCTCTATGGCGTCGAGGTCGATCTTGGGCATGGGCGGCTCGTCTTCGGCGGGTGAAGTCCGAAGATGGGAAGCCGCCCGGGAAAGTCGAGCGTCAGGTCGCCGAGGCCGGAACCGGAGCCGCCGCCGGCGCCGGGCGACGGCCGGTGCGGCGATATTCGACCTCGGCCAGCACGGCCAGGTGGATGGCTTCGCGCAGGATCGGGGTCATGGCGTCCTTGGCCGCCGAGCGGGCCTCGGGGAAGGAGTCGATCGACATGGCGTCCAGCCAGCCGTCGAACTGCGCGGTGCAGGATTCGCCAATCCTCTGCTCCAGCCGCTTGTCGTCGCGGCCACGGTAAAGCTGGGCCGCCTGAGCGAAGATGCAGCTGTGATAGGCTTCCTTGGCCGCGTCGATCTTGGCCTGCAGCTGCGCCTGGCTCGTTTCGTCGCTCGCCGGCATCAGCAACGTCGCCACGGCTGCACTGATCAAGAACATCTGCTTCTCCTTCGCGTGCAGTAATTTGACGCGCCAATTGGTGAACGACTCATTTCCTCTATAGATGAACAGCCAAAATCGACTGGTGTCGATGTGACAGCCGGACGCGCATGGCCGGGGGCTCAACAGCGCCTGCGGATCGGGCTACAAGCGCGCGAGATGCCGGAGCAGAGATCAATGAGCGGACGCCTCGCGGGCCAACACGTCGCCGTGCTGATGGGCGGGCTGTCGCCCGAGCGCGACGTCTCGCTGGTGACCGGGGCCGCCTGCGCCGACGCGTTGGAGCGTTCGGGCGCGCGGGTCAGCCGCATCGACGCCGGCCGTGACCTGGCCCAGGTGCTGACGGCGCTGAAGCCGGACGTGGTGTTCAACGCCCTGCACGGCGCCTGGGGCGAGGACGGCTGCGTGCAGGGTGTGCTGGAGACCCTGGGCCTGCCCTATAGCCACAGCGGCGTGCTGGCCTCGGCCCTGGCCATGGACAAGGCCAAGGCCAAGGCGGTGCTGGCCGCGGCGGGCGTCGCCGTCCCCGGCGGCGGCCTGTTCAACCGCCACGAGATCGCCCGCGAACACGTCATGGCCCCGCCCTATGTGGTCAAGCCCAACGCCCAGGGCTCCTCGGTCGGGGTGCTGCTGGTGTTCGAGGGCGCCAACGGCCCGCCGCAGGACGTGGTGGCGCCCAGCTGGGCCTATGGCGAAGAGGTGATGGTCGAGCCCTATGTGCCCGGCAAGGAGCTGTCGGTGGCGGTGATGGATGGCAAGGCGATAACCGTTACCGATATTTTGCCGCGCACCGGCTTCTACGACTATGACGCCAAGTACGGCGAAGGCGGCTCAATGCATGTGGTTCCGGCGAAATTACCGCCTGGAATCAATGAGAAAGCCATGAGGATGGCCGAGGCGGCGCACGCCGCGCTTGGTTGCCGAGGGGTTACCAGATCGGACCTTCGTTATGACGATGTTAACGACGTTCTGGTCCTCTTGGAGGTCAACACCCAGCCCGGCATGACGCCCACGTCGCTCGTTCCCGAACAGGCGGCTCATGTCGGAATCGGGTTCGACGCGTTGGTTTGTTGGATCGTGGAGGACGCGTATGGCCGTGACGGTGAGGGGAGGCGCGCCTAGCAGCCCGCCCAAGCCCCGATCCAAGGCCCCGGGCGGCGGCCCGGCGCGCGGCTCTGCGCCCGCAAAGCCGCAGCCCAGGGCCAAGGGCAAGCCGCCCAAGGGCCCCTCCAGAGCCTACACGCCCGCCAAGCTGGGCGCGGTGCGCGGCGTCGGCCTGCCGCCGCACATCGCCCTCGGCGTCGCGGTGCTGGCGGTGCTGATCGCCCTGGCCGGCGCCCTGGTCGCCGAGCGCCGCGGCCAGCCCTCGGCCGCCGCAGGAACCAGCCCCTTCGACCGCATGACCGCCGCCATCGGCCTGAAGGTGGCCAAGGTCGAGATCGAGGGCGCGCCGCAGATGGCGGAAGACTCGATCAAGGCCGCGGCCCAGGTCGAGGCCGGCCAGCCGATCCTGGGCCTCGATCTCGCCGCGCTGCGCGCGCGGGTGGAGAAGGTCGGCTGGGTCAAGCAGGCGCGGATCGTACGCCTCCTGCCCGACACCATCGTCATCGCCGTGATCCCGCGCACCACCCTGGCCGTCTGGCAGCACCAGGGCCACACCCTGGTGATCGACAGCGAGGGCCACACCATCCCTGAGGCCGATCCGGCGCGTTTCCCGCAACTGCCGCTGGTGGTGGGCGAGGGCGCCAATGACGCTGCGGCTCAGATCCTGCCGCTGGTGGCCTCGCGGCCACGCCTGACCCAGCGCCTGGACGCCCTGGTGCGCGTCGATGGGCGCCGCTGGGACCTGAGGATGAACGACGGCGGGCTGATCCAGCTGCCGCCGACCGGAGAGGACGCGGCGCTGATCCAGCTGGACCAGCTGGACCAGAAGTCGCGGATACTGGAGCTGGGCTTTGCGCGGATCGACCTGCGTGATCCCGAGATGGTCACGGTGCGGCCGAAGGACGCCGCACCCGGACAGGCAGGGACCGCTGGTACTTGAGATATTTGGGGGTTCGACGGAATGTCGCGGCTTGAGGACCGGCGTGAAGCCCGGGAAGGATTGAAGGTTTTGGCGGGTCGGCAGCCCTTGGTCGCCGCGCTCGATCTGGGCGCCTCGAAGGTCACCTGCTTCATCATGAAGCCGGGCGGGGTGAACCGCGAGGCGCGCACCCTGCAGACCGTGGGCGTGGGCCACGTGCAGTCGCGCGGCGTGCGCGGCGGCTCGATCGTCAACATGGACGAGGCGGCCGACGCCATCGCGCTGGCGGTGGAGCGGGCCGAGCAGGTCGCCGGCGCCAGCATCCAGGGCGTGACCGTGGCCACCGCCGGCGGCCAGCTGGCCAGCCACCGTGTCTCGGCCCAGGTCAGCCTGGGCGCCCGGCCGATCGTCGACGCCGACCTGTCCAAGGCCATCGGCCAGGCCCTGTCGCAGGTGCGCCTGCCGGGCCGGCGGCCGGTCCACCTATTGCCCATCGCCTGGTCGGTGGACGGCCAGCGCGGGGTGCGCGATCCCCGTTCCATGTTCGGCCGCCAGCTTGGCCTCGAACTCCTAGTGGTCTCGATTAGCGAGACCGTGTTCCAGACCCTCGGCTATTGTGTCGAGCGCGCGCACCTGGAGTTCCAGGGCGCGGTGGCCTCGCCCTTCGTCTCGGCCCTGGCGGCGCTGGAAGACGACGAGATGGACCTGGGCTGCATCTGTGTCGACATGGGCGGCGGCTCGACCTCGGTGGCGGTGTTCGCCAACGGCTCGCTGATCCATGTGGACAGCCTGGCGGTGGGCGGGGCGCACGTCACCGCCGACATCGCCCGCGGCCTGTCCACCTCCATCGCCGGCGCCGAGCGGATCAAGACTCTGCACGGCTCGGCCATCGCCTCGGCCAACGAGGACCGCGAGATGATCGAGGCCCCGCCGCGCGGCGACGATCCGGGCGCAGGGCCGGTGATCGCCCCGCGCTCGATGCTCAAGGGCATCATCGCGCCGCGGGTCGAGGAGACCCTGGAGTTGCTGCGCGAGCGGCTGAAGGCTTCGGGTGCGCCGCTGGACCCTGGCGCCGGCCTTGTGCTGACCGGGGGCGCCAGCCAGCTGGCCGGGGTGCGCGAAGTGGCTGTGCGGGTGTTCGACCGGCCGGTGCGCCTGGGCCGTCCACGCCGCCTGCCGCACCTGGCCGACGCCGCTTCCGGCCCGGCCTTCTGCGCCGCCGCCGGCATCCTGCAGCGCGCTGCCTTCGGCCCGCGCGAAGTGGTCTCGCTGCGCACTCTGGCGGGGGGCGGCAAGGCCCAGCAGCCGGCCAAGACCGAGAGTGGCAATCCCCTGTCGCGCGCAGCCCAGTGGCTGAAGGACAACCTCTAAAGGCGGCGCCCGCGCATTTTTTCCGCGCCGCAAACCTGTCCCAATGCGATGAAAAGGTCGGCTTGATACTGATTCGGAGACTCCGATGGACCGCCGACTGCTGATCACGTCCAGCCTCGCCTATCTCGGCGCCAGCGCCGTAGCCCGGGCCCAGGAGCTGCAGCCTCCCGCCCGCAACGAGCCGCCGGCCCAGGACGTGCCGCCTCCGCCCCCGGTGGCGAAGGCCCAGGAAGTTCCGTCCGAAGCGCCGCCGGCCCAGGCCGCGCCGCCGCCCGCCCCGCCGCCTGAGCGCGACGACGCCGGCGCCATGCCGCCGCCCCGCCAGGGGCTGACGCCCAACTACAAGGCCGAGACCTATTCCAAGGACGAGATCGTCAACCAGGTCTCGGACTTCTTCGGTGTGGCGGCCGAGGCCGCCGCCTCGGTGGTCGAGCGCATCTTCCGCGACAACGGTCGCCCCACCGGTTACATCGCCGGCGAGGAAGGCTCGGGCGCGTTCTTCGTCGGCCTGCGCTACGGCAAGGGCCGCCTCTACATGAAGCACCAGCCCGAGGCAGAGGTGTTCTGGCAGGGGCCATCGATCGGCTGGGACTGGGGCGGCAACGGCAGCCGGGTGTTCACCCTCTGCTACAATCTTCAGTACCCGGACATGATCTATCGCCGCTTCCCCGGCGTGGACGGCAGCGCCTATCTGATCGGCGGCCTGGGGGTGAACTACCAGCGCGCCGAGGACATCACCCTGGCCCCCATCCGCGCCGGCGTCGGCCTGCGCCTGGGCGCCAATATCGGCTACCTGGCCTATACCCGCAAACAGCACCTCTTGCCGCTGTAGGCGCGGTCGCGGCTCAGTTGTCGAATTCGACCGTGTAGGTCAGGGTCGTCTCGCTCCGCGCCGCCAATGCGATGCGCCAGGCCGGCGCGCCGTCCCGGATGTCGTGTGACAGGGATTCGGCGACGATCGTCAGGCCCTCGGCCTGAGGCTGACGGACTTCGGTGATGACCGCATCGGCGCGGTGATTGAACAGGCTGACGGCGATCTCGGCGCGTAGCCGGCGATGATCGGTTCCCCATCCCAGCTGCTTCGCGCTCACGATTTCCTGGCGCACCACGACCTCTGGCGACTGGGCCAGGTTCAGTTCGAACGGTTCGTTCACGGGCACGTCGCGCATGCCGGCCTGACCCAGGAACAGCTCATGTCCCGGCGCGCCCGGCTCGGCCTGGCGGAAGGAGACCAGACCCGCCGGCAGGGCCTCGCCCAGCCCGTCGGCCGCCTTGTTCTTCAGGCGAAGGACCAGGCGGGTGGGAATGGTCTGGTCTGGCGGCGGCGCTTCGCCATTGTCGCCGATCTCCACGTCATAGCGATAGACAGGATCGAAGCCGACCTTGGCCTGGTGCAGGAACTGGACCTGCTTGACCTGATGGGCGGCCACAGTGGTCGGCTCGACCAGGCTGTAGAGCTTGTAGTCGCCGAGATCGGTCTGAACGGTGCGCTTCTGGGCGGTGACGACGACCTCCTCGCGCATGCCAGGGGGCGCCGGCATGGGAGCCATCAGCGCCATCGGCGGCGGGGGTGGTGGCGCCGGAATCTCTGGCCTCGGCACGCCATGGTGGCTGGTCCCCATGGGCCAGCAGCCGGTCTTAAGGTGCTGCGGCGCGGCCGTCGGCAGGTCTGCCGGAACCCGGGCCAGGCGGCCGGCGACCACGGCGGTCGGCGCGTCGGCGAAGCTGGCGGCGCTGTGGTTGGCCAGGGTGATCCAGCCGGTCAGGTCCAGGCTCTTGCCGTCGGGGCTGATGCGGGCGACGTAGTCCGCCGCCCAGTCTATCCGCACGCTGAGATAGCTCACCCGCACCTGGTAGCGGCCAGCGGCGGGCGTGTCGGTGACCACCGACAGCGTCGGGCGGCTGGCCAGGCCCTTGGGCAGGCTGTCGAACACCAGCTTCTCAGGCCCGCCGCTGCAGCGCAGGGCCTCGACCCCGGCCGCGGTCTGCAGCACCACCCCGTCCGGGCCGGCGCGCACGGTGGCCGCCTCGCTGGTTTCCCGCCCGGTCTTGCGGTCGGTGCGGACGATGTGGACCGGCTGGTCGGTCAGGTGGGCGATCAGCGAGCCGGGGCTCAAGAGGTCGTAGTCGAAATTGCGCTCGGCCAGGCTGCCCGGCAGGCCCTCGACCGCGGCGCTCTCGGGGATGATCCCGTCGGCCACGCCCTCGAAGCTCAGGCGCGTGCGGCCGGCGGGCAGGTCGACCGTACGGGTCTCGGTGACCAGGGCGAGGCCGTGAGCGGAATCCGGGTCTTCACGGGCCAGGTCGGCGCCGCGGGCGGGGCGGTCGCGATAGACCACCACCTCGACCTTTTCGGGCGCGGCCGAGATCGTGTCCGCCCGCGCCAAGACCGGCAGAGCCAACGCGACCGCAAAGATCAGTTGGGTGAGCCTTCCGCCCACGGGGCTACCAGCCGGTCTCGACGTCGAAGGTCAGGGTGGTCTGGCCGTTGGCGGGTACGGGGATCGACCAGCCCAGGGTGTGGGCGTCGATGCGGCGGCTCTGCAGGCTCTCCTTCAGCACCTTGCCGTCGCGCCACAGGCCGCCCTGGCGCAGCTCGACGGTCACCGGCTCGCGGCGCGCATTGCGGGCGACATAGGTCATGGAATAGCGCGTGCGCGTCTTGCTGATCTTGGTCTCGGCTGTGACGGTCGGCTGCACCGTGACGTCGAAGGCGTCGCCGATCTTGACCGCCAGTTCCGAGCCCTGCGGCGTGTGGCCGATCTGGCTCTCACCGACGAACTTGGGCTCGCCCGCCGTGTCGCGCTCATAGACCCGCATGGTCCCGGCCGGCAGGCCGGCGGCGAGGCCCGAGCCGCGCGAGTTCACAAAGTCCACCACCACCACGGCGGCGGATGGCTGCTGCTGGGTCTGGAACCAGCCGGCGCTCCATTGGTAGACCTTGTGCGCGGCGACGCCATCGGCCTGCAGGAAGCCGACCTGCTTGGTCTGGTTCTGGGCGATCGTGGTCCGTTCGGGCAGGCTATAGATGTGATAGTCGCCCAGTTCCTTGCCGGGGCCTTCGTCGGCTTCGGTCCCCGCGGCGCGGACGGCGGCAAGCCCATCGCTCTGGTCGCTTGCGTCGTCGCCCTGGGCCAGTTGCACATGGCCGGCCACGAGCTGGGTTTCGGCGCCGACATAGGGCGCGCCGGAGTGGTTCTCCAGCGTGATCCAGCCCTGCAGGTCCAGCTTGGCGGCCTTCTCGTCGAACAGGGCGACATAGTCGGCCTTCCACGACAGGCCCGTGGTCAGGTAGCTGAGCGTGGCCAGGCGCTGGCCGGCGCGTTCGGAATCCACCGTCACCGACAGGGTCGGGTGGGCGCGCAGGTTGTCGGGCACCTTGTCGAAGATCACCCGGGTGGGCACGTCGTCGTCGCGCAGGACCTCGATGCGGTCGCCGATCTTCAGCACCACGCCCTCGTTGGCCGAGAGCACCGTGGCCTTCTCGGTCACCTGCTGGCCGTTGCCGGGATTGGTGCGGACGATGGTGACCTCATGCCCGACCGCCTTCTCCATCAGCTTGCCGGGGGTCAAAAGGTCGTAGTCGAAGTTCTGCTCGACCACGCCGATCGCGTCGGCCGACAGGGTCACCGTCTCGGGGCGAATGGCGGCGGAGACGTCTTTGAACTCCAGTCGCTGGCGGCCCTTGGCGATGTCCAGGAGGCGCTGGTCCTGCACCAGGGCCTGGTCGGCGTTATAGATGGTCACCGAGAGCTTGGGCGCGTCCGCGGCGAGGGCGGCGTGGGCCAGGGCCATGGCCGATGCGGTCAGGAGTGCGGTCTTTCCCATGGTGCGTGGTCCCCGCCTTGCTTTGCGGTGACGCTGGCACGGCCAAGCCGGCGAGTCGACGGGAGGTTTTCCCGACCCGGAAGGCGCTTATTCCTGATTGCAGCTCAGTGGCCGGACTTGCCGCCCAGCCAGTCCATCAGGGCCATCATCACGCCTGAGAAGACGAAGGTCAGGTGCAGGCCGATCAGCCAGCCGAGCTTGGCGGCGTCGGGCGCGGCGCCCGGCTCGGCCAGGTCCATGAAGGCGCGCAGCAGGGCCACGGCCGAGATGGCGATGATCGAGGCGATCAGCTTCATCTTCAGGCCGGAGAAATCCAGCGCGCCCAGCCAGTCGGGCCGGTCGTCGTGGTCGCCGGTGTCGATGCGCGAGACGAAGTTCTCGTAGCCCGACAGGATCATGATCAGCACCAGGCTGGCCCCCAGCGACAGGTCGATCAGCGACAGGGCCAGGACGATGGCGTCGTCCGGCTTGGCGCTCATGACCACCAGCGGGACCTGGTGGACGATTTCCAGCACGAACACCGCCAGCAGCGTGACCAGGGCCGCGACCAGGCCGACATAGAAGGGCGCCATCAGCCAGCGCGCAGCGAACAGGCCGCGCTCCAGCCAGGTTTCCAGGCTCGGCTTCTGCTGGGTCATCGGCGCCCCAAATCCTGCATCCACGTCAGACTAAGCTTCACTTCTCCTCCCCCGTTCCGCGTTCGCGAAACAGGGGAGGAGAAGAGATTCAAGCTCTCAGCTTGGCTCCCACCGCCTTGCCGGCCGCAGCGACAATCCTGGCCGACAGGGCTTCGATCTCGGCCTCGGCCAGGGTGTGGTCCTTGGGCTGAACGCTGACCTCGACGGCCAGCGACTTGCAGCCTTCGGGCACGCCGGCGCCGGCGTAGACGTCGAACACCCGCACGCCGGCGATCAGGGCCTTGTCGGCCCCGGCGACGGCCTTGACCAGGTCGCCGGCGGCGACCTTCTGCTCGACCACGAAGGCGAAATCGCGGCTCAGCGGCATCAGAGGCGACAGCTCCAGCGCTGGCCGGGTCTTGATCGCTTTCTTCTTCGGTTCGGGAATGGCCTCCAGGAACACCTCGAAGCCATAGGCCGGGCCGTCGAGGTCCATCGCCTTCAGCACGCTGGGGTGCAGGGCGCCGAACTCGGCGATCACCGCCTTGGGGCCCAGTTGCAGCCGGGCCGAGCGGCCGGGGTGCCACCAGGGCGAGGCGGCGCCCTGCGCCACCTGCAGCGAGGCCACAGGCGCGCCGAGCTCGTCCAGCATGGCGTAGAGGTCGGCCTTCACCTGGAACAGGTCGTCCGCCTTGACCCCATCCCAGCGCCGCGGGGCGTGGGGCGCCAGGAGGCCGCTGATGGCGGTGCGCTGGTCCTGCGGCCGGTCGCCGGAGAAGATCGGGCCGATCTCGAACAGGGCCACGTCGGCGAAGCCGCGCTTGGCGTTGCGCCCTGCCGCCTCGATCAGGGTCGGCAGGATCGAGGGCCTCATGCAGTCCAGCTCGGCCGCGATCGGATTGGCCAGCACCAGGGCGTCCTGGCCGCCGCCGAACAGCTCGGCTGTCTTTCGGCCGGTGAACGACCAGGTGACCGCTTCCGACCAGCCAAGGGCCGCCAGCGCCCGGCGGGCGGTGCGGGCGCGGGCCTGGCGGGGGCTGAGCACGCCGCCGACGGGGCGGGCGATCTCCGGCAGGGGCTCGGCCGGCAGCTTGTCGTAGCCGACGATGCGGGTGACCTCTTCGACCAGGTCGGCCTTGCCCTCCACGTCCCGCCGCCAGGTCGGGGGCTGGACGGTGAGGTTCGCGCCGGAGCCGGTGATCTCGAAGCCGAGGTCAGCCAGGATCTCGACCGCGCATTCGGTCTCCAGGCCGCCGAGCTTCTTCACATAGGCCGGGTCGAAGGCGATCGGCGGCGGCGGGGCTGGAGGCGCGCCCGCCAGCCGCACCTCGGACGGCTCGCCGCCGCAGAGGTCGAGGATCATGCGCGTGGCCAGCTCGATCCCCGGCAGCACGAAGCCCGGATCGACGCCGCGGGCGAAGCGGTACTGGGCGTCCGAGGTGATGCCGGTGGTGCGGCCGGCCTGGGCCGTGCGGATCGGGTCGAACCAGGCGCATTCGACGAACACGTCGGTGGTCGCCTCCGAACAGCCGGTGGTCTCGCCGCCCATCACCCCGCCAAGGCCGATGGCGCCCGAGCCGTCGGCGATGACACAGAGCTCTGGCGTGACCTTGTAGGTCTCGCCGTCCAAGGCCAGCACCTCTTCACCCTCGCGGCCCAGGCGGGCCTCGATGAAGCCGCCCTTGAGCGTGGCGGCGTCATAGACATGCAGCGGCCGGCAGCGATCGTAAGAGAGGTAGTTGGTGACGTCGACCAGGGCGCTGATGGGTCTCAGGCCGATGGCCTTCAGCCGCGCCTGCAGCCAGGCGGGCGAGGGCCCGTTCTTCACCCCGCGGATCAGGCGTCCGGCGAAGGCGGTGCAGGCGCCGCTGTCGTCCAGGCGGATGTCGATCGGGCAGGGATAGCCGCCCTTGACCGGCTCCACAGCCTTGGTGGTGAAGCGGCCGAGGCCTGCGGCGGCCAGATCCCGGGCGATGCCGGCGACGCCCAGCCAGTCGGGGCGGTTGGGCGTGACCTCGAAGTCGATCACGCCTTCCTGGCCCAGCGCCTGGGCGGCCGGCGTTCCTACCTCCAGGCCCTCGGCCAGCTCCAGGATGCCGTCGGACTCTTCCGACAGCTCCAGTTCCGCCGCCGAGCATAGCATGCCGTTGGAGACAACGCCGCGGACGGCGCGTGGCTCGAGCGTGATGCCGCTGCCGGGGATGTAGGTCCCCAGCGGGGCGTAGATAGTCACCAGCCCCGCACGGGCGTTGGGGGCGCCGCAGACGATCTCCTTGCGACCGTCCTTGGTGTCGACCTGGCAGACGCGCAGTCGGTCGGCGTTGGGGTGCTGGACCGCCTCGACGATGCGGGCGACCGAGAAAGCGGCGAGCTTCGCCGACGGGTCGGTGACGTGCTCGACCTCCAGGCCGGCCATGGTCATGGCGGCCTCGACCTCGGCGATGGTCGCCGAGGTGTCCAGGTGGTCCTTGAGCCAGGAGAGGGTGAATTTCATCGATCTCTCTCCGTCAGCTGAGGCCGGTGGCCAGGTTCGGCGCGGCGAAGGCGGAGAAGCCGTAGTGCTCCAGCCAGCGGACATCGGCGCCGAAGACGTCGCGCAGGTCCGGCATGCCGTATTTCAGCATCCCCAGCCGATCGACGCCCATGCCGAAGGCGAAGCCCTGCCACTCGTCGGGATCCAGGCCGCAGATCCTGAGGATGTTGGGATGCACCATCCCGCCGCCCAGGATCTCCAGCCAGTCGCTGCCCTCGCCGATCTTGATCGAGCCGCCGGAGCGGTCGCACTGCACGTCCATCTCCGCCGACGGCTCGGTGAAGGGGAAGTGGTGCGGCCGGAACCGCGTCACCACCGCGTCGGACTCGAAGAACCGCTTGCAGAAGGTGTCCAGGGTCCACTTCAGGTGGCCCATATGGATATTCCGGTCGATGACCAAGCCTTCCATCTGGTGGAACATCGGCGTGTGGGTGCGGTCGCTGTCACAGCGATAGGTGCGGCCCGGGCCGATGATCCGGATCGGCGGCTCATGGCCCGCAGCCCACTGCGGCGCCTCGTTCTTCTGGTTCTGGCCCTGCTGCATCACCCGCACCTGGATCGGGCTGGTGTGGGTGCGCAGCAGCTTGCGCTCGCCGTCCTCGCCCGGGGCGAAGAAGAAGGTGTCGTGCATCTCGCGCGCGGGATGGCGCGGCGGGAAATTCAGGCCGGTGAAGTTGTGGAAGTCGTCCTCGATGTCCGGGCCTTCGGCGACCGCGAAGCCCATTTCGGCGAAGATGGCGACCATCTCGTCCATCACCTGCATGGTCGGGTGCACCGAGCCCTTGCGGCGGGGCGGGGCCGGCAAGGTCAGGTCGACACGCTCGGCGGCCAGCTGCGCCTCCAAAGCGGCGGCGTCGAGCACGGCCTTGCGCTCGGCGATAAGGGTCATGGCGCGATCGCGCAGGCCGTTGATCTTCGGACCCTGCTCGCGGCGCTCGTCGGGGCTCATCGAGCCCAGGGATTTCAGGAGGTTGGAGATCTGGCCGGTCTTGCCGAGGGCCGAGACGCGCACGGCGTCCAGGGCGGCCAGGTCAGAGGCGGCGGCGATCTGGGCGGCCAGATCGGCTTCGAGAGCGGTAAGGTCGGTCATCCCGTCGTCCTTGCACAGTTTTGTGCGTCCTTCGAGACACCCTTCACGAGGGTTCCTCAGGATGACGAGGGAAAGAGTGTTTCCAGGGCCTTCGTCATGGTGAGGAGCGGAGCCCTATCAAGGGCCCCGCATCTCGAACCACGCACCTTAGGCGCTGAGCTTAAGCCAGCGCGGCGCGAACCTTGTCGGCGATGGCCTTGAACGCAGCCGGATCGGCGCCCGCCACATCGGCGAGAACCTTGCGGTCGATATCGACGCCGGCCAGATCAAGGCCGTGGATAAACTGCGAGTAGGTGAAGCCTTCCAGCCGCGCCGCCGCATTGATGCGCTGGATCCACAGGGCGCGGAACGAGCGCTTGCGGACCTTGCGGTCGCGGTAGGCGTATTGGCCGGCCTTGTCGACCGCGGCCTTGGCGGCCCGGATGGTGTTCTTGCGGCGGCCGTGGAACCCCTTGGCCTGCTCGAGAACCTTCTTGTGCTTGGCGTGGGACGTTACGCCCCGTTTGACGCGCGCCATGTCAGATCACCTTCTAAATTCGTTGGGGCTCAGGAATACGGCATCCAGGACTTGATGATCTTGGCGTCAGCGTCCGCCATGACCTTGGTCCCGCGATTTTGCCGGATGTACTTGGCGTTGTGGCTGATCAAGCGGTGCCGCTTGCCCGCCACGCCGGCCTTCACCTTGCCCGACGCAGTGATCTTGAAGCGCTTCTTGGCGCCCGATTTGGTCTTCAACTTCGGCATTTCGCAGCGGAGCTGTAAGGCCCCGTCCTCTGATAGAGACAGCAGACAACGACCGCCCTGGCATGCCTGGGCCAGGCGATCGCACGAAGGCGGGGTCAATACGGGAAACGGGGGCGAAAGGCAAGGCCTACGCCGCCGCCCGCGCCTCCCTTTGCTCGGCCAGGGCGGCGCGTCCAGCCGACAGGGCCAGGAAGATCGCCGGGGCCACGATCAGCGCGCCCATGAAGAAGGGGGCGTTGACGTTCAGGCTATCGAACAGCTGCAGCGCCGCCGCCGGGCCGACGACCCGGGCTATGGCGCCGGAGGCATTGTTCAGGCCCATGATCTGGCCCTGGTTGTTCTCGTCGATGCTGCGCGACATCAGCGCCCCGGAATTGGGGAAGGCCACCGACTGGAACATGGCCATCAGCGCCATCAGCCCATAGGTCAGGAAGCGGCCGTCCGATAGCGGCTGCAAGCCTATGCAGAGCGCCGTGCCAGCCATGCCGACCGCCAGCATGCGCGCCTCGCCATAGCGCCTGGACAGGGGGCCGGTGACAAAAAACTGCGACAGGGCCGAGACGGCGCCGGTGACGCCGAACACCATGCCGACATCGCGCGGCTGCCAGCCGAAGCGGTGCTGGGCCCAGAGGCCGAAGGTCGACTCGATGCCGGTGAAGGCGACGCCGACGACGAAGGTCAAAAGGATCAGTTGGCCGATCACCGGATGGCGGGCGGCATAGCCGAACATCTCCCAGGGACGCGGAACGCGGACGATGGCCGGGCGGCGCTGGCGGCTCTCGCGCACGAACAGGGTGACGCCCAGGGCGGCTAGGCCGCCGAAGCTGGAGGCCACCAGCAGCGGGATCTTGAAGCCGATCGAGCCAGCGCCCGGCGAGGCCAGGATGCCGCCGATGAACGGGCCGACGATGAAGCCGATATTGTAGCTGGCCCCGAGCCTGGCCATGTACTGCGCCCTGTCGTCAGGTTCGGTGACGTCGGCGATGTAGCCCTGCACCACCGAGCCGTTACCCGCAGCCATGCCGCCGAACAGGCGGATGAAGAAGGCGAACCACACGTTGGGGGCGAAGGCCAGGAGGCCGTAGCAGAGGCAGTTGCCGATCAGGGTCGAGATCAGCAGCGGCTTTCGCCCGATCCGGTCCGACAGCCGTCCCCAGAAGGGCTCGCCGAAGAAGCTGCCCATCGAATATGCCGAGAAGATCAGGGCGATCTCGAGCGGACCGGCGTGGAACGATTTGGCGAAGAACGGCAAAAGGGGCACGACGACGCCGAACCCCAGCATGTTGATGAACATCACCGACAGGAGGGTGTAGAAGGCGGCCGTGGACCGACCCGCCGCCGGTTCGGTCCGATCCGCGCGCATGTGAACGCTGATAAGACCTCACGGTCGCGCCGCAAAGCCTCAAATTCACCCTCGGGTGCGGCCTACTGACCGCCGCGGGCCTCGAGGCGATGCAGCGAAGCTTCGCCATGGTCGATATAGGCCTTGCAGCCGGCGGGATCGATGAAGGGATTGGTCTTCGCTCCGGCCAGCATGGCCTCGCGCTTTTTCAGCAGGTCGATGAAGCCGCCGTGCGAGGCGAGAAACAGGTCGCAGCGCTGGGCGCGCAGGGTAGCGATCGATCGGGCGAAGTCGGCGCCCAGGTTCGGATAGCCCGGATCGCCGGTCAGCCTGTAGCCGGGCAGGAGGGTCAGGCTGCAGATGAACAGGGCCTGCTTGGCCTGGCCGTCGACCGTGACCGGCAGGGTCCAGCTGGTGCAGCCCTTGGTGTGGCCGGCGGTGATGTGGGCGGTCAGGGTGACGCCGCCCAGGCTCACCGTATCGCCGTCGTCGATCACCCGGTCGACCTTGGCCGGTGGAAACATGCGCTTGTGGAAGAAGAAGTCGGTCTCGCCGCCGCTTTCGATCACGGGGGCGTCGCCGCGGCTGATGACCATCTGGGCCCCGGTCGCCTGCTTCAGCATGGCGAAGGGTCCGGCGTGGTCGAAATGGGCGTGGCTGTTGATCAGGATCTTGATGTCGTGCGGGTCGAAACCCAGGGCGCGGACATTGTCCAGCACCATTGGCCCGTTCTTCGGCACGCCGCCGTCCAAGAGGATGTCGCCCTTGGGCGTGACGATCAGGAAGGCCGTCAGCTCCTTGGAACCGACATAGTAGAGGTTGTCCGCGATCTTGAACGGCGCCAGCGGCTCTGACCAAAGGTCTTCGCCCGGGACAGCGGCGGGGGCAGGGGTGGCGACGAGGGCTAAGGCGGCCAGGGCTACAAGGGGGGCGAACAGCCGCAGGAACATGATCGGACGCCCCCCCAACGCCGCTCCTCCCGGCCTTCACCGGGACGAGCGGAGTAACGGATCCTAGCGCGGCGCCAGGATCATGATCATCTGGCGGCCTTCCAGGCGGGGTTCGTACTCCACCTTGGCGACGGCCTCGAAGTCGACCTTGACCTGCTGCAAGAGCTTCATGCCCAGTTCCGGGTGGCGCATCTCGCCGCCGCGGAAACGCATGGTCACCTTGACCTTGTCGCCCTCTTCGAAGAAGCGGTGCATGGCCTTGGCCTTGACGTCATAGTCGTGCACGTCGATGTTCGGGCGAAGCTTGATCTCCTTGATTTCGACCAGCTTCTGGCGCTTGCGCGCCTCACCCTTCTTCTTCTGCTCTTGGAACTTGTATTTGCCGTAGTCCAGGATCTTGCAGACCGGCGGATCCGAGTTGGGGGACACCTCCACAAGGTCGAGGCCGGCCTCTTCGGCGGCTTCCAGGGCGGAGGCGGTCGGCATGATGCCCTGCTTCTCCCCGTGCTCGTCGATCAAAAGGACGCGGGGGACACGGATCTCATCATTGATACGCGGACCTTCCTTGGAAGGCGGCGCTTGCATGGGACGGCGAATAGTGAGCTTCTCCTGGAGCTGTTGATCTCGTGCGACCGCGGTTCCCGCGGCAGCCTCCCCTGAATATGAAGGACGCCCCCTGTTCCCGCAAGGCGTCGGCGGACCGGATCAGAGCTGGGCGGGCGCCGGATCGGCGGTACGCGCGCCAGTGTGGGCGCCAAGACACGCCTCGATCACCGCATCGACCGAAAGATCGTTCAGGTCCTCGACCTTCAGCGAGACCATCCGGGCGCGCGGGCCGCAGTGGGCGGGGTCTGTCACGCGCGACATCAGCATGGCTCCCGGCGCGCCCGAATAGGCGATCAGGTGAGTAGGGCCGGTGTCGTTGCCGACGCAGAGGGCGGCGTGCGCGCCCAGCACCGCCAGTTCCACCAGGCTGGTGCGGCCGGTCAGGTCCACCGCGTCCTTGGCTTCCTCCAGAATGCGGGCCGCCAGTGATCCTTCGGCCTTGGCGCCGACGACGCCGGTCTGGATCCCGCGACGGCCCAGTTCGCGGGCCAGGCGGGCGTAGCGCTCGATTGGCCACAGCTTCTCCGGCTTCACTGGCGAGGCGCCGGGAACCAGCAGGGCGTAGGGGGCGGAAAGGCCGAACCGCTCGGGGGTGACGGCGCGGCCCTCCTCGGTCTCGGCGGCCCAGGCCATGGAGGGGGCGGGGCCTTCGCCGAGCTTGTAGGCCGGGGCTATGCCGGCCACATGCAGCTGGTCGGCCAGCTTGTCGAGGTTGTGCAGCTTCTTGCGGTCGGGCCGCGTCTGGCGCAGCGAAGCGCCGAAGGAGATGCCCGACCAGGCCGGCGGGAAGGGCAGGAACCAGTAGAACATTCGGGTCGAGCGGCTGGTCACCTGCAGGTCGTAGACCCGCTTGTAGCGACGCTTGCGCAGCCTGCGGGCCAGGGCCAGCTGGGCGGCGAAACCCCTGGCGCGGCCGTCGGTCTCGATCAGGTCGAACAGGCCGGTGGCCTTGGCTAGCGCGGCGTAAGGAGGGGTGGTCAGCAGAGTGATCTCGGCCTCGGGATGGGCGGCGCGGATCTGCTGGAAGCCGCCGATCGACTGGACGAAATCGCCCAGGGCGCCGAACTTGAGCACCAGGATGCGCTGGCGCTTGCGCGGGCGGCCGAGGGCGCCGAAGCGTTCGCCCGCCGGGGCTTCGGGCTTGTCGCTCATGGCGTCCCCTTGGCGAGCACATTGGCGTAGAGGTTCAGGGTGGCCTCGCACATGGCCTCGACCGAATAGAGCTTGCGGGCCCGGGCGGCGCCGGCATTGCCGATGGCCGCTCGGCGCGCAGGCGTCAGGGCCATGACCTTGGCGATGGCCTCGGCCCAGGCGTCGGGGTCTCCCGGCGCCACGCGCCAGCCGGTTTCGCCTTCGGCGACGGTCTCGCGCACGGCCCCGTGGTCGGCGGCCAGCACTGGCCTGCCCATGGCCTGGGGCTCGACGGCGGTGCGCCCGAACGGCTCGGGTTTCAGGGAAGGGGCGACCACGAGATCGGCCAGCAGATAGGCGGCCGGCATGTCGCTGCAGTGGCCGACCAGCAGCACCTGCTCGCCCAGGCCCGCCGCGGCGATGGCGGTTTCAAGCTCCCCACGATAGCCGATCCGCCCCTGGTCGTCGCCGGCGAGAATGATCAGGAAGTCGGACAGGCCCTTCGCCTTCAGCCGCTGGGCCGCGTCGATGAGCAGTTGCTGGCCCTTCCAGCGGGTCAGGCGCCCGGCCAGCACGATCTTGAACCGCCGGTCGTCCTCGGCGACGCCGAAACTGGCCCTGAGGGCGGCGAGGCGGGTGGGCGTCACCGCCTTGGGATCGAAACGCACCAGGTCGACGCCGCGGTTGATCGCCACCACCCGGGCCGGGTCGACGCGGTGTTCGGCCAGGATGTGCTGGCGGGTGTAGTCTGAATTGGCGATCACCGCCGCGCCCTGGGTCATCACCGAATTGTACCAGCGCTTCAGCGGGCTCCTGGCCTCATAGACCCCGTGATAGGTGGCGACGAAGGGAACGTTCGCGGCCTTGGCGGCCCAGAGGGCGCTGAACGCTGGGGCGCGGGAGCGGGCGTGCACCAGGCTGACCTTCTCGCGCCGGATGAGCTCGCCCAGGCGCAGGGCGTTGCCGAGGATGGTCAGGGGATTCTTGGACTGCATCGGCAGCTCGACCAGCTGGCCGCCGTTGTCGAACAGGGCGTCGGTCATGCGCCCGCCGCGGGAGGCGACGATCGCCCGGCCGCCGGCGCGCACCACCGCGGCGGCCACATCGAGCGTGGTCTGCTCCGCCCCGCCGGTTTCCAGTTCCGGCGTGACCTGCAAAAGGGTGAAATCGGCGGGGAGTCGGCTCACAACCTAGCCATAGCCGGTTCGGACGAAGGGCGGGAGTGGGACATGGCGGCGGAAGTCTGGGGCAGGCTCGAGGCGGACGGGGCCGAGCTGGCCTATCGCAAGGTCGAGGGGCCGGGGCCGACGGTGGTCTGGCTGGGCGGTTTCCGTTCGGACATGGCCGGGACCAAGGCCCAGGCGCTGGCCGACCGGGCGATGAAGGAAGGGCGCGCCTACCTGCGATTCGACTATTTCGGCCATGGGGAGTCCGGCGGGGCGTTCGAGGCCGGGACCATCACCCGCTGGCGCGCCGACGCCCTGGCGGCGATCGACCGGCTGACCGAAGGGCCGCTGGTGCTGGTGGGCTCGTCGATGGGCGGGTGGCTGGCCTGCCTGGCGGCCATGGCCCGGCCGGAGCGGCTGCAGGGCCTGGTGTTGGTCGCACCCGCGGCCGACTTCACCGAGCGGCTGATGCGGCCGGAAATGGATGCGGCGGCCCAGGCGGAGATGAAGAAGACCGGGATATGGCTGCGCCCCTCGGACTATGGCGATCCCTATCCGATCACCCGCGCGCTGCTGGAGGACGGGGCGCGATGGGGGATTCTGCCGGGACCGATTCGCTTGGGCGCGCCGGTTCGCATCCTGCAGGGCGGTGCCGATCCCGACGTGCCCTGGCGCCATGCCCTGGCCCTGTCCGAGGCGATCGAGGACGATGATTTGGTGTTCACCCTGGTGCGCGACGGCGATCATCGCCTGTCGCGGGCAGGGGATCTGGCGCGCCTCGCGGCCGCCGTCGCGGAGGTCGGCGGGTAGGGCGTCTTCGCCCTTCAGACCACGCGCTGAGCCAGCCAGATCAGGCCGATCCAGAAGGTCGCCGCCAGGGCGGCCGTCATCAGCACGCAGGTAATCGGATTGCGGCGCACATCGTGCGGCGCGGGGCGCAGCTGCGCCTTGGCCATGACACGCATTCAGTCGTTTCCTCGTCGCGCCGTGCGGTCGGACCCGCACGGTCGTTGAAGGAGACGATCTCACGCTCCGCAATTATTGCAATATTTTAATGTGACCTGGTCACCCGAAGCGGGCGCATCACGCCGCCGCGCTCTTCACCGCCTGGGCGATGTCCCGCACCACCTGGGCGACCAGCTTGGCGTCGTCGCCCTCGGCCATCACCCGGATCAGGGGCTCGGTGCCCGAGGCGCGCACCACGATGCGGCCGGAGGAGTTCAGCCGCGCCTCGCCGTCGCTGATCGCCGCCTTGACCAGGTCGTGCTCCAGCGGCTTGGCCACGCCGGAGAAGCGGACGTTCTCCAGCTTTTGCGGCACGGGCTCGAACTGGCGGGCGAGTTCGCTCATGCGCTTGCCGCTCTCGACGATCACCCTCAGCACCTGCAGGGCCGCGATCAGGCCGTCGCCGGTGGTGGAGAAGTCGGACAGGATCACGTGGCCGGACTGCTCGCCGCCCAGGTTGAAGCCGCCCTCACGCATGCGCTGCATCACATAGCGGTCGCCGACCGCGGTGCGCTCCAGCTTCATCTGACGCTGGCCCAGGAACCGCTCCAGGCCGAGGTTGGACATCACCGTGGCCACGACCCCGCCGCCCTTCAGCTGGCCGGTGCGGGCCCAGGAATCGGCGATGATGGCCATGATCTGGTCACCATCGACCACCTGACCCTTCTCGTCACAGACCACCACCCGGTCGGCGTCGCCGTCCAGGGCGATGCCGATATCGGCGCGGTATTCCTTGACCGCCCGGCTCATGGTCTGGGGATAGGTCGAGCCGCATTCCTCGTTGATGTTGAGGCCGTTCGGGCCGACGCCCACCGGGATCACCTCGGCGCCCAGCTCATAGAGCGCGGTAGGGGCGACCTTGTAGGCGGCGCCGTTGGCGCAATCGATCACGATCCTGAGGCCGTTCAGGCTGAGCTGGCGGGGGAAGGTCGCCTTGACGATCTCTACATAGCGGGCCTGAGCGTCGTCGACCCGCAGCACGCGGCCGAGTTCGGCGGGCTGGGCCAAGCCCTCCTGCAGGCCCTCGTCCATGTGGGCCTCGATCTTCAGCTCCATCTCGTCCGACAGCTTGTAGCCGTCGGGGCCGAACAGCTTGATGCCATTGTCGGCGAAGTCGTTGTGCGAGGCCGAGATCATTACCCCCAGGTCCGCGCGCATGGAGCGGGTCATCATGGCCACGCCGGGGGTGGGCAGGGGGCCGAACAGGCGCACGTCCATGCCCACGCTGGTGAAGCCCGCCACCAGGGCCGGCTCGATCATGTAGCCGGAGAGGCGCGTGTCCTTGCCGATCACTACCAGATGGCGGCGGTCGCCCTCGGTGCGGAACAGCTTGCCGGCGGCCAGGCCGACGCGCAGCGCCACCTCCGCCGTCATCGGATGGCGGTTGGCCTGGCCACGGATCCCGTCGGTGCCGAAATAGGCCCGCTTGCTCATCGCTCGTTCTCTCCACGCCACCGCCGGACTTGCGGCGCAATGATCGGTAATCGGTTTTTATTCGACCCTTGGTCAGCGAATGCTAAAGGCCGGCGGACCGGCGCCCGCGCCGCCCGATTTAAACCACACCGGCGGCCCACGAAAGATCGGCCAGGACCGCCGGCCTCAGCGAGACCTGAAAACCCCATGTGCGGCATCATCGGAATCGTCGGCCAGAGCCCCGTCACCGAGCGTCTGATCGACAGTCTCAGGCGCCTGGAATACCGCGGCTACGACAGCGCGGGCGTCGCCGTGGTCGAGGCCGGCAAGCTGGATCGGCGCCGCGCGCCGGGCAAGATCCGCGCCCTGGAGGACCTGCTGCGCGAACAGCCCCTGCCGGGCAAGACCGGCATCGGCCACACCCGCTGGGCCACGCACGGCGCGCCGTCCGAGCGCAACGCCCACCCGCAGATCGCCGGCAAGGTGGCGGTGGTGCACAACGGCATCATCGAGAATTTCGCTGCGCTGAAGCGCGAACTGATCGCCGATGGCCGCACCTTCACCAGCGACACCGACACCGAGGTGATCGCCCACCTGATCGATCGCGGGATCGCTGAAGGCCTGGAGCCGCTGGCGGCGCTCAAGGCGGCGCTGGACCGGCTGGCCGGAGCCTACGCCATCGGCGTGGTCATCGAGGGCCACGACCACCTGGTCCTGGGCGCCCGGCGCGGCAGCCCGCTGGTGGTGGGCTATGGCGAGGGCGAGATGTTCATCGGCTCCGACGCCCTGGCCGTCGGCCCCTTCACCAGCCGCATCGCCTATCTGGACGAGGGCGACTATGTGGCCATCGACCATGACAAGGCGCTGATCTTCGACGCCGAGGGTCGCCCCGCCGACCGCCCGGTGCGCACCGTGCCGGCTTCCGCCGCCCTGGTGGAGAAGGGCAACTACCGGCACTTCATGGAGAAGGAGATCCACGACCAGCCGGACAGCTGCCGCAACACCCTGTCCGCCTATCTGGATCCGATCGCCGGCAAGGCGCATGCCCCCGGCGGCTTCGACTTCACCGCCATAGACCGCATCCAGATCGTGGCCTGCGGCACGGCCAGCTACGCTGGCCAGATCGGCCGCTACCTTTTCGAGCGCCTGGCCGGCCTGCCGGTGGACGTCGAGATCGCCTCCGAGTTCCGCTACCGCGACCCGGCGGTGGCCAAGGGGACCCTGGCCGTGGCCGTCTCCCAGTCCGGCGAGACCGCCGACACCCTGGCCGCCCTGCGCTGGTGCAAGGACAAGGGCCTCACGACCGCCGCCATCGTCAACGCCCACCAGTCGACCATGGCCCGCGAGGCGGACGTGATGTGGCCGACCCACGCCGGCCCGGAGATCGGCGTCGCCTCGACCAAGGCCTTCACCGCCCAGGTCTCGGTGCTGACCGCGCTCGCCGTGGCCGCCGCCGCCCAGCGTGGCCGGATCGATGCGGCGCAGGAGGCGGCGCTGGTGGCGCATCTCCTGGAAGCGCCGCGCCTCCTGGCCGAATCCCTGCATGTCGAGGACGCCATCCACGCGATCGCCCCGGAGATCGCCAAGGCTCGGGACGTGCTCTATCTCGGTCGCGGGCCGATGTATCCGCTGGCCCTGGAAGGCGCGCTGAAGCTGAAGGAGATCAGCTATATCCATGCCGAGGGCTACGCCGCGGGCGAATTGAAGCACGGCCCGATCGCCCTGGTGGACGAGCAGACTCCGGTGATCGTGATCGCCCCCACGGACGACTTCTTCGAAAAGACCGTCTCCAACATGAGCGAGGTGATCGCCCGCGGCGGGCGGGTGATCCTGATCACCGACGCGCAAGGCGCGGCCCATGCCCCCGAGGGCGCGCGAGTGATCACCGCGCCCACCTGCGATCCGGTGATCGCACCCCTGGTCATGGCCGCCTCGATCCAGCTGCTGGCCTACCACGTGGCGGTGATCAAGGGCGCTGACGTCGACCAGCCGCGCAACCTGGCGAAGTCGGTGACGGTGGAATAGCGGGGCAAATATAGCCCCGCCGAGCCCGGGTCCGAAATGATCGGTTGCACATCGAGCGGAATGTCTTTGAGCGATCAGGACGCCAGTGTACGTTCAGGCGCTGGGGAGCGGGGGCTCCTTGTCTTGCCTTCGGCGTTTCATGGACAATCAGCGCTTCGTTTTGAGCGAGAATTTACGCCATCTACGGGAGCGTCTTCCGCATCTGGATGTGAAACTGCAGCCCCAGGTCCGGCAGATGATTTCGACGGCGGAGCGGGAACTGGCGCTTTTCGACGCCAGCGAGCAGGGCGCAAGCCATCCCTGGGGGCGGGACGATGAGGAGTTGCAGGCCGCGCGCCGCAGGACCCTCGACTGGTTCCACGCCGAGTTCGGTCTCTCCTCGACCCTCGCGTCGCTGATCGATCCGCGTCCCGGGCTTATGATCGTCGACGTCAATCCGATCTATGCGGCGGCGACCGGCGTCACCCCCGCCGACATCGCTGGCCGGCCTCTCTTCGTCGCTTTCCCCGACGGCGCCGACGATCCTCAGGCCAATGGTGTCGCCAATCTTTATGCCTCGTTGCGGCGCGTCGCTGCGACCGGCGTCGCCGAAACCATGCCGGTCCAGCGCTATGACACGCGCGAACCCGACACCGGCGCCTGGCGAGCGCGCTACTGGAAGATCGAAAACAGCGCCCTCGTGGACGACGCAGGGTGGCTGATCTACCTGCTTCACCGCGTCGCGGAGGTCGATTCGGCGTCCTGACAGCGAGCGCTTTCGGCGGCGTTATCCGCAGTAGCCGCGATACCAGGCGACGAACCGCTTGAGCCCGTCCTCGAGCATCACCTTGGGCTCATAGCCGGTCAAAGCCTTCAGGCGGGTGACGTCGGCGAAGGTTGCGGTGACGTCGCCGGGCTGCATGGGCTTCATGACCTTCTGGGCCGAGACGCCCAACGCGGTCTCCAGCGCCGCGATCATGTCCATCAAGCCGACCGGCCGGCTGTCGCCGATGTTCAGCACCCGGGGCGCCAGGGGATCGGGCGGGCGATCCAGCACGCCCACCACCCCGTCGACGATGTCGTCGATATAGGTGAAGTCGCGCGCCATCCGGCCTTCGCCGAACACCTCGATCGGCTGCCCGGCCAGGATCTTCCGGGTGAAGCTGAAATAGGCCATGTCCGGTCGGCCCCAGGGGCCATAGACGGTGAAAAACCTCAGGCCCGACTGGGGGATGGCGTAGAGCCCGGCATAGGCCGCGCTGATCAGCTCGTCCGCCCGCTTGGTCGCCGCATAGAGCGAGCGCGGCGCGTCGGCCGCGTCTTCCTCGCGAAAGGCGCCGTCCAGGCTGCGCTCGCCATAGACCGAGCTCGACGAAGCGTAGACCAGATGCTGGAAGCCGGGGACATCGCGACAGGCCTCCAGGATCGACAGATGTCCGGTCAGGTTGGAGTGGGCGTAGTCGAAGGGATGGTCGATCGACCAGCGCACCCCGGCCTGGGCGGCCAGGTGGACCACGCGCTTGATCCCATGCTCGCGCACCAGCCGCGCCATGGCCTCAGCGTCGGCGATGTCGGCGCGCACCAGCTGGAAGCGGTTGCGGCCCTCCAGCGTCGCCGCCCGGGCCTCCTTCAGCGAGACCTCGTAATAGGCGTTGAAGTTGTCGACCCCGATCACGGCCTCGCCGCGGTCCAGCAGGCGCTCGGCCACGGCCCGGCCGATGAAGCCGGCGGCGCCGGTGACCAGGACGGGGCTGTCTGGGCTCAAGTGTTCGTGTCCTTGTGCAGGGCTGCGGCCCCAGCCTAAAGCAGACTCTGCTAACAATGCACCCCACGCCCGTCAGGACGCTGATGAAGGAAAAGGCCGCTGTCCTTGCGCCTGTTGCTGTTCGGTCCCGGTTACAGCGGCCTTGCCCTGACCCGGCGGCTTCTTCCCCTGGGCTGGACCGTCCGGGGCGCCGTGCGCAGCGCCGAGGCGGCCGGCCGATTGCGGGGAACGGGGATCGAGCCGGTCGATATCGACGACACTGGCGCCCTGGCGGCTGCGGCCCAGGCTTGTGACGCCCTCCTGGTCACCGCTCCGCCGGACGAGCAGGGTTGCCCCGCCTTCGCCGCCCTGGCGCCGATCCTGCGCGCCGGAGCGCGGCCCCGCTGGACCGGCTATCTGTCCACCACCGGCGTCTATGGCGATCGCGGCGGCGGCTGGGTCAATGAGGCCAGCGCGCTCAACCCCGTTTCAGAACAGGGCCGCCGGCGCGTCGCCGCCGAGCGCGCCTGGCTGGACCTGGGCGAGACCTTGGGGCTGACGGTCGCGGTGTTCCGCCTGCCCGGCCTCTACGGCCCTGGCCGCTCGGCCCTCGACCGCGTCCGCGCCGGGACGGCCAGGCGCACGGTCAAGCCGGGTCAGGTATTTTCGCGCCTGCACATAGACGACCTGGCGGCGGCGCTGGTGGCTTCGATCACCCGGCCTCGCGCCGGGGCGATCTACAATCTCTGCGACGACGAGCCTTCGCCGCCCCAGGATGTGATCGCCCACGCCGCCGAGCTCCTGGGCGTCCCCGCGCCACCCGAGGAGCCGTATGACGGCGCTCGGCTGGGCGCGGCCAGCCGCCGGTTCTTCGAGGAGAGCAAGCGGGTGTCCAACGCCCTGGCTAAGGCCGAGCTCGGCTGGCGACCGGCCTATCCGAGCTATCGCGAGGGCTTGGCGGCGATCCGGGCGAGCGAGCAGACTTAGACCCTGTCGCGTTCGTGCGAACGGGTGGTCGCGGCTTACCGGCCCGCCGCCCGCGACGCTTTCATCGAAGACTGATCCATGGAACCGGTGCGGCCCGGCCGTGTTCCTCTGGCGTCGGGGGCGAAACGGCGGAGTAACGCCCATGATCAAGACCATCGCCATCGCAGCCGCCACCGCCGCCCTCGTGGCCGGCTCTCTCGCGGTCGCTCAGACTATGAACAACACCGGAAGCAACACGGGGAACAACGGCTCGGCCTATTCGGCCAGCCCGAATAGCTCCGATCAGAGCACAGCCAGTCAGGGCCAGACTTCTGACCAGAACGGCGCCGGCTCGAGCTCCAGCTCGACCAGCACGGGCGAACGCGGCTGACAGCGGCCGCCGTCAGCGGCGCCCAAACAACGGGGCGACGCCATACCGGGCCGTGGTCCGGCGTCGCCCTTGGCGTGCTTGCCGGCCTGGTCCTGGGCCTGATCGCGACGCCCCTGGTCATGCGTCAGGGCGCCAGCGGCCCGGCTGACGACGCTGTCGGGCGTGTTCTGCGCAGCGACCTCGCCGACGCGCCCACCGACCCGGTCGCGCGCTTCTATCGGGTCCGGGGCTACCACCCGCTGTGGATCACCGGCGGGCTCGTGCGACCGGAAGCACGCGACCTGGTCGCCACGCTGAAGACCGCGGCGGGGGACGGCCTCAATCCCGACGCCTACGCCCCAGACCACCTCGATGCGGTCATTTCGAGCGCCAAGGATGCGCGCAGCGAGGCGGTCGCGGAGCTGGCGCTTACGCGCGCCTACGCGGCCTATGTCGTCGACCTGCACCGGCCGGCGCGCGCTGCGGCGCTGCAATTCGTCGATCCTTCGCTGAAATCCTCGCCGACCGACATCGCCACCGTGCTGCAGGACGCGGCTCGCGCGCCCTCCCTGACCGAAGCCATGGCCGACGCCCAGCGGATGAATCCTGTCTATGAGGCCCTGCGCCAGGCCCTGGACGAGCGGCTGGCCAATGGCGACCAGGGCCCCGAAGCCCGCCTGATCGCCCTCAACCTGGAACGCGCCCGCGCCCTGCCGCCCGAGCTTGGCGACCGCTATCTGCTGGTCAATCCGGCGCGCGAGACCCTTTGGCTTTTCGATCATGACCGCATGGCCGGGTCTATGCGGGTCGTCGTGGGCCGCCGCGACCTGCCGACCCCGGCCATGGCGGGGGTGATCCGCTACGCCCTGGCCAATCCCTATTGGAACGTGCCGCCCGACCTAGTGCGCGACCGCCTTGCGCCGGCGGTGCTGCGCCATGGGACGCGGTATCTGCTGCAGCATCATTTCCAGGTGCTGTCGGACGCGTCTGCGACCGCGACGCCGCTGGATCCGGACCAGGTCGATTGGGCGGCGGTGGCCGCGGGCCATCAGCCGCCGCGGGTGCGCCAGGAGCCTGGTCCCGGCAACATGATGGGCCAGGTGAAGTTCATGCTGCCGAATCCGCTCGGCGTCTATCTGCACGACACCTCCGAGCGCAGCCTTTTTCACGACGCCTCACGCTTCGACAGCGCCGGCTGCGTGCGGGTGCAATATCCGCGCTGGCTGGCCAACTGGCTGCTGCAGCGAACGGTGCGGCTGGACCAGGCCAAGGCGCCGGACGAACGCCTGGATGTGCCGCGTCCGGTTCCGGTCTACATCCTCTACCTGACCGCCCAACCTACGGCGAAAGGTCTGACCTTCGCGCACGACATCTACCAGCGCAACGAGGCCCTGGCGGACGAGATGGCCGCCATGCCCGACCGGCTGAAGCTGGGCCAATAGCAGGGCGATCGCTTGCCAACCGCCCGCTACGGGCGGATGCTTCAGTCGCATGCGACGCGGGAGGGCCCTGTGCGCCCTCCTTAACTGGCGCAAGGAGCACGGCGATGCTGAACAAGGCCCTCGGGCCGGACGTTGGTCCGGCGGGCGCCCCCACACCCCTGATTCTCGATTTCCTGGAATGGCTGTCCGGCGGGCCGAGACCCTACGCGGAGGTCATGGACGTCTGGCGAACCTCCTGTCCGCGGCTGACAGTCTGGGAAGACGCGCTCGACGCGGGCCTTGTCGCCCGCCGCGCCGGCGAGGTGGCCCTGACGCCCAAGGGCCGCGAGCGCCTCGCCGGGGCCGGCCGGCCATGAAGATCGCGATCCTGGACGATTATCACGACACCCTGCGCGGCCTGGACTGTTTCAAAAAGCTGGACGGGCACGAGGTCACGGTCTGGACCGATCATGTGCAGGACGACGACGCCCTGGCGGAGCGGCTGAAGGACGCCGAGGCCCTGGTGCTGATCCGCGAGCGGACCAGGATCCAGGCTCCGCTGTTGGCGCGCTTGCCCAAACTGAAGCTGATCAGCCAGCGGAGCGTCTATCCGCATGTGGACGTGGCCGCCTGCACGCGCCGGGGCGTCCTGCTCTGCTCGAACCTGCATTCGGACACCCCGTCCTATGCGGCGGCCGAGCTGACCTGGGCCCTGGTGCTGGCGGCCATGCGCCAGATCCCGCAGCAGGTCCAGGCGATGAAGGCCGGGCGCTGGCAGGTCGGCGTGGGCGACAGCCTGCGCGGCAAGACCCTCGGGATTTTCGGCTATGGCCGCATCGGGGCGGTGGTGGCTGGCTATGGCAGGGCCTTCGGCATGGAGGTGCTGGTCTGGGCGAGGGAAACCTCGCTGGAGCGCGCCCGCGCCGACGGCTGGCGGACGGCTGAGAGCAAGGCGGCCTTCTTCGAGGCCTGCGACGTGCTTTCGCTACACATGCGGCTGGTGGAGGCGACACGCGGGATCGTGACGGCTGAGGACTTGGCGCGGATGAAACCCTCGGCGCTGCTGGTCAACACCAGCCGGGCCGGGCTGATCGAGCCGGGCGCCCTCGTGGCCGCGCTGAAGGCGGGCCGGCCGGGCCGGGCGGCGGCGGACGTCTATGAAGAGGAGCCGGTGCGCGATCCGCGGCATCCGCTGCTGACCCTGGAGAACGCGCTCTGCACCCCGCACATCGGCTATGTCACGCGGGACGAGTACGAGCTGCAGTTCGCCGACATCTTCGACCAGATCACCGCCTACGCCGCCGGCGCGCCGATCAACATGATCAACCCCGAGGCCTGGGCAGGGTAGGGGGCTACATCACCCCGGCGCGCAGCAGGTCGTGCACGTGCAGTATGCCGATGGGGCGCTGGTCCTCGACCACGAACAGCACGGTCGAGGCCGGCGCGCGGTCGGTCATCAGCTTCAGCGCTTCGGCGGCCAGCATGCCCGGTGGGATGGTCTTGGGCGTGGTGGTCATCACCTCGGCCGCGACATGGCTCATCAGCCCGTCGATGTGGCGGCGCAGGTCGCCGTCGGTGATGATGCCGACGAGCCGGCCGCCCCGATCGCAGACCCCGACGCAGCCGAACCGCTTCTGGCTCATCACGAGCACGGCCTCGGCCATGGGCGCCTCGGAGCCGACCAGGGGCAGCTCGTGCGGCCCGTGCATCAGGTCGCGCACAGTGCGCAGCATGGCGCCCAGCTTGCCGCCTGGATGCAGCACGCTGAACTGCGAGGGCGTGAAGCCGCGCCGTTCCAGGAGAGCCACCGCCAGGGCGTCGCCGAGGGCGATCTGCAGGGTGGTGGAGGTGGTGGGGGCGTTCAGGTCGTCGGCGGCCTCGGCCTCGTCCGGCAGCACCAGGGCGATGTCGGCGGCGCGGCCGAGCGCGCTGTCGGCCACGGCGGTGATCGCCACCAGCGGGATCGAGAAGCGCTTGGCGTAGGCGATGGTGTCGGCCAGTTCGCGGGTTTCGCCGGTCTTGGACAGGGCCAGGATCACGTCGTCGGTCCCGATCATGCCGAGGTCGCCGTGGCTGGCTTCGCTGGCGTGGACGAACAGGGCCGGGGCGCCGGTGGAGGCCAGGGTGGCGGCGATCTTGCGGCCCACATGGCCGCTTTTGCCGATGCCGGTGCAGACGATCCGTCCGCGGGCGTCATAGAGCAGCTCGACCGCCTTGACGAAGGCGTCGCCAAGTTCATCGGCCATGCGGCGAAGGGCGTCGGCTTCGGCGGTCAGGACCCGGCGGCCGACCGCGATCACGTCGGAAGAGTTCATTTGCTGGGTCTAAGGCCTGTAATTGCGGCGGAGTCGGGGCGCTCGCCCTTTTTGGCTTTCAGGTGCGCCGTCTCGCGGGCCATGGCGGCCTGCATTTCCGGCGTCTGCTGGATCGGCGTGTGGCCGAACGGCGCGGGCGAGCGCGCGCCGTAGCCCTGGGGCCAGAGGGCGGCCAGGACGATGGCCACGACGGCCGCGACGGCGAGGATCGACAGGAATACGCGATCGGACATGGCGCTGGCATATAGCAGCGCTGCGGGCGGAAGGGAGCCCCCGGTTGAAATCGCCGCCGCGTCCAGGTCGGCCTTCGCGGCTTGACGCGCCGCCCGCGGGGCTCTAGCCGGACCGGGCTCGGAGAAAGCCAGGAGCCGCCATGCCCACCCTCGTCCTCGTCCGTCACGGCCAGAGCCAGTGGAACCTCGAAAACCGGTTTACCGGCTGGGTGGATGTCGACCTGAGCGCCCAGGGCGAGGCCGAGGCCGACCGCGCCGGCGCCCTTCTGGCCGAGACCGGGCTCCAGTTCGATCGTGTGTTCACCTCGGTCCTGACCCGCGCCATCCGCACCGCCAACATCGCCCTGGCCCGCGCCGGGCAGCTGTGGATTCCCATGGTCAAGGACTGGCGGCTGAACGAGCGCCACTACGGCGGGCTGACCGGGCTGAACAAGGCCGAGACCGCCGAGCGGCATGGCGAGGAGCAGGTCAAGGTCTGGCGCCGGTCCTATGACGTGCCGCCGCCGCCACTGGCGCCGGGCGGCGAATACGATTTCGCCCGCGACCGCCGCTATGCCGGCGCGCCGATCCCCGACACCGAGAGCCTGAAGACCACTTTGGACCGTGTGCTGCCCTACTGGGCCAGCGACATCGCGCCCGCCCTGGCCAAGGGCGAGACCCTCTTGATTGCCGCCCACGGCAATTCGCTGCGCGCCATCGTCAAGCACTTGTTCGGCGTGCCCGACAGCGAGATCGTCGGCGTCGAGATTCCCACAGGCAATCCGCTGCTGATCGAGCTCGACGCCGCCCTGAAGCCGGTCGCCGCCCGCTATCTGGACGCCGATCGGGCCCAGCCGCTGCCGGCGATCTGAAGCCGGTTTCTCCTTGTCCTGACGGGTTGGGGTCATGGAAAATGCAGGCGAAAGAGTGCATTAACCGCGTTGCTTCATAGTCCAACCAGGACTTGGACTTTGGATATATTCGCCCATGGCCGCGTTCGGGACGGCGGGCAGCTACCGCCGGATCACGCAACAGGAAGCAGATCTGCTCTGCGCCAAGCATGACCGCCTCTATGCGGCCAAGCCCGGCGGCGCGCGCGCCGTGTTCGCCTGGATGGACCTGAGCGGCCTCGATTTTCGTAAGCGCAACCTGGCCGACGCGGATTTCACCGGCGCCATCGTGGTCGGCTGCGACTTCACCGGGGCCAAGCTGGACCACGCCATCTTCTTCGGCACGGACATGCAGGAGGCGATCCTGGTCAACGCCTCCATGCGCCGTTCGGACATGCGCGGCGCCTGCCTGAAGGGCGCGGACCTGACGGGCGCCGACCTGTTTGAGGCCGACCTGCGCGAAGGCACGATCGCCGCCGCCGACCGCCAGCGGGGCATCCGGCTGATCGAGCATACCCAGCGCTCGGCCGACGCCCAGGGCGCGACCATGATCGGGGCCAACCTCGAGCGCTCGAAGATGTCGGGGATGGTGGCGATCCGGGCCGACTTCACCGACGCGGTGCTGAAGGACGCCAAGCTGATCCGCGCCAACCTGCGCCAGTGCAGCTTGACCGGGGCCAATCTGGCCGGGGCCGACCTTTCAGGCGCGGACCTGCGCGGCGCCGACCTGCGCGACGCCGTCTTGGTGGGAGCCACGATGAAGGCGTCGCAAACCCAGGACGCGCGCATGGACGGCGTCCTGACCGACAAGGTGCCCGAAGAGCAGGCCACCGCCTTGCCCTATGGCGAAATGCTGGCCGCCCATGCCCTCTGGTGCGAGACCGGCGGGACCGAGGGCAAGCCCTCGGTGTTCGACGGGGCGGACCTGCGCGGCCTGAAGTCGATCCGCGGCTACAACCTGACCGCCCTGTCCGGCAAGGGCGCCGTCTTCTATGGCATCGACATGGAAGGGGTGCAGTTGCAGGGCGCTCACCTGGAGAACGCGGACCTGCGCGACTGCAATCTGCGCCGGGCTGACCTGAGGGGCGCGCGGCTGATGGGGGCCAAGCTCTCGGGCGCCAACCTGCGTGAAGCGATCCTTGGGCCGCTGCTGATCGGCGCCAACCGGGTGCTGCCCTGCGACATGACCCGGGTGACGGCGAAGGGGGCGGACTTCTCCAACGCCGACATGAGCCATGCGGTGATGGTGCTGGCCGATGTCAGCAGGGCCGACTTCACCAATGCGGTGATGAAGAGCGCCGACCTGACCGGCGCGAACCGTCTGGGCGTGCGCGGCCTGGACTAGGGTCCGGACCGATGAGGTGTTCGGTTAACTCAGCGATCACCGTTATCCGATAATTTCGGCGGTGGACAAGAACCGCCAGGCATTGGGCTCGAGCACATGCAACCGGATCGACAGCGCAGGAAGCTCAGCCAGGGCGAACTGGACCTGATGGTCATGTCGCACGAGCGCTACGTGGCGAGAAAGCCCGGGGGCAAGCGCGCCAGCCTCAAGTTCGTCGACCTCTCTGGCCTGGATCTTTCCAAGCGGAATCTGACCGAGGCGGACCTGTCCGGCTCCTGTTTCGATGACTGCAAGATGGTGGGGACGCGGCTCGACCAGGCCAACCTGTTCGGCTGCGACCTCAGACGGGCGGACCTGCGCTGGGCCAGCCTGGTGCGGGCCGACATGCGCGGCGTGTCCCTGCGCGGCGCGACCCTGTCCCAGGCCGACCTGACCGAGGCCGACCTTCGCGGCGGCCAGATCGGGGTGGTCAATCCGGCCCGGGGCCTGGAGGTCAAGCGCGGCCTGGAGGAGGCCGACTTCTCCGGCGCCACCCTGGACCGCTCACAGTTCAACGACGTCTCAGCCTGCAATTCGGACTTCAGCGACTGCTCGATGCGCGGCGCCATCCTGTCCGGCGCCAATCTGAAGGATGCGGATCTGTCCGGGGCGCTTCTGGACGGGGCCCAGATCGGCGGCGCCATCCTGGACCACGCCAAGCTGACTGGCGCGGTGATCACTGGGGTCGACGTCAGCAAGGCGCGTTCGACCACCGGCGCGGACCTTTCGGGCGCGCTCTGCGAGCCGACCCAGGCGGTGGTCGACAAGGCCTTCGAACTCTTGAAACTGGCCCAGGCCAACCACCAATGGTGCGAAAGCGGCGGCAAGCACGGGGCGCCGGCGGTGCTGGACGGGGCGGATTTGCGGCCGCTCGGTTCGCTGCTGCGCGGGCTGCGGCTTTCGGCCATGTCGGCGCGGGGCGCCTGCCTGATCGGGCTGGACCTGTCCGACACCCAGCTGCAGGGCGCCAATCTCGACGGTGCCGACATGCGCGGCGTGTGCCTGCGTAACGCCGACGCCCGCGGGGCCCGGCTGAACGGGACCAACCTGACCAAGGCCGACCTGCGCGACGCTCTGCTGGCGCCCCTGCCGCTGATGGCCGGGCGGATGACGCCGGCGGGCGTGAGCGCGGCGCGTCTGCGCTATGCGACCTTCCCCGGCGCCGATCTTTCCAACGTGGTGTTCGACGGATCGGACCTGCGCGGCGCCGACCTGACCGGCGCCAAGGTCTGGGCGGCCAGTTTCAAGGACTGCAAGCTGCAGCAGGTGAGGGGGTTGGAGCTGTCGGTGACGGCGGCCTAGATTTCAAAGTTTAGAGCGGGTTGCGGGCGGAACGCCGTTCGCAATATCCAAAACCCGTTCTGGCGCCGGGGGGCGTACAAAAAGGGCGGCGCAGGGATTGCGCCGCCCTTCGTCGTTCAGTCTGTCAGGCCAGCTTAGGCCGCCTTCTCCGCCTCGATCAGCTCGGCCTTGGCCGGAGCCTTGATCTCGATGCGGCGAGCCTTCAGCTGCTCGGGCAATTCGCGCTTCAGCGAGATGGCCAAAAGGCCGTCGGTCAGCTGGGCGTCGGTCACCATCACATAGTCGGCGAGCTGGAAGCGGCGCTCGAAGTTCCGCTCAGCGAGGCCGCGATGCAGGTAGCGGCGGGTCTCGTCATTGGCGGCCTTGCGCCCTTGAACGGTCAGGAGGTTTTCCTTGACCTCAATGTTCAGCTCTTCCGGCTTGAAGCCGGCGACCGCGATCTCGACGCGGTAGGCGTTCTCGTCGGTGCGCTCGATATTGTAGGGCGGATAGCCCGAGGCGCTTTCCGTGCTGGCGGCGGCGTCCAGCAGGGCGGCCAGACGGTCGAAGCCGACGGCGGAACGGTAAAGGGGAGAGAAGTCGATCGTACGCATAAGCATCCTCCTAGGTGAAGCAAGGTTGCGATGTGGAGCGGATCGGTGTTCGAGCCAGATGGCCTCGAACAGGTCCGGAAGGCCCGGCTTTCCAGCGCCTTCGCGATACTAAGTAGAGCGCTCAAAAGGGGCTTCAAGAGGGGGTGCGGCGATTTTTCCGGCGTTCCTTGCGAGGCTTGATCTGGATCAGCCTCGCCGTGACCGCGCACGAGAAAGGGCCCGGGCGCGGGGTTCGCGCTCGGGCCCTCCAGGTGTCAGGCGGACGTCAGACCGCTGAAAGCGTCAGCAGGGATAGCGGACGTTCTGCACGATCCAGCCGCCATAGTAGGGGTCCCAGACCCGGCGGGGCGCCCAGCAGACGCCATAGGCCGGGGGCGGGCCGTAATAATAGCCCGGGCCGTAGTAGTGCGGATGATCGGCGAGGGTGGCGCCGACGAACAGGCCGGCGAGGCCCGCACCGAGGGCGAGGCCGGCGTCGTCGCCGCGCCAGCCGTCATGCCAACCGCCACCATGCCAGCCGCCGCCGTGCCAGCCGCCGCCATGCCATCCGCCGCCCCAGGGATGGGCCGATGCCGGCGTGGCGGTCGCGACGGCCGCGCCGCCGAGGGTGAGGGCCGCAAGTGCGGCGGTCAGAATCTTCTTCATGCTAGCCTCCAAGGTCTTGCGTCCGCGGAAGGGGGGCCGGCGTCGTGCGGCCCCGTGGCTGACGTTGGAGGCATGATCGGACCCGCGCCATGAACCCGACCTGAACGAGCCTGACAGGCTTGTGGCGGGTGGCGGGTTTCGTGTTTCAGCGCAGCAAGATGGTCCCGGCGTCGGCCAGGTTGCGCGACGCGGCGTTTTGCGGAGCCCCGGCCAGCAACTGGTCCACATGCGCCTTCTCCGCCCTGAACGCGGCGAGATCGCGGCCGGCCAGAATGGTTCCGGCGGGCACCTTGGCGCTCTTGGGGTCGATCTTGCGGCCGGCGTTCATCACCTCGTAATGCAGGTGCGGGCCGGTGGATTCGCCGGTCGAGCCGGAATAGGCGATCACCTGGCCCTGATGCACATGCTGGCCCGCGCGCACGACCCAGCCGGACAGGTGGCCATAGGCTGTCTCCCAGCCCCCGGTGTGCTTCAGCTTCATCCAGCGTCCATAGCCGCCGGCCCAGCGCGCCTCTTCCACCACCCCGTCGCCGGCCGCATAGACAGGGGTGCCGGTGGGCACGCCGAAGTCGATCCCCTGGTGCATGCGCGTATAGCCCAGAATCGGGTGCATCCTCATGCCGAAGCCGGAGGTTACGCGGGCGCCGTCGACCGGGGTTTTGAGCAGGAAGCCTTTGATGTTCTTGCCAGTTTCGTCGAAGAACTCGGGCTGAGCCGCGCCAGGCTCCTTGAAGCGGTAAAAGCGGGTCACCTGGCCCTTGGCGCCGATCTCGGCATAGAGCAGTTCGCCGGCCTCGACGGTGCGGCCACTCTCGGTGACCTTGCGGTCGAACACCAGCTTGAACTCGTCGCCCGGCTGGATGTCGCGGCTGAAGTCCAGCTTGCGCGAGAACAGCTTGGCGACCTCGGCGGTCAGGGTCGGCGTGGCGCCGGCGGCCTCGGCCGATTCGTAGAGCGAGCCGTTCATCTGGCCCTTGGCCACCGTGGTCTCGTCGCGGACCTTCTCCTCCAACTCGCGCAGGCGAAGGGAGCCGTCGAAGCTGCGCGCGAGGGTGACGGACTTGACGGGGCTGGCGCGCAGCGAAAGCCCCACCAGCCGCAGCGGTCCGCGGCGATCGAGCGGCCCGGCGACGGCGGCCTGGAAGGCAAGGCCCGCCTTGATGTGGATGGTGTCGAAAGCCTTGCCGAGTTCGGTCACCACCTGGCGGGCCTCGTCGGGGGCGACGCCGGTGCGCAGCACCGCCGCCTGCAGGGTCTCGCCCGAGCGCACCGTGACCGGCGTCTCCACAGGCGCTGAAAAGCCGGCCGGAGCGGATGACTGGGCGAAGGCCTGGGCCTGGAGGGCGGCGACAGCGACCGGGCTGGCGGGCTGGGCCGCGAGGGGCTTGCTTGGCGCCGCGTGACGCAGGCTCAAGCCGACGCCCAGGGCGGCGATGCCGGCGACGGCGACGAATAGGCGAGGCGCAAGGTGAAAGGACGACCGGCGCGGATCGAACTGAGGCATCGTTTCCCCAAAACAGACCAGACAAAAATCGACGATGCTGGCCTGGCGCTCCGCGACCGGACCAATGGGGCGCCCCCGAGAGCGCGGCCGGACCATGCCGGTGATGCGCTTAACGAAGCAAGAAAAAATCGGGCGAAGTGGCTGATTTGCCACAGGCAGGCGTGCGGCGCCGCAATTCGGCTTGCCGCTTCGCCGATATCGGCGAAGGTCATCCCAGGCGCGCGCGCCGCAAGCGGAGGGCGACATGATCCGGGTCTATGGCGGCTGGCCCAGCCGGTCGATGCGGGTGCAGTGGCTGCTGGAGGAGCTGGGCGTGGCCTATGAGCTGCGCGCCGTCGACCTCAGGCGACGGATGGAGGACGCCGAGTTCATGGCTGTCAACCCGGGCGGCTTTCTGCCGGCCATGGTCGATGGCGACGTCCACATGGTCGAGTCCTTGGCCGTGATGGAGTACCTGCTGGAACGCTACGGCCCCGGCGGGCTGGTGCCGGCGACGGGCGCGCCCGAGCGGCCGGCCTATCTGCAGTTCCTGCACCTGGGCGAGGCGGGCATGGCGTCGTTCGTCAACATCCTGGTCGCCAGTCGCTTCGCCGCGCCGGAAGGCGAGAAGGACAATTTCGGCGCCCGCACGGCGGTGCAGATGTTCACCGGCCGCCTGAAACTGGTCGAGCAACGTCTGGGCGAGGCGCCCTTCATGGCCGGCGCGGAGTTCAGCGCCGCCGACATCTCGGTCTGCTACGCCCTCGAATTCGGCGCCCGGCTTGGCCTGCAGGACCGCTATGCCGAGGCCGTCACCGCCTACATGGCCCGCCTCGCCGAGCGGAACGGTTATAAGCGGATGCTTGAGCGCTGGCGGCCGCCGGCTTAGCCGCACTGTTGATCCGCAGTGGCGCGCGTAGCCCAGCCATGCGATGAGGCCCGCCCTCTATAACCACCGCCAGGGGATTTCATGAACGGGCTGATGCGGCGCAAGTCGGTTTCGCTGGAGGCGCTGCACCCGGACCATCGGCTGAAGCCTTCGCTGAGCTGGTGGCACCTGATCCCGCTGGGCGTGGGCGCCATCGTCGGCACCGGCATCTACACCCTGACCGGGGTGGGGGCGAACCTGGCCGGGCCGGCGGTGATCCTGTCGTTCCTGATCGCCGGCGCGGTCTGCGCCTGCGCGGCCCTGGCCTATGCGGAGGTTGCGACCCTGATGCCGGCCTCAGGCGGCGCCTATACCTACACCTATGCCGTGGTGGGCGAGGTGGTGGCCTGGGTGGTGGGTTGGAGCTTGCTCCTGGAATACTCGGTCGGCACCAGCGCGGTGGCGGTCGGCTGGGCCGGCTACGCCACTGGCTTTCTGAGCGCCATCGGAGTCCACCTGCCCCAGGCTCTGACCGCGGGCCTCCTGGCCGGTGGCCTGGTCAACCTGCCGGCCGTGCTGATCGTGTTCGTCATCGCCTTTCTCCTGATGCTCGGCACGCGCGAAAGCGCCACGGTCAACGCGGTGCTGGTCGTGATCAAGGTCGCGGCCCTCGCCCTGTTCATCGCCGTCGCCGCCCCGCGTATGGACGCGGCCAACTTCCACCCCTTCATGCCCTATGGCCTGGCCGCTCACCCGATCGACGGGGTCAAGCATGGGGTGATGGCGGCCGCGGCGATCATCTTCTTCGCCTTCTACGGCTTCGACACCCTGTCCACCGCCGCCGAAGAGACCAAGAACCCCGGCCGCGACCTGCCGATCGGCATCATCGGCTCCATGCTGGTCTGCACCGCCATCTACATCGCCGTCGCCGCCTCGGCGGTGGGTGCGGTGTCGTTCAAGGCCTTCGCCGGCAGCCCCGAGCCCCTGGCCCTGATCCTGCGCCAGCTCGGCCACGGCCAGGCGGCGATCGTGATCGGCGCGGCGGCGGTGATCGCCCTGCCGACCGTGATCCTGGCCTTCCTCTACGGCCAGAGCCGGATCTTCTTCGTCATGGCCCGCGACGGCCTGTTGCCCCAGGGCCTGTCCAAGGTGCACGCCAGGACCAAGGTTCCGGTGCGCATGACCATCGTCACCGCCATCTGCGTCGCCGCCCTGGCCGGCCTCGCGCCGCTCGACCAGATCGCCTCCCTGGCCAATACCGGCACCCTGACCGCCTTCGTCGCCGTCTCGGCCTGCCTTCTGATCCTGCGCCGGCGCGAGCCGGACCTGCCCCGCATCTACCGCACCCCACTGGCCTGGGTGGTGGCGCCGGGGGCGATCCTCGGCTGCCTCTACCTGTTCTGGAGCCTGCCGACCAAGACGCGGGTATTCTTCCTGATCTGGAACCTGCTGGGCCTGGTGGTCTACGCCCTCTGGCGCTGGCGCAAGCCCCAGGTGGCGGAGCCTGAAACCGCCGCGACTTGACTTTTCTCGCCAATGAGCAGACAAACCGCGCCATCGTCTCGATCGCGCAAGCGCATCGAGCCTTTGCTTTAGGCGCCGCAGCCGCGTGAAGGGACCGATTGGTCCCAGCCTGCCGGGCGCCAGAGACCTCTGATCCATCGATCGCCCAGATCACGCGGGGCGTTTGCAAACCCCGCCCGACGCGACCGCGATGACCGTGGTGGCGTCCTTGGCGCATGATGAAAGTTATTCCTACGTGACCCAATTCACCGACCTCGGCCTCGCCAAGCCGCTCCTGAAAGCGCTGGCCGCCGAGGGCTATGAAAAGCCGACCCCAATCCAGGCCCAGGCCATCCCTCCGGTCATGCTGGGCAGGGACCTTCTGGGCATCGCCCAGACCGGCACCGGCAAGACCGCCGCCTTCGCCCTGCCGATCCTGCATCGCTTGGCTGAAGACAAGAAGCCTGCCCCGCGCCGCGGCGCCCGCTGTGTCGTGCTGTCGCCCACGCGCGAACTGGCCAGCCAGATCGCCGAGAGCTTCCGCACCTATGGCGCTCACATGGGCGTCTCTGTGACCGTGGTGTTCGGCGGCGCCAAATACGGCCCGCAGGTCAAGGCCCTGGCCCACGGGGTCGACATCCTGGTCGCCACCCCCGGCCGCCTGATCGACCACCTGGGCGAGCGCACCGCCGACCTCTCCTCCACTGAGATCCTGGTGCTGGACGAGGCCGACCAGATGCTGGACCTGGGCTTCCTGCAGCCCATCCGCCGCATCGTCTCCGGCATGAGCCGCAAGCGCCAGAACCTGTTCTTCTCGGCCACCATGCCCGGCGAGATCGGCAAGCTGGCCGATGAACTCCTGAACGATCCGGTCAAGGTGGCCGTGACCCCGGTCGCCACCACCGCCGAGCGGGTCGAGCAGAAGATCCTGTTCATCGAGGCCCCGCGCAAGCGCGCCCTGCTGGCCGAGATGTTCGAGTCCAAGGACGTCACCCGCGCCCTGGTCTTCACCCGCACCAAGCGCGGCGCCGACCGCGTGGCCAAGTACCTGGAAGACGCCGGCGTCGACGCCGCCGCCATCCACGGCGACAAATCCCAGAGCCAGCGCGAACGGGCGCTCGCCGCCTTCAAGGCCGGCAAGGCCCGCGCCCTGATCGCCACCGACATCGCCGCCCGCGGGATCGACGTCGACGCGGTCAGCCACGTGATCCAGTACGAACTGCCGCAGACGCCGGAAGCCTATGTCCACCGCATCGGCCGCACGGCCCGCGCCGGCGCGGCCGGCATCGCCATCAGCTTCTGCGCCGACGATGAGCGGAACCTGCTGAAAGACATCCAGAAGCTGACCCGCCAGACCATCCCCTCCTGGGACCGGCGCAACGACAAGGGCCTGGGCCTGATCACGGCCGCCACCACCTCGGGCCCGGCGCCGGAACAGTCCCTGCCGCAGGCCAAGCCGCGCCCGGCCAAGCCGCAGCATCACCGCGGACCCAAGCCGCACGGCCACCGCGGCCGCGACGGCCAGGGCTCGGGCCAGGGCGCACCGCAAGGCCAGCGCCAGGGCAATGGCGGCGGCCGCGGCAAGCCGCAACGCGCGGCGGGCGGCGCCAAGCCGGCTGGGCGGTCGGGCGGCTGGGATCCGATGAAGGGGTAGGGGGGAGGGCGCCATCTGTCGGCGCTCATCCCCATGATCGGCGGACGCGTCTAGCGAGGCTCAGTCTGAGGGCTCAAGGTCCTCAACCGGCGTTCGATGCGAGTCGCCTTGCGGCCTCGGCCGATCGACGGTGTTGCATCATCCGCTGGGCGCGGGTGTTCTACCAAATCCCGGTTTTCGTAAGGCAGCCGATCGTCCGCATCTGGCTCGAGGCTCGCACCCACCCGGCCTGTTGTCGCCACGGGCGCCGAGCCCAGTCCGCGAATGTCGCGCCAATAGGGTTCGGCCACGTCGGCGTCGACGTTTTCCGGCTGGGTGATCCGGCCGTAAAGACCGTCAGCGCCGTCGCGTCGCGGGCCGGAAATCCAGAAGTGCTCGCCGCTCACCTGGTCGAAATAGTTCGCCTTGAAACCCGAGCCAGTCAGGCTCTTGAAGGCGCGATCACCATAGTAAAGCGTAGCCCCGGTCTTGGAGAAGCGCACCAGCCCGATCCTGCACGGACCGGTCAGCCCGGTGGCCTTGTTCTCGATGTACATGATGCGCGTGCGCATGGCCGCCCCTGAATCGCTTGGATGATCGTGTTTCCATCCCCCTGATCCGGTCAAGGGTCGCGCAGCGACCGCTTCACGGCCTCGCCGTTGACCGGATCACAGGATGGAAAATCCCGCCTTCAAGCGGTTTGGGGGAGAGTGCGGCGAGCGAAATTCCCCGCAATTCCCAAAAGATCGTCATCCCTGACGGAGCGCTCGCAAGAGCGCGCATATCAGGGACCCAGCAGATTCAATCTCGACGCTGCGTGCCATCGCTGCCGCGAGTTCGGGGCGGCTGGGTTCCGGATCTTCGGTCGCTGCGCTCCCTTCGTCCGGAATGGCGGGTTGAGGGGAGGGCTGACGATTGCAAACGAGCGAAAGCAACCGCACGCGGCCTCAACCCCGCTCCCCCTCAGCTCAATCCATGCGCCTCCGGCAGCGGCCGAGGCGCACCATCAGGGAACCTCAACAGCACCTCGTCGGCAACGCCGCTTTCGTACTGAGCCAGCAGCCGGTCCGGATCGAACTCTATCCCGGCCGGATTGGCGGCGAAGGCTTCGCTCGTCATGTAGCGATTGGCCTCGGCCGCCGTCATGCAGTCGACCTGGAACTCCATCCGGTTGCCGTCCGGATCCCGGTAGTACAGCGACAGCGTGATGCCATGGTGGACTGGCCAATAGGGCGTGATCCCCGCCGCCTTCAGCCGCGCATAGGTCTGTAGGAGGTCGCCCACGTCGGCGTAGGTGTAGGCCACGTGATTGACGCCGATCTCGCCGCGCTCGGCCTCGGCCGGGGCGCCGGGCCTCAATATATCCAGATTGGCGAAGGCGAAGCGGTGGTGTTCGTCGTCATAGGTCATGAAGGTGAAGACCGGATCGCCATGCGCGACCTCGGCCTCGAACACCTGCCGATACCAGGCGATCATCTCGTCATAGCGCCGCGTCATATAGACGACGTGGGCGAACTTGATGGGTTTGGCCATGTCCTGCGCTCCCCCCGGAGGCTGCGCATCGGATGGATGCGCTGGCCAAGTCTTATACGCCGCCGCCGAATACCTGCAATGGACCGGATCGGCCGCCCTCAGCCGCCCTCCTGGCTGGTCGGCTGGTTCGCCGAGCTCTTGCGCCGGCTGGCCTTGGGCGGGGCGTCCGGCTCGGCGCGCCGCGGCGCGTGCTTGCGGGCGGCGGCGCGCGGCTCGGTCTCGGTGCTGATCTGGCGCGGATAGGGAACGCGGAAGCCCTCGGCCTTGAAGCGGTCCTTGACCCGCTTGAGCATGGCGAAGCGCACGTCCCAATAGGTTCCGACCGGCGCCCAGGCGCGCAGGGTCACGGTGACGGCGCTATCGCCCAGGGCGGTGATCCCGGTCCAGGGCTCGGGCTTGGCCAGGATGCGCTTGTCGGCGGCGATGCAGTCCTTCAGCACGGCCAGGGCGTGGTCGGCGTCGTCGTCGTAGTCGAGGCGGAAGTTCAGCTCCATGCGCCGGTTCGACGGCGAGGAGTAGTTGATGATCATCTCGCCGAACACCTTGCTGTTCGGCATGAAGATTTCCAGGTTGTCCGGGTCGGCCAGGCGGGTGCCGAAGAGGTCCAGGCCCCGAACCGTGCCCATCTTGCCGTTGATCTCGACAAAGTCGCCGATGCGGTAGGGCCGCAGGATCAGGATCATCACGCTGGCCGCCACATTGCTCAGCGAGCCCTGCAGGGCCAGGCCCACGGCCAGCGAGGCGGCGCCAAGGATAGCCAGGATCGAGGTGGTCTTGACCCCCAGCTGCTCCAGCACCGCGATCAGGCCGAAGATCAGGATCGCCCAGCGCGCGAGCGAGGGGACAAAGCTCTGCAGGATCGACTCGTTGCCGTTGGTCCGCGACAGCCGCCCGATCGCCCGGCGCACCAGCCCGGCCACCCAGCCCGAGACCCAGATGGTGACCACCGCGATCAGGGCCGCCACCACCAGGTTGACCGCCATCTGGCCCAGGCCGTCCATCATCCGCTGCAACAGGCGCGGGTGGCCGTCCATGGCCGCCTGGACCACGGCGTCGACCTTGGCGGGCGTGGGCACGAGGGGCGCGGGGGCGTGCGGCGCGGCGGCCGCAGAGAAGAGGTCGATCATGCCGCGCTTCTAACCGTGACCATGCCCGCCTGTCGATTAATTCACTTGAACCGCGCCGCTTCGCCACGTTTGCTGGCCGTCCAAGACCTTTGGAGCCCTGGCCCATGATCGTGGTGCGCGGCGTAGCCTACGACTACCCGACCGCCAGGGTGCTGCACCAGGTCAGCTTCGAGGTGGCCGAAGGGGCGGTGCTGGCCCTGGTGGGGCCGAACGGGGCGGGCAAGACCACCCTGCTGCGCTGCATGGCCGCGCTGGACGCCCCGGCCGAGGGGCGTATCGCCATCGCCGGCCTGGACACCCAGGCCGATCCGCGAGGCGTGCATGCGGCCCTGGGCTATCTGCCCGATTTCTACGGCCTCTATGACCAGCTCAGCGTGGCCCAGTCCCTGGTCTATGCGGCGCGCTCGCGCGGTGTGGCGGCCGGCGAGGCGAGGGGCGCGGCCGAGGCAGCGGCCGGGCGGGTGCAGCTTTCCGATCGCATGGACCAGCTGGCTGGCCACCTGTCGCGGGGGCTGCGCCAGCGGCTGGCCATCGCCCAGGCCCTGGTGCACCGGCCGCGGGTGCTGCTGCTCGACGAGCCCGCCGCGGGGCTGGACCCGGAGGCGCGCCGCTCGCTGTCCGACCTGATCCGGCGCCTGTCGGGCGAGGGCATGACCATCGTCGTCTCCTCCCACATCCTGGCCGAGCTGGAGGACTATTCCACCCGCATGCTGATGTTGCGCGAGGGCCGCATCGCCGGCGGCGGGGTGGTCAGCGCCCACGGCCCGGCGGCCGAGGCCGAGCTGGTGGCGGTGGAGCTGGCCGCCCCGCGCGAGGGCTTGGCCGAACTCCTGTCCGGGCTGGGCCTGGTCCCTGAGGGCCTGACCCCCTCCGCCTTCCGTCTGCGCCTGGCGGGCGGGCCCGAGGCGGAGGCCGGCCTCCTGGCGCGGCTGGTGGCGGCTGGCCTCAAGGTCCGCGCCTTCGTCCCGCAGCGGCCGACCCTGGAACAGACCTATCTCGACCAGGCCCGCGCCGCGCCCGACCCTGGGGAGCCCCAGCCATGAACCCGGAATTCGAGCGCAACCTCTGGCTGGAGCTGACCCCGCGCCGTCAGGTGGGGTTGGCCCTGACCCTGGGCCTGATCCTCGGCGCGGCCTGGATGCTGGGCCACGGCGAGCCGCACAAGCTGGCCGCCGCCATGTCCGCCACGGGGTTTGCGATCTACATCGCCTGCGGCCTGATTTGGACCGCCCGCGCCGCCGGTGGCTCGGTGCTGGAGGAGATCAGGGGCCGCACCTGGGATTTCCAGCGGCTGTCGGCCATCTCGCCCTGGGCGATGACCTGGGGCAAGCTGTTCGGCGCCGCGGGCCTCGCCTGGATCGGCGCCCTGGTCGGCCTCTTCGTCGGCGGCGCGGCCCTGGCCCAGCTGGTCGATACAAGCGACGCCGCCCTGCTGGTCCTGGGCCTCCTGGCCATGACCGTGTTCTTCCAGGCCTGCGCCATGGGCGCGGCCCTGGTCGGGGTGCGCAAGGCCCGGGCCGAGGGGCGCGTCGCCACAGGCGGGGCGGTGCTGGTGGGCGTGCTGGGCGGCCTCTTTCTCTTGAGCTCGCTCAGCCAACACCTGCCCGGCGCCGGACGCCACTGGGCAGGCCATATGGGCCAGGCCTCGCCCCACGCCCCGATCAACGTCTGGGGCCAGGAGATCGACGGCGCCCTGTTCGCGGCAGCCAGCGCCTGGCTGTTCGCCGCCTGGGCCGTAGTCGGCGCCTGGCGGCTGATGCGGCTGGAACTGCAGATGAAGAACAGCCCCTGGACGTGGCTGGCCTTTCTGGTCTTCGCCGCCGTCTGGCGCGCGGGCCTGGCCAATCCGCTGGAGGGCGGGCTGGGTCGCGCCCTGGCCGGCGGGGTGGTGCTGGCGGGCCTGACCTACGCCGCCGCCTTCGTCGAGCCGGCCGACCCGGTGCGCCTGCGCCGGTTCTGGGCCGCGCTGCACGCCGGGCGGCTGGGCGAGGCGGTGGGTGGCGCGCCCGCGGCCCTGTTCGCCCTGGCCCTGACCGTTCTCGCCGCCATCGCCGCCATGGCCCTGCCGCGGGGCGACGTCGGCCAGCCCCCTGCGCCGATCGCCATCCTCGCGGCCCTGGTGTTCCTGATCCGCGACCTGGGCGTGATCACCTTCTTCCGCTTCGGGCCGCAGCCCAGCCGCGGCGACCTGTCGACCGTGATCGCCCTGGTGCTGCTCTATGCCGTCGGCGCCGTGATCGACCAGACCCTGGGCGCCCGCGTGGGCGTCGTCCTGTTCTCGCCGCTTCTGACCTACGCCCCGCTCAGCATCCTGGTCTCGGGCGTGGTCCAGGCCGCCGCCGCCTGGGTCCTGGCCTCGCACCGCCTGACAGGGCCGGCGCCGCCGCCGAACCCGGCCTGAAATCTGCTCCCGGCGTCACGCCGCCCTTGCGATCGATGCAAGTTAGATATATCTAGTAAATCGATATATCTGGAGCATTTCGAATATGAACCTTCACACCCCCTCTCTTCCCGGCCGTTCGGACCCCCGCGCCTGGCTGCGCCGCCGCCATGGCCAGGCGATGGACCTGACCCTGGTCTCGGTCGCGTCCCTCGGCCCGCGCCTTACCCGCATCGGCCTCATCGGCGACGACCTCGACCGCCTGGCCTGGACGCCAGGCAATGACCTGGTGCTGGAACTGCCCCTGCCGGGCGGCGAGCGCGCCGGCCGCCACTACACCATCCGCCATTTCGACCCGCTGGAACTGCGCCTGGACATCGACCTCGTCCGGCACGGCGAGGGCGCCGCCGAGGCCTGGCTGGCCGCCGCCCGCCTGGGCGAGCGCATCACCGCCTATGGCCCGCGCGGTCGCACCCGCCTGGAACCCACCGCCCGGCGCCATCTGTTCGTGGGCGACGAGACCGCCCTGCCGGCCTTCTTCGCCATGGCCGAGCGCCTGCCCCAGGGCGCCGAGGGCCTGGCCCTGATCGAGATCGAGCCCGACGCCGAGGTTCAGCCCTTGAATACCCGCGCCGAGGTCACCGTCGAATGGCGCCGTCGCGCGCCGGGCGAGGGGCCGGCCAGCCGCCTGAACCTCGACCGCCTGCTGGCCCTGGGCCCCGACCCCCGCGGCGCCCACGCCTATGTGCTGGGCGAGACCAGCCAGGTCCGCGCCCAGCGTCACGCCCTGATGGTGATGGGTTTCGACCGCGCCCAGATCACCGCCGAGGGCTACTGGCGGCCGGGCCGCATCGGCGGCCACGACCACGTCTGAAAAGTCGCACCGCCAGCGTCACATTTCCGTGCGCGGAGCCCTTGCGAAAGCGATCCGCCGCCGCTAGGTTCCGCGCCCTCGCTCAAGGCGCCGCCAGCGCCCCGACGCTTCCGGAGAGGTGGCTGAGCGGTTGAAAGCACCGCACTCGAAATGCGGCATACTCGCAAGGGTATCGAGGGTTCGAATCCCTCCCTCTCCGCCATATCCCATTGAAAAATATAAGAAAATTGGGCAGCGTTGGGTCTAGCCCATCTTTGCGCCCGTCAATTCTGAAATGGTTGATTTGGGCTAGCGGGATGCGCGGCTTTGCGCATTTCGTCGATGCCTCGCCGGCTGCTTCAGCTCATCGTCGCGGAAAGTGACAGGATCTTCGATCCATCGGTTCACTGCGGACTCGCGCCAGCCAGCGCCATGGACGCTGATTTTGACTTGGCGCGGAAACGAGCCTTCCAGAATCTTCCTATAGAGCGTTGAACGGCTCAGGCCGGTCCGTTGCAGCACAGTGCGAATACGAAGAATTCGGTCGGGCTCAGTCATCACGTCGGCTCCTGTCGTGGGACATCGAGAGGTACGATGAGCCAGAGCTAGACACCGGAGCGCAGGCAACAATGCCGGCTTGCCTCAGAGCGTATCCACGCGTGCAATTGCCCGTACGATGCGGGGATTTCGATCCGCGGGAGACCGAAGCGGACGTTTGAGCGTCTGCGCTCAGCTTCGTCGGCGCAAGGCGTCGAGCCGGTCCTGGCAAACCGTTCGTACCGCACCCTGCAACAGAGCTACCCGTTCACCGAGCCAATCCAACTCTTCTTTCGAGATCCTGTAGTGCGGCGAATAGCGCGCATCGACGTAGGCTCGCCGCAGCAGCTCGAAGCAGCGCTGCTCGAATTTGGTTGCACGCGGCCAGGCCGATACGAGCCTCGCGTCCAGTTGCTCAGCCTGCGAGCGCAGGAAATTGACCTTGTGCGCGCGAGGGGAGTAGAGGGTTAGCACCAGAAGGACGCAGTGATAGAGCCGCTCAGCCGCCTGGTGCAGGGAAAATGCGGCCTCCTTAGGCCGGTCTTCCGAGACGTAAAAAGCCGCACCCTTTTGGAACGCTACGGCGCTCGGAAGCCACTCGTCGAAATACTCCTGCGCCTCCTTGAGCGCTTCGGCCGGTGACAACGGCTCGGGATGCGCGAACTCATGCCCTGGCGCCTCGTAGAGCGCGATCCCGTCGCGCACGATATCGACGAAGAAAGGCCGCCCACGTTTCAGCTGCGCATTCACGTCGGCCACGGTGTGGACGATCAGGCTGACTGGCGCCGACAGGCGATGGTCGATGTTCATCTCGCGCATGAGATGGTCCTCGGCCTTGGCCCAGTACTCCACCATGTCGGTAAGTCGGTCGTGGTTGACCACGACCAGGAGGTCATAGTCGGATTTGTAGCCGCCGACAGGATCGTCGACCCAGTCGCCGCGGGCATAGGAGCCGTAGAGGATCACCTTGAGGATCCGGCCCTGCTTCTTGTGCGCCTGGGTGCCGAGCGCAATGGCGTCCTGGAATTCGGCGAACAGGATCTCGACCACGCGCTGAAGCTCGCGGCGCTTTGCCTCCGGCAGATGGTCGAGCTCAGTCTTCATCGCATCCCTATGTCCGGCGTTCGAGCCAGGGTTGCAAGCGGCCAGGCGCTTCGCCGGCGCCGAGGGCGGCAGGGGAGGGCACATCAGGCCCGCGGTGGAACAGCACCGCATCGGCTCGCTGCAGCGAGGCCAGGAGATCGTCCAGGGCGGCCCGTTCGGGCGTGCCGGGGCGATAGGTGTCCCGCAACGCCGGCACGCGCATCATGCAGGCCAGGATGGCGTCCAGGGCTCCATCGATCTTTTGGGTCAGCATTCTGCGCTCCGTCGGGAACAAATATAGAACGACTTCACACCCTCCGCGCCGACCTGTCCAGCGCCGATCAGCGGGAATCCCCAGCCTCGGCGCGCGGCGCCTGGGTATGCACAGACCGCGACCGCTTCGGCCGGGAAAAGCGGGGCGGAGCACTGGATTCGGCCTTAGCATAGTCGTGCTGGGCTGACGCCTGCGCAGCCTGCATCCGTCCCCAACGATCGGGGTCTGCCACCGATAGCAGCCGCTCACCGGCGGACCACAGGTCCCGATGCAGCAGCCCGGCCGCCATCCTTTCCGGCCAGGCCCAGCGACCGGGAACGCTTCTCGCCACGACGCCCGGCAGGACGACGCCGAGCACCGCGCCGAACACGAGCGCTGCGGCGCCGACCTGGAGCAGCCGCCGGTTCTGCAGGCCGGCAAGCCGCGCCGAGGCGGCGCAACTGCTTACACCGGCCGCGGCCCGCTCAAGGCTCGCCTTTGCCCCCTGCAGGGCCGCCTGCTCCTGCCGCCTCGCCTCCGTCCCGGCCAAAGCGATCCGCCGCCCCACATCGTCGGGGGTGAGCTGCAGCGCGGGAGCCTCAGAGAACTTGCGCATGCCGCCGGCGATGCGGCTGACCTGTTGGACGATTTCGGCCAGGCTCTGGCTGTAGTCCGGCGACGAGGCTCGCTCGGCGGCCAAGCCGCCGATAGCGACATTGAGCAGGGCCACCTCTCGCCGAAGGCCCTCGAAGGCCAGGGCGGCCGAATCTACCGGTTCTTCCAAGTCCGATTGCTGCTCCATCGTCCGTCTCCATCAAAGGCCAAGGCCGATGTTCCGGCCGCGGCCAAGGCCGAGGTATTGGGTAAGGCTGTCGCCGACGCTGAGGCCGCGCCGAAGCTCAAGGTCGATCCCAAGCTCGCGCCGCCGGTTGGCGAGCAGCGAGTCGACCTGCGGATCGCGCTCCAGACTCTTGGCCATGGCGCCCATCTGCTCGCGAACGCGGCTCGCCCCGGCGACATCGCCGTCCGCCCAGAGCGCGGCGCGCTGCCGCTCCAGCCCCTGCCAGCGCTCGACGAAGCGTTCCGCGCGCAACGCGGGATTGCTGCGAATCTCCGCCTCCAGCTGGAGCACCCGCACAGCCCGCTGAGTGCGTCCGCCCGCGGTCTCTGCGAGCAGTCCCGGCTCGCGCGCATAGGCCTGTTCCAAGTCCCGCACAGCGTATCGGTCGCTCTTGCTCAGCGCCTCGCGCGCCTGGTCCAGCGCCTGGCGCTGGTGGGCGAGGGCGGGTAGCCCACGGGCCCGCATCCGTTCGACGTCGGCCGCGGCCCGGGCGTGCCGCTCGATCGCGCGGCGCCGGGCGATCTCGCCTCGATCCATGGGCGCGATCTCCGGCGTGCGCGCCGGCGCGGCCGGCTTGAACCCGGAGAAGATGCTGCGCTTGGGCGCCTTGGGCTCTGCCGCCTCGGCGAAGTCGGTGGCCATGTCCTTGGCCCGCTCGCGGCTCAGCCCGCGGGCGAGGTGGTCGGTGCTTTCGAAGTCGTCCTTGCCGTAGTGCAGATCGACCTGGCCGCGATGGCGGGAAAGGGCGACGTAGGTCCCGTGGCGATCCAGGCCTGGCGTCGCCAGGACGTGAGTGCGATCGACGGTGACGCCCTGGGCCTTGTGGATGGTGGCGGCATAGCCGTGGTCGACCTGATTATAGTCCTTCAGGTCGAAGGCGACATCGCGGCCAGCATCGAGATGCACGCTCATCCGGCTCGGCGAGACCTCGACGATCTCGCCCAACATGCCGTTCTTCACGCCAAGGCCGCGGTCGTTCTTGAGGAACATGATCCGATCGCCGGCCGCGAAGCTGCGGTCGCCGCGCTCGGACAGGACGTCAACATCCAGGCCGAGCGCGGCGGCCTGGCGGAGGCGATTACGCGCCAGGAGATTGAGCTCGCGCACATCGTCATTGGTGTGGGCGAGGATGATGCGGCTCTGGTCCGGCGCCGCCGTGCGATCTGCATCCCAGCGATCCACCAAGTCTTCTCGCGCCTGTACTCGCGTTTCGGCGACATGCACCCGGCCATGGGCGTCGAAGGCCTCCAGCGCTTCGGCCGTCCGGCCTGTGGCCAACTGGCGCGTGGCTTCCCGCTGCCAGGCCTCCTGTTGGCGCCGGATCTCAGTGATCTCGACGTGCGGATGACGCTCGGCGATGGCGCGGAACGCGGCCCCGGCCTCGATCGCCTGCAGCTGCTCAGGATCGCCGACCAGCACCACCTTGGCGCCGGCGTCCTGCGCCGCTGACAGCACCCGCTCCATCTGCCGCGAGCCGATCATACCGGCCTCGTCGATCACCAGCACATCGCGGAAGGTGAGTTCGTCTCGGCCTTGCGACCAGGCATGCTCGAGGCTGGCGATCGTCCGCGAGGCGATGCCTGATCCGCTCTCAAGGTTTTCGGCGGCGATGCCGGAGAGGGCGAGGCCCCGGACCTCGTAGCCCGCGCTCTCCCAGGCTTCGCGGGCCACGCCCAGCATGGCCGATTTGCCGGTCCCGGCGTAGCCGACCACGACGCCGAGGTCCTTGCCTTCGGTGAGATGTTCGAAGGCGTCCTTCTGCTCGCCGGAGAGGCTGAGGCCGCGGGCTTCCGCTTGCGCCCGGGCGCGCTCGCGATCCCGGTCGCTCACCCCATGCCGCTCGCGCTCGGCCATCAGGGCCGAGCTGCGGATCAGGCGCTCTTCCACCTCCAGCATCTCGCGGCTGGTGAAGCGGTCGAAGCCATGCCCGTCCTTGCCGAGCGCCACCAGATCCGGCGAGGCGTGAACCGCCCCGATCGCCTCGTTGAATTGCTCCAGGCCGTCGGAATGGCGATGGATGAACATCGCCAGGTCGCGCTCGGTGAAGGTGGCCTGCTGCCGGGTGATGGCATCCAAGGCGAGTCTGGGATCTCCGATGATCCGCTCGCCGTTGGACCTCGCGATCTCGCGATGCTCGTCGAGCCGATCGGCCTCCAGACCCTCATCGGCCATGCGCTGCGCCGCCGGCCCGATCTTGTGCTGCGGCTCGAGCTCGATCCCCTGCGCTTCGAGGCTGCGGTGGTCGATCCTCGCCTCGATGTCGAGCTCGGCCAGGCGCGTGTTGACATGATCGGCCCAGGCCTCACGCCAGTGTTCGACCAGCGCGGTGCGGTTCCAGTCTCGGACCTTGGCTCCGAAACCCTCTTCATCCGCCGACCGCATGGTCAGCATCACATGCGCATGCGGCTTGGCCAGGCCATCGGCGCCCATGTCCCAATGCACATTGAGATCGGCGACCATGCCCCGATCCACGAACTCGCGCTGCACGAAGTCGCGGGCGAGAGCGATGCCGTCGGCCTTGTCCATCTCCCGCGGAATGGCGAACTCGATCTCGCGGGCGAGCTGGGCGTCGCGGCGGACTTCTGCAGCCTCGACCGCGTTCCAAAGCGCCTCGCGGTCGGACCACTCCGCTGGCGCGCCGTCCGGCAGCATGACCTCGGAGTGGACGACGCCGGCCTTGTTGGAGAAGTCATGGCTGCGATCCAGACGCGCATCGCGCAGCCGCGAGGCCGAGCGATAGGCGGCCGCGGCCACGGCGCTGGCGCCGGCGGCGCGGCTGATCACCTTGGCCGAGAAATGATAGATCGCCATAACGGCGATCCAACTACGCTCTAGAGCGAACGTCGGCACGACGTATAAGCGCGCCCTCCCAAGAAAAAATCTCGGGAGGGACCGGGTCGTCTCACGCCGTTCCTGCGACCTCAGAGCATTCTGAGAGGGGCAGCCTTATCATCAGCGCGTCAGAGCCTGATGGAGTCTCCCATGCGCAAACCGATCGACTTCGATGCTGAACTGAAAGCGCTGGAGGCCAAGGCGAAGGCCCTCAAAGAGCGCAAGATGCGGCAGCTGGGCGAGCTGGTGATCGCTACCGGAGCCGATGCGCTCGACGTTGAGGTGCTCGCCGGCGGGCTCCTGGGTCTCGTCCAGATCACTGACGCGACCAGGAAGGAGGGATGGAGGAGGAAGGGGCAGGCCTTCTTTCAACGTCGCGGGGCCGGCGCTGAGGGCGGTGCTGCTGGCGACGCGGGAAGCCAGCAAGCGAACGACGGCGGCTCGGCGTCGGCTTGAACTGCAGCGATCCAGGACCGACACGCGGGCGTGGGTGATGCAGCGGCGCGAACGAACCCGTCATCTGATCGAGCTCGGCGGCCTGGTGCAGAAAGCTGGCCTGGTCGAGCTCACCGGCGATGATCGCGCGGTTCTCTACGGCGCGTTCCTGTCCCTCGCCGCCATGCTTCAGGCCGGCGAAAGGAATGACACATTGGCGCTCTGGCGTCGAACCGGGAAGCGCGCGTTCGAGAGCGACCAGGCAAGGTGGTGAGACTTCGCGGCGCGAGACCGGGCGTTCGCGGACAGGCTCTATGCCGATCGCGCGAACCTTTGCACGCCACAGTACTACCGGCTGGAAAGGGGGATTGTGCTCGGCGGATTTGGCCACCGATTCTGGCTCAACCGATCACCTTTGTGTCCCGAGCGGAGCCCGCCGCGATGGCCAAATCCGCAATACGCACCAACGACCTTGTGATCGGTCATATCTAAAAATTCGTTCACAGCGCTTCAGGTAACGCTCAGTGTCAGGCATCTGAGATCGCCACACTCGTCCCCCGACTCTGTGGCGAAGCAGAGGAAGGCCCCGCGCCAAACGCCGGGGCCTTCGTTTTTGGCGAAACCGGCGACGAGCTCGTGCGGCTTGCGCCAACCGCTAGGCGGCTAGCCCAGCGTCAGCGATCCGAAGCTGACCGCAAACTGCCCGGGTCTCGGCTATTGCCCGATCGAATGGGAGGGGCGCCGCGGAGCAGTTCGTCGCTCATCTTCGCCGTGCAGGACAACTGCTATCGTCGTCAAAAGCTCATTGCTGGAGGAGGGGTGTCGGCCACGAAGATTGTGTAGCTCGCGACAAGGAGCTGACCAGCGGCCGGCTTCATGTAGCCGACGACACGCTGTTACTCTGTCAGCGCCACTTCAGCGAGCGAGCCACATTTGATCCCAAAGGGCACAACTCGTGGGCAAACTGTAGCGCAACCGCGCATTGAAATTGATCTGTTGTCAAGCTATACAGGCGATGAGGAACCGGCGGCTCGCTATGCGCGCGCCAGGTCGCTTAGACCATGATCCCGGCTCGAAGGATCTGCAGCGATGACGACGGTGATTGTCTCCTCTGGAGTCACCAGTTCCGGTCTGACCATCAGCAGCGCGGATGGGCTCCAGGTGCAGTCCGGCGGGGTTGCGATGGACGTGGATGCTCTCAGCGGCTCCGAAGTCGAGATCCTTTCGGGCGGTCAACTCTATCAAGGCGTTTTCCCTCCACCGCTCGCCGGTCAGATCCTCTTGGAGCCTGGCGGGCTGCTTTGGGGCGACCCCTATGTCCCGGCGGGCGGCGAACTCGTGGGCGGCGGAACCGTCGAAGGCTAGGCATACCTCGGGGGGACCGCCAGCGGCGTCAACATTGGCAGTGGATCGGGCTTTGGGGCGGGCCGCTTCGAAGTTGTTCCAGGCGGATCGGCCGCGGGCATCACACTCCGCTACGGCGAGCTTTTTATCGACGCCGGCGGAACCGTTTCCGACGCTGTGCTGGCGCCCAATGAGAGGGCGGACTTCGCGTTGGTGCAGGGGATCGCGATTGGCGACCTCGTCGCATCTGGCTCCCTTGAATATGTCCAATCCGGCGGCGTCACTAGCGGCTCTGAGATCACTGTTGGTGGGACCGAAGTCGTCTCGGGCGGTGGAACCGCTAGGGGCGATTTCGTCCTACCGGGCGGGAAGATCGACATCAAATCGGGTGGGATTGCGTATTCGACCAGTGTCGAGAGCGGGTTCGAAATCGTCGAGGCTGGCGCTGCGGCCAGTAACAGCATCATAGGCTATGGCGCATACGCGGTCATCCAAGACGGCGGTTCCGACAAGTTCGCCAGGATCTGGAACGGCGGCGTCGAAAGAGTCGAGTCGGGCGGCGCCGTCCTTTTTGCAACAGTCAGCCGTGGAGGAGACCTAATCGTCTCTTCGGGTGGGATCGTTCGCGGCGGTCTTACCCTGGCCGGTGGCGTCGCCGACATTGCAGGTAGGGTCGCGAGCGGCGCGGTTGTGAGCTTTGTGAGCGGTGGCGGGGACTTAGCGCTGGAAGATCCCACCGCGTTCGCCGGAGTGATCGCCGGTCTCGCCCTTTCGAGCCAGAAGATAGACCTCGGCGGCTTCGTCTATGGCTCCGCAGAGACCGTGTCCTGGACGCAGTTCCAAGGCGGGCTCAGCGGAACCCTGACCGTAACGGACGGGGCCGCCCTTGCCCACCTAACCCTGACGGGAGCCTACGCCACCAGCAATTTTGTGCTCTCTGACGATGGTCACGGCGGCACGTTCGTGGCGGACCCACGAGTGGCCGACGGTCGCGCGGTCGTGGGCTTGGCGCAAGCGATGGCTCTGTTCGCGACTGGAACGGATTTGGCTATTGATGGCGTGGCGTCCGCGAGCACTGCTAGCGCCGCCCTATCGGACCATGTGGGGCTGGCGCTGGGCCGCTAGGCGAAGGCCGTGCCGCGCTCTTCTTAGTTGGGCTTTCTGGAAAGCCGCGGTGATGCTCTCGCTGGCCAAGCCTTCGGTTCCACGAGCGCGATGGCCACGGTCTTCGGCACATCCACAACTTCTTCCCGCTGGCCTTAGCAGCCAATCCAATGGTGCGGTCTGGACGATCGACCTCTATCTCTTGCGAAGGTTCGGCACACGTCAAACGGGGGATCGAATGCCGGCTCGCCGCCGGTGGTCACGCCGCTTTCCAGATGCGAGATCGCCTCTAATTCCATCTCGCATCGCCGTCTCGCCGGTTGCCGACCTTCACGTCTGGTGGACGCGCAATCGGAAGTTTCCCGATGGTTGGATCTGCTCAGCCACTTCCGCGCTTGGTTCTTGTAGGCGGGCGTTTTTGGAAGGAGACGCCGCTCGCCTTGAAGCTCTTCGGCGCGCGCCCCCCTTTCCCAGAGACAGTCGTGGGCTTCCAAGGGAACAAAAAGACGATGAGCTTGTCCGGTTTCGAGGCCGCCCATGCCTTCGAGTGTATTGAGGCTTTGCCTGGCTGCGGGAGTGGGGGTCGGGCCCCGGCGCCAAAAAGCGGCAGGAACGAAGTGCGGCGCGGGGAGCTGGTTTCAAATTATGTAGTGGCCATGCACGGAAAGGCTGCTGGCGTGAACGCCGGTCAGCCAGATCACGTCTCCGTCGGAGAACGTCACTGTCGAATAGGTTCCATGATCGGTGAAGCTCGGTGTCAAACCGGCGTTTTGGAAGGCGGTGATGTCGATCTGGTCGTGATTGTTGAAGTTGGTGATGGTTTCGAGTTTATCCGCCGTCGAGATGACAAAGGTCGCCGCCCCGCTACCGGCGGTCAGGGTGTCGGCCCCCGTGTTGGGGGTGATGGTGTCGGTCATCGAATTGCCGACCAAGGTTATGGCGCTGGTCCCTTCGCCGACGAGCTTGGCCACATAGGCTGGAAGCGTGAAGCTCGACCACGCCTGGACGGTGTCGTTCGGCGTTCCTGACGCGACCCTGATCACGTCGTTGGTATGATAGACGACGAATACATCCGATCCCTTGGCCGATCCGACGAGGGTGTCGCCGCCGTTGACGCTGGTCAGGGTGTCGCCGCCGGCCACATTTGCTGTGGCCGTCGTACCGGGTGTGGTCAGTTCCAGGGCCTTGACGCCGTTCGGCACAGCATAGCTGACGCTGGAAAAGATCACGTCGGCTGTCTGGCTGGTGTTGTTGACCACCTTGTCGCCGACATTGTTGACGTTGAAGGTGTCGACGCCAGTTCCGGCGACAAGGGTGTTGGCTCCGCCCGTGCTTGTCAGGGTATCGTTGATGGCGTTACCCGTTCCGGTGAATCCGGACCCGCTGATGGTCAGGTGCTGGATGTTCGCCGGCAGCACATAGGTGCAATAGGCGATGACGCTCTCGTTGGGCGTGCCCGCAGCGACGGTAATGGTATCGGCGGTGTTGTAGACCTTGTAGGTGTCGTTCCCGGTTCCGCCGATGATGTGTTGCGGATTGACCGTCAGCGTGACGGTCGTCGCAGCGCTTGAGCTCAGGCTGTCGCTAGCGATGTAGCTGAAGCTGTCGGTCCCGACATAGCCAAGGGTCGGCGTGTAGGTGAATGAGCCATCGGGGTTCAGCGTCAAAGCGCCATGTTTAGGTCCGCCATTTGTGGCGAGGGCGGCCGTGAGCGGCAGGCCGTTGTTGTCGGTGTCGACGGACAGGACGCCGCCTATGGCGGTGAACGTATTGGCTACGTCGCCGGAGATGCTGTAGCCCGCAGCCTGGGTGTTCGGTGTGCGGGCGGCGATCGTGAGCGTTACGGTCGTGGGCGCGCTGGCGCTGAGACTGTCGCTGGCGATGTAGGTGAAGCTGTCGGTCCCGGCATAGCCGAGGGTCGGGGCGTAGCTGAACGAGCCGTCGGCGTTGAGGGTCAGGCTGCCGTGCTTGGGTCCGCCGTTCTGGGCCAGGGCGGCGGTGAGCGTGAGACCATTGGGATCGGAAGCGCCCACGAGTATGCCCTGGGCGGCGGCGACCGAGAGAACGTGCCCGGCATTGTCGGCAAAGTTCGCGCTCTGGGCGGTTGGCGCCCTCGCGACGATCGTGAGGGTCACAGTCGTGGGCGCGCTGGTGCTGAGGCTGTCGCTGGCGACATAGGTGAAGCTGTCGGTCCCGGCGTAGCCGAGGGTCGGGGTGTAGCTGAACGAGCCGTCCGGGTTGAGGGTCAGCCTGCCGTGTTGCGGCCCGCCGTTCTGGGATAGAGCGGCGGTGAGCGTGAGGCCATTGGGATCTGAGGCGCCCACGAGTACGCCCTGGGCGGCGGCGACCCAGAGGGATTGGCCGGCGTTGTCTGCAAAGCTCGCGGTCTGGGTGGCGGGGGGCCTGGCAGTGACCGTGAGCGTCACGGTCGTGGGCGCGCTGGTGCTGAGGCTGTCGCTGGCGACGTAGGTGAAGCTGTCGGTCCCTGCGAATCCGAGCGCCGGAGCGTAGCTGAACGAGCCGTCCGGGTTGAGGGTCAGGCTGCCATGTTGCGGCCCGCCGTTCTGGGCGAGGGCGGCGGTGAGGGTCAGTCCGTTGGGGTCTGCGGCGCCCACAAGCACGCCCTGGGATGCGGTCACAGTCAGGGTCTGGCCGGCGCTATCGGCGAAGGTGGCGGCCTGGGCCGTCGGGGCCCGAGCCGTGACGTTCAGGGTGACGGTGGTCGGCGTCCCCGAGGCAAGGCTGTCGCTGGCGATATAGGTGAAGCTGTCGGCCCCGACGTAGCCGAGGGTCGGGGTGTAGCTGAACGAGCCATCGGCGTTCAGGGTCAGGCTGCCGTGTTGCGGCCCGCCATTCTGGGCCAGGGCCGCGGTCAGGGTCAGTCCGTTGGGGTCTGTCGCGCCGATAAGCACGCCTTGGCCGGTAGCGATCGACAGGGACTGGCCGGCGTTGTCGGCGAAGGTGGCGGCCTGGGTTGTCGGAGCCCGAGCCGCGACGTTCAGGGTGACGGTGGTCGGGGCGCCCGAGGCCAGGCTGTCGCTGGCGACGTAGGTAAAGCTGTCGGTCCCGGCGAATCCGAGCGTCGGGGTGTAGCTGAACGAGCCGTCCGGGTTGAGGGTCAGGCTGCCATGTTGCGGCCCGCCGTTCTGGGCCAGGGCGGCGGTGAGGGTCAGGCCGTTGGGGTCTGCGGCGCCGACCAGTACGCCCTGTGCGGCGGTGACCAAGAGGGTCTGGCCGGCGTTGTCGGCGAAGGCGGTGGCCTGGGTCGTCGGGGCCTGGGCCGCAACGTTCAGGGTGACGGTAGTCGGCGTCCCCGAGGCAAGGCTGTCGCTGGCGATATAGGTGAAGCTGTCGGTCCCGGCGTAGCCGAGGGTCGGGGTGTAGCTGAACGAGCCATCGGCGTTCAGGGTCAGGCTGCCGTGTTGCGGCCCGCCGTTCTGGGCCAGGGCCGCGGTCAGGGTCAGTCCGTTGGGGTCTGTCGCGCCGATAAGCACGCCTTGGCCGGTAGCGATCGACAGGGACTGGCCGGCGTTGTCGGCGAAGGTGGCGGCCTGGGTTGTCGGAGCCCGAGCCGCGACGTTCAGGGTGACGGTGGTCGGGGCGCCCGAGGCCAGGCTGTCGCTGGCGACGTAGGTAAAGCTGTCGGTCCCGGCGTAGCCAAGGTTCGGAGTGTAGCTGAACGAGCCGTCCGGGTTGAGGGTCAGGCTGCCATGTTGCGGCCCGCCGTTCTGGGCCAGGGCCGCGGTCAGGGTCAGTCCGTTGGGGTCTGTCGCGCCGATAAGCACGCCTTGGCCGGTAGCGATCGACAGGGACTGGCCGGCGTTGTCGGCGAAGGTGGCGGCCTGGGTTGTCGGAGCCCGAGCCGCGACGTTCAGGGTGACGGTGGTCGGGGCGCCCGAGGCCAGGCTGTCGCTGGCGATATAGGTGAAGCTGTCGGCCCCGACGTAGCCGAGGTTCGGAGTGTAGCTGAACGAGCCGTCCGGGTTGAGGGTCAGGCTGCCATGTTGCGGCCCGCCGTTCTGGGCCAGGGCCGCGGTCAGGGTCAGTCCGTTGGGGTCTGTCGCGCCGATAAGCACGCCTTGGCCGGTAGCGATCGACAGGGACTGGCCGGCGTTGTCGGCGAAGGTGGCGGCCTGGGTTGTCGGAGCCCGAGCCGCGACGTTCAGGGTGACGGTGGTCGGGGCGCCCGAGGCCAGGCTGTCGCTGGCGACGTAGGTAAAGCTGTCGGTCCCGGCGAATCCGAGCGTCGGGGTGTAGCTGAACGAGCCGTCCGGGTTGAGGGTCAGGCTGCCATGTTGCGGCCCGCCGTTCTGGGCCAGGGCGGCGGTGAGGGTCAGGCCGTTGGGGTCTGCGGCGCCGACCAGTACGCCCTGTGCGGCGGTGACCAAGAGGGTCTGGCCGGCGTTGTCGGCGAAGGCGGTGGCCTGGGTCGTCGGGGCCTGGGCCGCAACGTTCAGGGTGACGGTAGTCGGCGTCCCCGAGGCAAGGCTGTCGCTGGCGATATAGGTGAAGCTGTCGGTCCCGGCGTAGCCGAGGGTCGGGGTGTAGCTGAACGAGCCATCGGCGTTCAGGGTCAGGCTGCCGTGTTGCGGCCCGCCATTCTGGGCCAGGGCCGCGGTCAGGGTCAGTCCGTTGGGGTCTGTCGCGCCGATAAGCACGCCTTGGCCGGTAGCGATCGACAGGGACTGGCCAGCGTTGTCGGCGAAGGTGGCGGCCTGGGTTGTTGGAGCCCGAGCCGCGACGTTCAGGGTGACGGTGGTCGGGGCGCCCGAGGCCAGGCTGTCGCTGGCGACGTAGGTAAAGCTGTCGGTCCCGGCGAATCCGAGGTTCGGAGTGTAGCTGAACGAGCCGTCCGGGTTGAGGGTCAGGCTGCCATGTTGCGGCCCGCCGTTCTGGGCGAGGGCGGCGGTGAGGGTCAGGCCGTTGGCGTCTGCGGCGCCGACCAGTACGCCCTGTGCGGCGGCCACGGTCAGCGACTGGCCAGCATTATCGCCAAAGGTGGCGGCCTGGGTTGTCGGGGCCCGAGCCGCGACGTTCAGGGTGACGGTGGTCGGGGCGCCCGAGGCCAGGCTGTCGCTGGCGACGTAGGTAAAGCTGTCGGTCCCGGCGAATCCGAGCGTCGGGGTGTAGTTGAAGGAGCCGTCAGCGTTGAGCGTCAAGGTCCCATGCTGCGGCCCGCCATTCTGGGCCAGGGCGGCGGTGAGGGTCAGTCCGTTGGGGTCTGCGGCGCCCACAAGCACGCCCTGGGATGCGGTCACAGTCAGGGTCTGGCCGGCGCTATCGGCGAAGGTGGCGGCCTGGGTTGTCGGAGCCCGAGCCGCGACGTTCAGGGTGACGGTGATCGGGGCGCCCGAGGCCAGGCTGTCGCTGGCGACGTAGGTAAAGCTGTCGGTCCCGGCGAATCCGAGCGTCGGGGTGTAGCTGAACGAGCCGTCCGGGTTGAGGGTCAGGCTGCCATGTTGCGGCCCGCCGTTCTGGGCGAGGGCGGCGGTGAGGGTCAGTCCGTTGGGGTCTGCGGCGCCGACCAATACGCCCTGTGCGGCGGTGACCAAGAGGGTCTGGCCGGCGCTATCGGCGAAGGTGGCGGCCTGGGCCGTTGGGGCTCGAGCCGTGACGTTCAGGGAGACGGTGGTCGGGGTCCCGGAGGTCAGGCTGTCGCTGGCGACATAGGTGAAGCTATCGGTCCCGGCGTAGCCGAGGTTCGGAGTGTAGCTGAACGAGCCGTCCGGGTTGAGTGTCAGGCTGCCGTGCTGTGGTCCGCCGTTCTGGGCGAGGGCGGCGGTGAGCGTGAGGCCGTTGGGATCTGAGGCTCCGACGAGCACGCCCTGGCTTGCCGTCACAGTCAGGCCCTGGCCGGCATTGTCGCCATAGGTGGCGCCATGGGTCTGGGGCGACTGGGCCACTACCGTCAGGGTGACGGTCACAGGTGCGCTCGAAGCGCCGATCGCGCTAGCGATGTAGGTGAAACTGTCGCTCCCAGCGTAGCCGAGGGTCGGGGTGTAGCTGAACGAACCGTCCGCGTTGAGGGTCAGGCTGCCGTGCTGCGGTCCGCCGTTCTGGGCCAGGGCGGCGGTGAGGGTCAGGCCGTTGGGATCGGTGTCGTTAACCAGGACGCCATGGGTGGCGCCCACTGTCAGTCCGGCGCCCGCGAGGACTCCATAGGCGTCCGGTGCGGCGACTGGCGCTCCCGGCGTCTGGACCACGCTCGGGGCCGCGCCGCCGCCGAGGTTGAGGCTCGAGAGGCTGTAGGCCTTGACGTAGTCGATCTGATACTGGGCCGAGGTGAAACTGGCCGGCGGCGATCCCGGCCAGGTTCCGCCGATGGCCAGGTTGACCAGCATGAACATCGGCTTGTTCATGGTGGATGGCGTGGGCGTCGTCGCCACCTCCAGGCCGTCGGTGTACCAGGCCAGCACGGTCGGCGTCCAAAGCACCCCGTAGGTATGGAAGCCGGTCGTGTCGCTGGGCAGGTAAGAGGTGAACTCCGCCGCGACCGTCGTTCCGCTGGAATTGAGGTAGTGGGCGGTCTCGTAGATCGTCGCGCCGCCGATCTGTTCCATCACGTCCAGTTCGGGCGGGTAGGTGTTGTCCGCCGGCAAGAGCCAGAAGGCGGGCCACACGCCCTGTCCGGCCGGCAGTTGGGCGCGGATTTCGAAATAGCCATAGGTCTGGGCGAACGACTTCTGGGTCGTCAGCAGACCGGAAATGTAGGGGTAGTTGTGGACCAGGCTGAGGTCCGCCGCCGGCGTGACGCTGGCGGTGATGGTCAGGACGCCATTGTTGATTGAAAACGGGTTCAGGCCGAGCGGCGTCGTACCGCTGCCGCCCCAGCTGGGATCGACATATATCTCCTGTTCGGCGTTGGGCTGTAGGGTGCGGCTGGTCCAGGAATTGACTCCGCTCTGGCTTCCCGAGTTGAAGTTGGTCTTCCATATCCCGCTGCCGGTCGACGGCGAATAGAGGCTGAGGCTGTTGAATTCCTCATCGAAGCTCGGCGTCGCTCCGACCAGGCTGACGCCGAGGGCGAAGTTCGCCGCGGTCAGCGACGTGGCCGTCGTGTTGTGGATCAATACCTGTTGCGTGGCGGACAGCGTTAGCAGCGTGTCGGCACCAAGCTGGGTCAGGTGAGCTTGCACGTCGGCGAAGCTGGTGAACGGCGCGCTGGTCAACTGAATCACGTCGGGAGCGGCCCCGCCGGCCTGGAAACCGTAGATCACGTCCTGGGTCGCGGTCCCTCCGAACTGGAAGAAATCGCCGCCTGCTCCGTTGTCGACCATGACATCGGCTCCGGAACCCGCGACGAGGATGTCATCCGTCGCCAGGGCGATCATCAGGTCGCTGGCGCTGTTGGCCGTGCCGGTGCTGCCCGCCTGTTCCAGCGTCAGGTTGTTGACGTTGAGCGGCAGGGCGTAGGAGCGCCAAGAATAAACTGTGTCGACTACAGTCGAGGAGGCGACGCTGATCTGCTCGGCGCTGTCCGAGACGTAGAAGCTGCAGTCGGCTGTTCCGCCAATCAACGTGCCGCCGCCATAGGAGTCGCTGAGTTGGGTCGGCGTGCCGGCTACGGCGGTGAGGGTCTGACCATAGGCTGTCGTGTGGATCCAGGCGCGGGGAGCTGCGCTGGTAGCCATGGCGACGCCGAAATAGTTGTAGTACGTCGACATATCTTGCGCCTCGCCCGAAACATGCACGGCCGTTAGGGCGGACTGGGTGAAAATCTGGCTGTACGGCAGTAAAAGCCTAGAAAAGCAAAGCTTGAGAGATTAACGCCCCATCCGATTTCAAGTCTGACATATGGGTTGCAACCTAACCAGGAATATTGTTCTTAATAATCTTCAACACATCGGGCGATGACTGGGGTTTATGCTATTCGAAGCAGAGGCGCCTTAGATCGGTTCACTGGCTCCTTTTGAATTTCGCCACGAAGCAAGCGGGTTCCGAGGGGGGCGTGTGGCCGCTAATGCGCTCGCAATGGACAACCTACTTCTTGATTGAAGCGCGCGGAGCAGTCGAGGCTTTCGCCCGCTTCGGGCGCAGCCTAGACCAGCGAAGCGGCGGGGACGCCCCATTCAGAGCGCAGCTGGCGGAGATGGTCGACGGTAAGCGTTCGCGCGCCTGAAAGGATCTCAGACGCGCCGATCGCGCCAACGAGCATGGCCAAATCCCTTTCTGTCTTACCCTGGCTGTCCATGACGCGGATCAGGGCGGCCGCGGGGTGGTTCGCGGCTGGCCGCCGCGCCTCCTCATAGGTGCAGATCAAGAGTCTCAACACTTCGGCTCGGTTGGCCGCCTCTGTCCCAGGCAGAGGAGCGGCCGATAGATAGCGGCGATAGGCGCTGGCGGCCTCGTCATAGTCCACATCATTTCGTATTGGTCGAAGCGGCGTCGCGTCGCTGATTGCAGACGCGGCAGGTCCTCTTGTAGCCAACTCGATTGGTCGCGGCATAGCATGCCCGTTAAGCTCTCGCGGCGGCGATAGCGCCTCGCGATGAACCTGCGTGGCGACCGGCTCCACGCTTGGTTGTTGATCAATCACTTTGAGTCCGAGAAGATCCGCAATGTGAGCGGAGATGTGATCCGCCGCCATGACCAGAGCGCGGTCAACGTGAACATAGCGCTGTGTGACACCTTGTGCGGCGTGTCCGAGAAGGCCGGCTATTGTCAGCTCGGTGTAGCCGAGATCAGCCGCGACGCTGGCGAATGTGTGCCGGAGCGTATGCAGGGACACTCCGCTCAGCTCGGCCGTCACGCATAGGCGCTGCAGCACGCGATCTGCTGCGATGAGGTGCCCGTCGTTGCGTTCGCTCGGGAAGACGTAGTCCCGATCAGGCGTTTGCCGTTGCAGATCAACCAGCGCCTTGGCGGTTTGGCCGATGATGCGCAATTGCTTGCCCGTCTTGGTGTCGGGGAAGCGAACACAGTGCGCATCGAGCCAAGCATAGCGAAGCCCGAGCGCCTCCGATCGCCGAAACCCGGTTAGAAGGATAAGCTGGATGGAGGCCAGCCCGGCAGGCAGGTCAGCCTCATATTCACGCGACCGCATGGTTTCACCGAGCCTGACGATCTCGGCTTCCGACAGTCGGCGGGTTCGTCGCTCCAGCGGAAGTTGGCGCACGCCGAGGGCTGGGTTCGCCCCAATCAGGCCCCAGCGAACGGCATGCCCGAATATCGCCCGTAAGGTCGCGACGCACCGGCTCGCCGCGCCGGCCCCGCCGCGTGTGTTGCCGCCGCGACCCTTCCGCCGTTTCGAGGCGGCGGATTTCCCGGCGGCGATGTCCGCTTGCAGGCGTTCAATATCGGCGAGCGTGATCGCGCGGATGGCGCGCGCACCAAGCAGCGGCTTGATGTGCTCCTTGATCCGAGACTCGTCGACCTGAAGCGACGAGGCCTTCATCGGCTGGCGATTTCGGCTGAGCAGCCGGCCGGCGCGAGCTTCCTCCAGATACCAATCGCACATCTCCGACACGGTGGCGCCGGCCCGCATCGCTTTGCGCTCAGCAGATGGATCTTGCCCCCCAGCGACCGCGCCGAGCTGCTTTCTGGCGAGCTTGCGCGCCGTTTCGGCGATCAGCGTCGAAGCCTGGCCGATCACCATCCTGCGGCTCAGGCCGTCGGCGTTGCGATATTGGACGATGTAGGTCTTCACGCCGGATGCGCGGATGCGGACCCCGAAGCCCTTGACCTCGGTGTCCCAGATGAAGGTCTCGCCGGCGGCGGGAGCCGGAGCATCCTTCACGAGCGTCTTTGTCAGCTTGGGCATGGTCTGCTCACGATCTGCTTCCCGGCTGCTTCCACGCTTCCCGGGCTGGGTGCGCGGAAGCACATGGGAAGCAGGGCTCGCGTAAAGCGTGTCGTGGCCCATCGTGCAAACGGCGGGCAAAAAGTCAAACAAAACATATGGTAGTAGCAAAATCGGCGGAAATCGGTTATCGCCGGTTATAAACTCTAGGTAGATTCCTAAACCTGGGGTCGCGTGTTCGAGTCACGCCGGGGACGCCAGCAAACCGGCACGTCCGCCGTCGGAGCTGCGGCGCGGCCGCCAGCGGTTTCAGTGGCTGAACAGGATGTGCCGTGAGGACGCCGCCAGCAGGTCTTCGGTGGCGCCGCCCAGCGCCCATTCCTGCAGGCGCGGATGACCATAGGCGCCCATCACTACAAGATCGGCCTGGAGATGGCCGGCGGTGCGGTCGATGACCTCGGCCACGGCGGACGAGCCTTTCGGCGCCACCAGGGTGTCGGCGACCACGCCGTGGCGGGCGAGCCGGCTGACCACCTCTTGCAGCCCTGGCTGCTCGACGGATTCGGCCTCGCCGCTCACCGTCAGCAGGGTCACCCTGTCGGCGCGCATCAGAAAGGGAAGGGCGTCGGCCAGGGCCCGCCGCGATTCGCGGGTGTTCTTCCAGGCCACCAGCACGTGTTCGGCCTTCAGCTTGGCCGGGGTGTCGGCGCAGACCAGGACCGGGACGCCGGCCTCGAGCACCACGTCCGGCAGGTTGGCGGAGAAGGCGGCCGCGGCGCCGCGCCGGGGGCGGCTGGCGACGATCAGGTCCGCTCCACGGGCATGCTGGGCGAGTTCGGCCGCCGGGTACTCGTAGCCCGTGATCCAGTCCGCCACGATCTCGGCGTTGCCGACGAGCGTGCGGAAGCGCTGCTCGGCCAGGGGCAGGTCGATGGCGATCCGCTCGCGCACGGCCTCGATGACCATGCCGTCCGTGGCGGCGAAGCCGGTGGCCATCACCGGGGCGAAGCCCTCGCAGCCGAGCCCGACGACCTTGGCGGCGAACATGCCGGCGACCTGCGAGGCCAATTTGATGCGATCGTCGCAGGCCTGGTCGGCTTCGACATGCACCAGGAGCGTCTTGTACGACATTGCCGATCTCCGGCGCGTTGGTTTGTGGTCTTGGATCAATCCGGGGCGGAAACGGAGATTCGCTCGGCCCCGGTCAGGTCTGGCCCGGTCAGGTCTGGCCCGGTCAGGTCTGGCCCGGTCAGGTCTGGCCCGGTCAGGTCTGGCCCGGTCAGGCGTCGCAGCCGGCGAGGGCTTCGGGCCTGGACAGCACGATCCGGCGCGAACTCGGAATGGCGATCATGTGGTCGCGCTCGAGCTGGGTCAGGGTGCGGGAGACGGTTTCGACGGTCAGGCCCAGATAGTCGGCGATATCGGCTCGCGACATCAGCAGCTGGACCCCGCCGGCGAACGGGGAGCGTTCAGCCATGTCCAGGAGGAAGGAGGCGACGCGTTCGGTCGCCGTCTTGCGGCCCAGCAACATGGCGTGGTCCTGCAGCCGCTCAAGTTCGCCGGCCGCCAGGCCCCAGAGCCAGCGCGCCGCCTCGCCGTCGGCGCGCGCGGCGCGCTCGATGGCGGTGCGCCGGACCAGGGCGACGACGCAGCCGCTGACCGCCTCGGCGGAGAATCTGTGGGTTTCGCCGCGCTCCAGCCCGAAGACGTCGCCCGGCAGGTGGAAACCGACCACCTGGCGGCGGCCGTCGCTGAGCACACGGAAGGTGCGGGCCGCGCCCGATACGATCTTGTAGGCGAAGTCGGCTTCTTCCTGCTCGCCGAAGATTTCCTCGTCGCGCTCGAAGCGCATGGTGAAGCCGCCCAGGCAGAGGCCCGGGAACATCTCGACGCCCGTGCCGGTCGAGTGATCGTGCAGGGCCGGGGCCGTCGCGAGGGTCTCTGCGGTTTGCATCGCTGGTCTCCGATGTTGACGCATCATCGGTAGCGCCGGCCGCACACCGGAGAAATTCGGGTCGTCACCCTAAGGCCCATCCCCTACGTAGTCCTACGGATACCGGGCGCGGGCGGGCTCTGGGATAAGGCGAAATTCACGATCGACCCGCCTTGATGGAACGCAGCACCGCGACTACCCCTACAGCCATGCGGGACCTATGGCGGACGATCGACGAGCTCGCCGCAGCACCCAGGCGATCATCGCGCTGGGGCGCGTATCTGCTCGCCATCTGCTGGGGCGCGGCTGTGCTGGCCCTGCGCTATCCCTTCCACGGTATCGTCGCGGGCCGGTCGGCGTTCCTGATCGCGACCGGCGGGGTGATCGCCTCCGCCCTCGTGGGGGGAATCGGTCCCGGGCTGGTCTGCACGGCGCTGGGGCTGGGGGACGGCCTGCTGATGATGAACGCCAGCACGGGCGCGATCGACCGCGAGGTGAGCGTCACGACCTTCGTCCTGCTGGGAGTCGGGGTCTCGATCGCCGGCGAATGGCTGGGGCGGGCTCGGACCGAGGCTGCCATCGCCAACGCCCATCTTTATGAGCGCGAAGCCCATCTGCAGTCGATCCTGGACACGGTGCCGGACGCCATGGTGGTGATCGACGAACAGGGCTTGGTCCGCTCGTTCAGCGCCGCGGCCCAGCGCCTGTTCGGTTGGCGCCCGGACGAGGTGATCGGGCGCAACGTCAAGATCCTGATGCCTCAGCCCTACCGGGACGCCCACGACGGCTATATCGAACGCTACAAGGATACCGGCGAGCGCCGCATCATCGGCATCGGGCGCGTGGTGGTCGGCGAACGGCGGGACGGTTCGACCTTCCCGATGGAGCTCGCCGTCGGCGAGATGCGGGTCGGCGGCCACCCCTATTTCACCGGCTT